>NZ_VFWL01000011.1:0-193852 GCF_006442495.1 Mesorhizobium sp. B2-1-3
CCCAGCCTCCATCCGCTGGCGATAAAACCGGACAACTCACGTGCTACCTAATCCGGACAACTCATCTGCTTACGACACAATGCGTCGTTGCGCTTGCGTTTGGAGCACTTCCCCTCTATATGCGCGCTCATTCCACACACGGACTTTGGTGTCTGCCCGGGAGAAATCCGGCTGAAACCTCCGGTGGCATCGAGGACTTCGTCCGAAAATGCCTGTGTCCGTGGAGGCTAACCGGAAAGGAAAATGAGAATGGCTCTGCCTGATTTCAGCATGCGCCAGCTTTTGGAAGCTGGCATTCACTTCGGCCACCAGACCCACCGCTGGAACCCGAAGATGGCGCCCTATATCTACGGCGCCCGCAACAACATCCACATCATCGACCTCAGCCAAACGGTGCCGTTGCTGCACCAGGCGCTGAAGCAGGTTTCCGACACCGTCGCCAAGGGCGGCCGCGTGCTGTTCGTCGGCACCAAGCGCCAGGCGTCCGACATCGTCGCCGATGCCGCGCAGCGTTCGGCCCAGTACTATGTCAATTCGCGTTGGCTGGGCGGCATGCTGACCAACTGGAAGACGATCTCGAACTCGATCCAGCGCCTGCGCAAGCTCGACGAGATGCTGGCCGGCGAGGCGCAAGGGTTGACCAAGAAGGAGCGTCTCAATCTCGACCGCGAGCGCGAGAAGCTCGACAAGGCTCTCGGCGGCATCAAGGACATGGGCTCGACGCCCGACCTGATGTTCGTGATCGACACCAACAAGGAAGCGATCGCCATCCTCGAGGCCAAGCGCCTTGGCATTCCGGTCGTCGCCATCATCGATTCGAACTGCGATCCGGACAAGATCGACTTCCCGATCCCCGGCAATGACGACGCCGCGCGCGCCATCCAGCTCTATTGCGACCTCATCGCGAAGGCTGCCATCGACGGCATCGCCCGCCAGCAGGGCGCGCTGGGTGTCGACATCGGCGCTTCGGTGGAAGCTCCGGTCGAGCCGGTGCTCGGCGAAACTCCGGCGGCGGAAACTCCGGAAGCGTGATAGCGAGGGCCGGTCACGGCCTTCATCTTTCTAATATTTTGACGCGTTAAACGGACGCACCGTCGAGATTCGATGGTGCGTCGGCGCATTTGAACAAAGAGGCGACAATGAGCATTTCGGCTGCACAGGTCAAAGAACTCCGCGACTTGACCGGCGCGGGCATGATGGACTGCAAGGCGGCGTTAAACGAGACCAACGGCAACATGGAAGAAGCCGTCGACTGGCTGCGCAAGAAGGGTATCTCCAAGGCCGACAAGAAGGCAGGCCGCACCGCGGCCGAGGGCCTGATCGGCGTCGATTCCGGCGTGCGCGAGGCCGCGGTCGTCGAGGTCAATTCCGAGACCGACTTCGTCGCCCGCAACGCCGCCTTCCAGGAGATCGTCGCCAACGTCGCCAAGGTGGCACTGGCCTATGGCACGAGCGAGGCCGTGGCTGCCGCGAAGTACCCGGGTTCGGACAAGTCGGTCACCGACACCATCAAGGACGCCGTCGGTACCATCGGCGAGAACATGGGCTTCCGCCGTTCGGCCAAGCTCACCGTTCCGCACGGCGCCGTCGCGACCTATGTTCACAACGCGGTTGCCGACGGCCTTGGCAAGCTCGGCGTCCTGGTCGCTATCGAGACCACGGGCAACGAGCACGCGGCCAATGCATTCGCCCGCCAGGTCGCCATGCATGTCGCCGCCACCAACCCGATGGCACTGACCACCGAGGAACTCGATCCCGCGGCAGTCGAGCGCGAGAAGGCGATCTTCGCCGACCAGGCACGCCAGTCCGGCAAGCCGGAGGCGATCATCGAGAAGATGGTCGAGGGCCGCCTGCGCAAGTTCTACGAGGAAGTCGTGCTTCTGAAGCAGGCCTTCGTGCTCAATCCCGACATCACCGTCGAGAAGGCGCTGAAGGATGCCGAGAAAGAGATCGGCGCTCCGGCCAAGATCTCGGCCTATCTGCGTTTCGCGCTCGGCGAAGGCATCGAGAAGGAAGCGACCGATTTCGCGGCGGAAGTCGCGGCGGCGGTCAAGAAATAGCCCGAAGAACAAGTAAGGCTAAACGGCTCAGGCAACTCGGCCGGGTGTCCGCATGGATGCCCGGCCGATTTCTTGTGCGGTGTCGATGAAGGCCCTCAGCTTCGGCGCCATCGATGCCCGGCGCGGAAAATAAAGGAAAAGGCCAGGCTCCTCGATTGCGGTCTTTGGCAGGATCTGGACGAGGCGTCCGGCGGCAAGATCGGCGCGCACCAGCGGCTCGAACACGTAGGCGAGCCCGACCCCTGCAAGTGCAAGATCGATCGCCGCCAGCGAATCGGTCACGACGGCCGTGCCACGCGTCTCGACCACGCCCTCCTTGCCATTGTCGTTCAGGTCCCAGCGATAGAACGCGCCAGAGCGGACAAGCCTGTAGCCTATGCAATTATGGTTCGCGAGGTCGGCCACGTCGCAGGGACGGCCGTGCTTTCCGATATAGTCCGGCGAGGCGACGAGCACGGCCTTGAAGGGCTGCGTCAGCCGTATGGCGGTCATGTCCTGCGCGATCATCTCGCCCAGCCTAATGCCGGCGTCAAAACCTTCCCCGACAATATCGACCAGGGCTTGGTCGGCGAAGACCTCGACCGTCACATCCGGATAGCGTTCGGCCATGGCCGCGATCACGGCGTCACCGCCAAAGGGATCGCGATGTTGGACGCATTGATCCTGAGCAGGCCGGAGGGCCGCCCCTTGACGCCGCGGATGCGGTCCATCCGCTCCGCGACGTCCTGGAGGGCAGGGCCCGTTGTCTCCACCAGTGCCTTGCCGGCTTCGGTCAGCGAGACGCTACGTGTCGTGCGCGCAAACAGCGGCTGGCCGATGCGCTCTTCCACCAGCCGCACAGCATGGCTGACCGCCGACGGGCTCATGCCGAGCTCGGCCGCGGCAAGCGCGAAGCCGCCGCGTCGCGCCACGGCAACGATGACGGGCAGGTGGGTGAGCAGGTCCCGGTCCATTCATGAATGATATCCCATAGTCTTTGCGAACAATGCAATCTTATCGATGGCGGAGCATTGATCCACATTGTCCTCGGTACATCGGCGGCGGGCTGACTTCCAGGAGACGAACCATGAGTGCTTTGAGACATATGACCCTCGCTGCAGGATTGGCGCTGGCGCCGATCGATGCCGGCGGAGCCGAACCGGCGGAGTGGCAGGCGCTTGCCGACGAGCGCGCGGTCATCCGCATCGCCGATGCCATCGACCGCGCCGTCGATGCACAGGACTGGAAACTTGCCCGCAGCTATTTCGCGGATCGGGTTACCGCGGATTTCAGCAGCCTGTCCGGACAGCCGGCGGCCAACATTGCCTCCGATGAGCTGATCGGCGCCTGGGCCGGCAACCTCAAGGGCAGCAAGACCAGCCTGCATCTGCGCACCAATCACCAAGTCGTTCTCGAAGCGGACACGGCGACCGTCCTGTCGAACGGCTATGCCTGGAACCGGATGGAAGGCAATGGCGAGCCGCTTTGGGAAGTATGGGGCACATATGAGCACCACCTGACCCGCTCCGGCGCGGGTTGGAAGGTCGACGGCTTCACCTTCCGCGTGACCCATGAGCGCGGCAATCCCTGGGTCAAGACGACACCCGGCCAATAACCCAACATCAAACTCGATCGGAGAATATCATGACCATGAACTACTACACGCTTGGCAACAGCGGCTTGCGCGTCAGCCGGTTGGCGCTGGGCACCATGACCTTCGGCACCGAATTGGGCTGGGGCACTGACAGGGATACAGCCCACGCAATCTTCGACGAATATGTCGAGGCGGGCGGCAATTTCTTCGACACGGCCGATCTCTATACCGGCGGCACCGCCGAGACTTGGCTCGGCGAATTCGTCGCCGAGCGCGGATTGCGCGACAAGGCGGTGATCGCCACTAAATTCACCTTCAATTCAGAACCGGGCAATCCGAACGCCGGCGGCAATGGCCGCAAGAACATAATGCGCGCCGTGGACGCCTCTCTGAAGCGGCTCGGAACCGACTATATCGACCTCTATCTCATGCATGTGTGGGACAGGCTGACGCCGGCCGAGGAGGTGCTGCGCACGCTGGACGACCTGGTGCGCGCGGGCAAGGTGCGCCACGTCGGCCTTTCCGATGTGCCGGCCTGGTATGCGGGGCGGGCGCAGGCGATCGCAGAATTGCGCTGCTATGAGCCGATCTCGGCCCTGCAGCTCGAATATTCGCTGGCCGAACGCTCGATCGAGCATGAGTTCGTGCCTTTCGCCACGCATCATGGCGCCGGCGTCATGGTTTGGAGCCCGCTGGCCAGCGGCTTGCTCAGCGGCAAATATCGCCCGACGCAAGCCGGCAATGCCGGCCGGCTCGACGGTTTCCGCAACACCACGCATCCGAGCTTCCGGAAATTCAGCGACCGCAATTGGGCGATCGTGGCCGAGCTCGAAAAGGTGGCCGCCGAACTCGGCCGCAGCATGGCCCAGGTGGCACTCAACTGGGTGGCGACGCAGCCCGGCGTCGCAACCGCCATCCTGGGCGCGACCAAGCTCGCGCAACTGCAGGACAACCTCGCGGCGCTGGATTTTTCGATTGCCCCCGAACTCCGCAAGCGGCTGGATTCGGTGAGCAGCATGCCGGCGCCGTTCCCGCATTCCTATTTCGGGCCCGAGATCCAGGTCAGGGTGGCCGGCGGTGTCGTGACCGGCGACAAGCCCTCCGGCTATTCGCCGCAGGTTCTGGTGGAAGGCGAGGCGGTCAGCATCAGCAGCAACTGATCGAAAAAGCCTGGGATTTTGCGCAAGGGCGCGGCGTGACATCGCCGCGCCCTTCGTGTATCGGGTCGAACCATCATGCCAGCGCCGCCAGGCGAAGCGGGGCAGTTTCGCCTCCTGATTTGCCGCGCCGAGATTTTCGAGGACCAGATGACGGTGAAGCCCCTCTACCGACGTGTCTTGCTGAAAGCGTCTGGTGAAGCGTTGATGGGCGAACAGCATTTCGGCATCGACGTCTCGGTCGTCGACCGCATCGCCGGCGACATCGCCGAAGCCCGCGCGCTCGGCATCGAGGTTGGCGTCGTCATCGGCGGCGGCAATATCTTTCGCGGTGTGGCGGTTGCCTCCAAGGGTGGCGACCGCGTCACCGGCGACCATATGGGTATGCTCGCCACCGTCATCAATTCGCTGGCGCTGCGCACCTCGCTGAACAAGATCGGCGTCGATGCGGTGGTTCTTTCCGCGATCGCCATGCCTGAGCTTTGCGAGAGCTTTTCGCAGCGCCAGGCAACCGCCTACATGAACCAGGGCAAGGTGGTGATCTTTGCCGGCGGCACCGGCAATCCGTTCTTCACCACTGATTCGGCCGCGGCACTTCGCGCCGCTGAAATCGGCGCCGACGCGCTGTTCAAGGGCACACAGGTCGACGGCGTCTATTCTGCCGACCCGAAGAAGGACCCGAACGCGACGCGTTTCGAGCGCATCAGCCATGCCGAAGTGATAAATCGCGGCCTTTCCATCATGGATACGGCAGCGATTGCACTTGCGCGCGAAAACAACATTCCGATAATCGTCTATTCGATCCACGAAAAAGGTGGTTTCGGCGATATTCTAAGGGGCGGCGGCCGCTGCACGGTCGTCGCGGACGATTGATCCGGGGCCTGATCGCGGAAAAAGGCGAAAACCGGTTTCGAAATCAGGCTCGAACACGGGGCCTTGCCCCGAAAGCAGTGAACCCGCGTCAGACGGGTCGAGGAGACTAAGATGAGTGGTGAGTACGACGATCTCAAGCGGCGCATGGATGGGGCAATCGCCGCGTTCAAGCATGACCTGGCTTCGCTGCGGACCGGTCGCGCTTCCAGCAACCTGCTCGACGCTATCCAGGTGCAGGCCTATGGCACCAGCATGCCGATCAACCAAGTGGCCAATGTCACGGTGCCTGAGCCGCGCATGATTTCGGTGTCGGTCTGGGACAAGTCGATGGTGGGCGCGGTCGATCGCGCCATCCGCGAATCCAATCTGGGCTTCAATCCTATCGTGGACGGCACCAATCTCAGGATTCCGCTTCCGGAACTCAACGAGCAGCGCCGCAAGGAACTCGTCAAGATCTCGCATGGCTACGCCGAGAACGCCCGTGTCGCAGCGCGCCATGTGCGCCGCGACGGCATGGACTTCCTGAAGAAGGCGGAGAAGGACGGCGTTATCAGCGAGGACGATCAGCGCAAGCGCTCCGACCAGGTCCAGAAGCTTACCGACGAAACGATCAGCACCATCGACCACCTGCTTTCCGACAAGGAAGCTGAAATCATGCAGGTTTAGGGTCTGGCCGGCGGCTGGCCCGAAAGCGAGATCATGGCAACGCCCGCGCATGTCGCGATCATCATGGATGGAAACGGACGCTGGGCCAAGGCGCGCGGCATGCCGCGGCTCGCCGGCCATCGCGCGGGCGTAGAAGCACTGCGCAAGACGGTGCGCGCCGCGCCCGATCTCGGCATTTCCTATCTGACTGTCTATGCCTTCTCTTCGGAAAACTGGTCGCGGCCGAAATCCGAAGTCAGCGACCTGATGGGTCTGTTGAAGCTGTTCATCCGCCGCGATCTCGCCGAACTGCACCGCAGCGGCGTGCGCGTGAGGATCATCGGTGACAGGGCTGGGCTGCAGCCCGATATCAGGCTCCTGCTGGACGAAGCCGAAGCGCTGACCTCGGCCAACGAGGCGCTGACGCTGATCATCGCCTTCAACTACGGCGGACGCGACGAGATCGTGCGCACGGCGCGCAAGCTTGCCTCGGCCGTCGCGCGCGGCGAGCTCGACAGCGAGGCGATCACCGCCGAATCCTTTGCCGGCTGCCTCGACACACAAGGCATTCCCGATCCCGAACTGGTCATACGCACCAGCGGTGAGCTTCGCCTTTCCAACTTTCTTCTGTGGCAGGCTGCCTATAGCGAGCTTGTTTTCCTGCCCTGCTATTGGCCCGATTTCAGCCGAGAGCATCTCGCCGAGGCCTTGCGCGAGTTCGCCGGGCGCGAACGCCGTTTTGGCGGGCTGGATCCGCAAGATATCGCTTCGCGGCCGGCCGCGGGATGAGCAATCTTCAGCTTCGCGTTCTTTCGGCGGTCGTGCTTGCCATCGCGACGCTTGGCCTGACCTGGCTCGGCGGCCTGCCGTTCCGGCTGCTTTCAGCCGCGATTTCGGCGGTGATCTTCTACGAATGGACGCGCATGTCCCGCCCCTCCGGGACGACCAGGCTGGGTTTTTTGCCGGAAGCGCTGCTGCTGGTGTTCCTCGGTGCCATGATCGCCGGCCTACCAGCCTTGTGGCTGCTGCTTCTGGTGGCTGCACTGGTCGCCGTCACGGCCATCGCCGCCCAACTGCGCGGGGCCGGGCAGTGGGATGCCTCCGGCCTTGCCTATGCAGCCGTCTCGGGTCTTTCCCTTGCGCTTCTGCGTGACGGCGACCATTCCGGCCTCGTCGCCATCCTGTTCCTGTTCGCGGTGGTCTGGGCGACCGACATCTTTGCCTATTTCGTCGGCCGGGCCGTCGGTGGCCCGAGGCTGGCGCCGTCCATCTCTCCCGGCAAGACGCGAAGTGGCGCGCTCGGCGGCGCCGTGGGCGGGGTCGTTGCGGGGCTCATCCTGGCCGTCGCCGCCGGTGCGGGCAACCTGCCAATGCTCGGTCTCGTCGCGCTCGCGCTTTCAATCGTCTCCCAGGCTGGCGACCTCCTGGAATCCTGGGTCAAGCGCCGCCACGGCCGCAAGGATTCGGGCGCGCTCATTCCGGGCCATGGCGGCGTCATGGACCGCGTCGACGGGCTTGTCGCGGCGGCTTTCGCCCTATACGTCATCGGCTGGATTTCGGCGGGCGCCGATCAGCCGGCACAGGGGCTGTTTCCCATTTGAGCGGCATCGTTCCACGATCGATGCGGGCGCGCCTTGGATTCGCCTGGATTGATGTCACAGTCGCGGCGCAACGGTGTCGCGGAAGAACTGAGGATTTGAGTTGAACGAGATTCTTCACGCGATCTTCGGCATGGAAGGCTTCCTTCTCGGCACGCTCGTGCCCTTCCTGTTCGTGCTGACCGTGGTCGTGTTCGTCCACGAGATGGGCCACTATCTCGTTGGCCGCTGGTGCGGCATCGGCGTCAGGGCCTTTTCGATCGGTTTCGGCCCGGAACTCTTCGGCTTCAACGACAGGCACGGCACGCGCTGGAAGCTCTGCGCCATACCGCTTGGCGGCTATGTCAAATTCGTCGGCGACATGAACGCCACCTCCAGCCAGCCGTCGACGGAAGAGATCGAAACGCTGACCGACGAGGAACGCAAGGTCGCCTTTCACACCCAGCCGATCTGGAAGCGGGCGGCGACGGTGGTGGCCGGGCCGCTGTTCAATTTCCTGCTGACGATCGTCGTCTTTTCGGTGCTGTTTTCAGCCTATGGCCGCTATGTCGCGGAACCCATGGTGGCCGAGGTGACCGCCGGCAGCCCGGCGGCGAAAGCCGGCATCCTGCCCGGCGACCGATTCGTCAGCGTCGACGGCAGCAAGATCGAAACCTTCGGTGACGTCCAACGCCTGGTTTCGGGCCGGGCCGGCGACAGCATCACCTTCGTCATGCTGCGCGACGGCAAGGAAGTGACCGTGACCGCCACGCCGCAGCTGATGGAGCAGCAGGACGCGCTCGGCAACAAGGTCAAGGTGGCCGTGATCGGCGTCGTCAACAACCAGGAACTCGGCCAGCCCAGGCTGATCACCTACAGCCCCGCCGGCGCGTTGGCCGCGGCGGTGGAGGAAACCGGGCACGTCATCCAGCGCACCGGCCAGTTCCTGCAGCGCTTCGTCGTTGGGCGCGAGGACAAGTGCCAGCTCGGCGGCCCTGTGAAGATCGCGGACATGGCCGGCAAGGCGGCGAAGCTCGGCTTCGAATGGCTCGTGCAGCTCGTTGCGCTTCTGTCCGTGGGCATCGGCATCCTCAATCTTTTGCCGATTCCCCCCCTCGACGGCGGCCATCTCCTGTTCTACGGCGTGGAGGCCGTCATCTGCCGGCCGGTGTCGGAACGGATGATGGAAATGGCCTATCGGGCCGGTCTGCTTCTGGTTTTGGGCTTCATGGGTTTCGTATTCTGGAACGATCTGTTTGGATGCTGAAATCATGAAGAAATTTGGCTTCGGCATGGTCGATGTTGAGACGCCGTTTACCATGCACGGGGATATGAGTGACGCGAAAGCCACGCACCAGGGTTAAGTAAATACAAATTAACCAGAAGCCTTGCGTGTAGGGAAAATCCGGTTAATACGGTACGAGAAATTACCGCACGTCCGGTTTTCTCGCCGTGGGGACTACGAGAAAAGGTTATTAAGCCCGATGAAGGCAGCATCCAAGTTTTTGAGCGCCGCTTCCGCGGCAGCCCTGTCCGCGGCTTTGGTCGTGCCAGGTGCGCTCGCAGTGCAGTTCGTTGCCACATCGGCGGCCGAAGCCGCTGTCGTCAGCAGGGTGGAGGTGAGCGGCAACCAACGTGTCGACGCCGATACCATCCGCAATTACATCACCATCAAGCCGGGCAAATCCTTCTCCAGCTCCGACATCGACAGCGCGGTCAAGGCGCTGTTCGGAACCGGGTTGTTCTCGGATGTGCAGATCAATCAGGTCGGTTCGACGTTGGTGGTCAAGGTTTCCGAGTACCAGGTCGTCAACCAGGTGCTGTTCCAGGGCAACAAGAAGCTCAAGGACAACGCGCTTGCGGCTGCCGTGCAGTTGAAGCCGCGCGGCACGTTCTCGCAGGCGGCGCTCGACGCCGATGTAGAGTCGGTCAAGGCCGCCTACAGACGTATCGGCCGTGACGATGCCGCCGTGACCACCGAGGTCATGCAGCTCGGCGACAACCGCGTGAACGTGGTCTTCCATGTCAATGAAGGTGATCGCACGCAGATCGCGGCGATCAATTTCGTCGGCAACAGCGCTTATTCGAGCCGCCGCCTGTCAGATGTGATCACGACCAAGCGCTCGTCCTGGGTTTCGTTCATCCTGCGCGACGACGTCTATGACGACGACAAGCTGCGCGCCGACCAGGAGCTGCTGCGGCGCTTCTACTACAATCACGGCTATGCCGACTTCCAGGTCGTGTCCGCCGTCGGTGAGCTCGACAACGCGACCAACAAGTACACGGTCACCATCACCGTGCAGGAAGGCGAGCGTTATACGTTCGGCGACATCAGCGTCGAAAGCACGATTCCGGAAGTCGACTCGAAGGCGCTGGAATCGGTGGTCGAGACCCACAAGGGCGACGTCTACAACGCCAAGGACGTCGAGGACACCATCATTGCCCTGACCGAGAAGGTGGCCGGCTCCGGCTACGCCTTCGCGCAGGTCACGCCGCGTGGCGACCGCAATTTCGAGAATCATACGATTTCGGTGGTCTACACCATCGACCAGGGCACCAAGGCCTATGTCGAGCGCATCGAGATCCGCGGCAATGACCGCACGCGCGACTATGTCATCCGCCGCGAGTTCGACGTCAGCGAAGGCGACGCGTTCAACCAGGTGCTGATCCAGCGCGCGAAGAAGCGGCTGGAAGATCTCAATTACTTTGACAAAGTCGAGGTTTCGACGGTCCCCGGGTCGGCGCCGGACCAGGTCGTGCTGGTGGTCGACGTGGTCGAAAAGTCGACCGGTGAGTTCTCGGTCGGCGCCGGCTATTCGACCGGTGGCGATACCGCCGGTCCGTCCGTCGAAGGATCGATCACCGAGCGCAACTTCCTCGGCCGCGGCCAGTTCATCAAGGTGTCGGCGGGTGGCGGCAAGAACTCGCGCGATTACAGCCTTTCGTTCACCGAGCCCTATTTCCTCGGGCGCCGTATCGCCGCCGGCTTCGATATCTACAAGCGGACCAGGGAATACGACGACTACGACAGCGATACGTTGGGCGCGACGGTGCGCTTCGGCCTGCCGATCACCGACAGCATCTCGACCCAGCTGGCGTATAATATTTCCCGGGAGAAGTATGAGCTGGATGACAGTTGCGACGACAACGGGGACGGTGTTCCCGACTCAGGCTGTGATGTTTCCGAGGCTATCTTGGATGGCATCGATCAAAGCCCGTG
Source organism: Mesorhizobium sp. B2-1-3 (assembly GCF_006442495.1). Classification (NCBI taxonomy): domain Bacteria; kingdom Pseudomonadati; phylum Pseudomonadota; class Alphaproteobacteria; order Hyphomicrobiales; family Phyllobacteriaceae; genus Mesorhizobium; species Mesorhizobium sp. B2-1-3. The sequence goes on from NZ_VFWL01000011.1 coordinate 11,106, forward strand.
GATCAAGTCGTCGGTCAGCTTGGGACTGGTCTACAACACCATCGACGACATGAAGAACCCGCATGAGGGTATCTATGCCACCACAACCGTGGAAGTGGCAGGTCTCGGTGGCGATGCAAAGTTCGTAAAGGTGACGGGACGCGGCAGCGTCTATCAGACGCTGTCCGAGCAGTTCGATCTTGTCGGCCTCCTTTCGGGCGGTGCCGGCCATGTCGAAGGCTACGGAAACGACGGCGATCTGCGCATTTTCGATCATTTCCAGAGCACCGACCGCATGATCCGCGGTTTCGCCTATGGCGGCATCGGCCCGATTGCTTCCGGCACCAGCGGCGATCATCTCGGCGGCACCACCTATTTCAACGCCTCGGCGGAAGCGCAGTTTCCGCTGCCGGTCGTTCCGGAGAGCTTCGGCTTGCGCGGCGCGGTCTTTGCGGATGCCGCCACGCTCTACGGCAGCAAGATCGACGACCAGAGCTTGGTCGATCAATCGTCCACTGGCATGCAATGGCGCGCCTCGGTCGGTGTCGGCCTGATGTGGGCTTCGCCGTTCGGCCCGATCCGTATCGACTATGCGATCCCGGTCAAGAAAGAAGCAAGGGACGACGTGCAGGAATTCAACTTCGGCATATCGACCCGCTTCTGACCGGCGGATGACGATGCTCCCGGATCGTTGAGGTCCGGGAGAAAATGTTCCGATCTAGCTGGATATAGCTTCTGGAATGACCGATCCGGTGTTCTTCGCGCCATCACGCCGGTATACGGCGGGCGAAGTCGCGAATCTGACCGGCTCGGTGCTTGTCGATTCCGGCCAGTCCGGCGTTTTCATCGACGCGCTGGCGCCGGCCAACGAAGGCGGCGAGAATGCACTCGTTTTCGTCGATGGCAAACGCAATTCCTCGCTGATGCCGTCGCTGCGGGCGGCTGCGGTGCTGTGTCCTGCGGAGTTCGCCGGCAAGGCGCCTGCCGCCATCGCCGTCCTTGTGCATCCCCGTCCGCAACAGGCATTCGCGCTGGTCGGACGACTGCTGTTTCCGACAGCGGCGACCCCGGGGCCGATGACCGGTGAAACCGGTATCTCGCCGCATGCCCATATCGATCCGAGCGCACATGTCGAGGAAGGTGCCGTCGTCGAAGCCGGCGCGGTGATCGGTCCTGCGGTGTCCATAGGCGCCGGCACCGTCATCGCGCCTCACGCCGTCGTCGGCCGTTCCTGCCAGATCGGGCGTGACGGCTATATCGGCCCGGGCGCCAGCGTCCAGTATGCCTTGATCGGCAACCGCGTCATCATCCATGGCGGCGCCCGGATCGGCCAGGACGGCTTTGGCTTCGTTGCCGGCGCCAAGGGGCCGGAACGTGTTCCGCAGATCGGCCGCGTCATCATCCAGGACGACGTCGAGATCGGTTCCAATTCCACGGTCGACCGCGGCGCCATGTCCGACACGATCATCGGCCAGGGCACCAAGATCGACAATCTCGTGCAGATCGCGCATAACGTCCGCATCGGTCGCAACTGCATCGTGGCCGGACTTTCGGGTATCTCCGGTTCCGTCGTGGTGGGGGACAATGTCACCATGGGCGGCGGCGTCGGGCTTGCGGATCACCTGACGATCGGGTCGGGAGCGAAGCTTGCCGCGAGAAGCGGATTCATGAGCAATGTGCCCGCGGGCGAGATCTGGGGCGGCTATCCGGCACAGCCGATGGCGGAAGCCATGCGCGAGATAGCCATGCTGCGCAAGCTCGCCAGGACCCGCAAACAGGGCGAGGGGAGCAATGGCTGACATCACCGGGACGACGCTGGAAGCAGTCGACATATTGGGGCTGATGAAGCTCCTGCCGCATCGCTATCCGTTCCTGATGATCGACCGCATCGTCGACATTGATGGCGACGAATCCGCCACCGGCATCAAGAACGTGACCATAAACGAGCCGCATTTTCAGGGGCACTTCCCCGAGCAGCCGGTCATGCCGGGCGTGCTCATCGTCGAGGCGATGGCACAGACTGCCGGGGCCATCTGCATCCGCAGTCTTCGCACTGAAAAGCCGTCGCTGGTCTATTTCCTGACCATCGACAACGCCAAGTTCCGCAAACCGGTCGTTCCCGGCGATCAGTTGAAGATCCATGTCAAGAAAATCAAGAAACGCGGCAACCTGCTTAAATTCGCCTGTGAAGCCCTGGTCGACGGCAACAAGGCCGCCGAGGCCGAGATCTCAGCCATGATGGTCACCGGTGACTGACAATCGAATGCTTATGAAAATCAAGACATCCATCCATCCTTCCTCCGTCGTGGAGGAAGGCGCACAAATCGGCCAAGGCGTCCGCATAGGACCGCTCTGTTATGTCGGCGCAGATGCCGTGATTGGCGACGGCGTCGAACTGGTCAGCCATGTCTCGGTGATAGGCGCGACGACGATCGGCGCGTCGACCAAGGTCTATCCGATGGCGATACTGGGCGGGCCGCCGCAGAACACCAAGCACAAGGGCGGCCGCACCACGCTCGTCATCGGCGAGAACTGCACGATCCGCGAAGGCGTCACCATGCATGTCGGCACCGATACCAGCCGCGGCGAAACGACGGTCGGCGACAATGGCAATTTTCTCGCCTACGCCCACATCGCCCATGACTGCGTCGTCGGCAAGAACGCCACCTTCGCCAACGGCGCGACGCTGGGCGGACACTGCGAAATCGGCGACAACGTCTATATCGGCGGTCTCAGCGCCGTTCATCAATTCGTGCGGGTAGGCGACAACGCTTTTCTTGGCGGGTGCTCGGCTTTTGTGGGTGATGTCATTCCCTATGCCATGGCGGCGGGAAATCGGGCCAGCCTGCGCGGCCTCAACATCATCGGGCTCAAGCGCTCCGGTCTGCCAAGATCCGAGATCTATCTGCTGCGCAGGGTCTATAAGACAATATTCGACCGCTCGCGCACCGTTGGCGAGAACATCGAATTCGCCAAGGCGGAATTCGCCACGTCACCGACCGCCATGAAGATCATCGATTTCATCTCCAGTCGCGGCAAGCGGCACTATGCTGTGCCATCGCTCAAGGGGAGCGATGGCGATGACGGCGATGACGAAGACTGAGGCGGCGGCAGCGGATTTCGTTCTCTCGCCGGGGGCCAGGGTCGGCATCATCGCCGGTGGCGGCAGCCTGCCGGTGGAAGTCGCTCAAGGCCTGGCCGCGCATGGCTACCCGCCCTTTATCCTCTTGATGGAAGGCGAGGCCGATCGCCGGCAGGAGTTGCTGCGATACGAGCACGGCAGCCTTGCCCTCGAGCAGATCGGTTCACTGGTGGCGACGCTGAAGCGCCACGGCATCACTCATGTGATCCTTGCCGGCGAAATCAGACGCCGGCCCCGGCTGACCGACATCCGCCTGAGCCTTGGCTTGCTGGCGATCGTGCCATCGGTGATCATGGCGCTGGCGCGCGGCGATGATGGACTTTTGAAGGTGGTGACACGCGGCCTGGAGAAGCGGGGCATCAAAGTGGTCGGCGCGCATGAGGTCGTTCCCGAACTGGCCGCCGGCGAAGGCACGCTGACCGCGGCGAAACCAAAGCAATCGGACTGGCGCGACATCGAGGCGGCGAGGCTGGCCGCCAAGGCCATCGGCGCGCTTGATATCGGGCAGGCGGCGATTGCGATCGGAGGCCGGGCCATCGCGCTGGAAGGCATCGAAGGCACGAGCGGCCTGCTCGAAAGAGCGCGCGCGCTGCGCGGCCATGGCAGGCTTGCCGGAAAGACCCGCGGAGTGCTGGTCAAATGCGCCAAACCCGGCCAGGAGCTGCGGGCCGACCTGCCGTCGATAGGGCCGCAGACGGTGGAAGCAGCCCATGCGGCGGGGCTTGCCGGAATTGCCGTCGAGGCGGGGCGCTCTCTCATCCTGGAGGGGCCGGCGACGCTGTCGCGGGCGAATGCGCTCGGCCTGTTCATCGTCGGCCTGCCAGCAGGGGAGCCGGCGCATGGCTGACAAGGCGCTGAAGATCGCAATCGTGGCCGGCGAGGAATCCGGCGACCTGCTTGGCGCCGACATCGTGCGTTCGATCAAGCAGTCGACGGGCCGCGAGGTGCAGCTCGTCGGTCTCGGCGGCCGCCATCTGCAGGCGCTCGGGCTGGTCTCGCCGTTCGACGCCGGCGAGATCGCGCTCATGGGCTTCAGCGCCATTCTGCGAGACCTGCCGCGGCTGATGCGGCGGATCGGCCAACTGGCCAGGATGGTCGCGGATGAGAAACCCGACTGCCTCATCACCATCGACAGCCCCGACTTTTCGCTGCGCGTGGCCAGGAAAGTGCGCGCGGCCAACCCCACCATCCCGATCATCCACTATGTCTGTCCCAGCGTCTGGGCATGGCGGCCGGGCAGGGCGGTGGCGATGAAGCCCTATGTCGACCACATCCTCTGCATCCTGCCGTTCGAGGTGAAGGAGCTCGGCAGGCTCGGCGGACCGCCAGGGACCTATGTCGGACATCGCCTCACCCATGACGCGGGCGTGCTCTCGGCAGCCAGGACGCAGGCCCAACCGCGGGATCTTTCGCCGGATCGCCTGAAGACGCTGCTCGTCCTGCCCGGCTCGCGACGCAGCGAAGTGCGGCGGCTGCTCGAGCCATTTGGGGAGACCGTGTCGATGCTGCGGGCACGCGGGCATCGCCTGCGGCTGATGTTGCCGACCGTGCCGCATGTCGCCGATGTCGTGCGCTCGGCGGTCGCTCGCTGGGACGAGAAGCCCGAGATCATCCTCGACCCTGAGCGAAAGTGGCAGGCCTTCGGCAAGGCTGACGCGGCGCTGATCGCGTCCGGCACGGTTTCGCTTGAACTGGCGCTGTCCGATGTGCCGATGATCTCCTGCTACCGGCTTGACCCTGTTGCGCGCATCGTGGCGCCATATCTCGTTTCGGTCTGGTCGGCGCTGCTACCCAATCTGATATCGGATCGGGCGCTGATCCCGGAATTCTACAACGAGTATGTCAAGCCGAACAATCTGGCCCGCCAACTCGAAGCGCTGTTCGCCGACACAGGCATGCGCAGATGGCAGAAGGACGGGTTCGCCGAGATCGCGCGGCGCATGACAACCGCCAAGCCGTCAGGCGACATCGCCGCGCAAGTGGTGATGGGGTATATCAAGAGAGTGAGTAGTGAGTAGTGAGTAGTGAGTAGTGAGTAGTGAGTAGTGAGTAGGATTACCGCTCTTTCCCTACTGACTACTGACTACTCACTTATTCACTTCTTCCTTTTTACCGCTTCGCGATCGGCACATAGTCTCGCTCCGGCGCGCCGGTGTAGAGCTGGCGGGGGCGGCCGATCTTCTGGCGCGGATCCTCAATCATCTCCTTCCACTGCGCGATCCAGCCGACGGTGCGGGCGACGGCGAACAGCACGGTGAACATGGTGGTGGGGAAGCCCAGCGCCTTCAGCGTGATGCCGGAATAGAAGTCGACATTGGGGTAGAGCTTCTTCTCGATGAAATAGGGATCGGTGAGTGCGATCTTCTCCAGTTCCATGGCGATGTCGAGCAGCGGATCGTCCTTGATGCCGAGTTCGCCCAGCACCTCATGCGCGGTCTTCTGCATGATCTTGGCGCGCGGATCGTAGTTCTTGTAGACGCGGTGGCCAAAGCCCATCAGCCGGAACGGATCGTCCTTGTCCTTGGCGCGGGCGATGAATTCCGGAATGTGATCGACATGGCCGATCTCGCCCAGCATGTTCAGCGCCGCTTCGTTGGCGCCGCCATGCGCCGGGCCCCACAGGCAGGCGATGCCGGCGGCGATGCAGGCGAACGGATTGGCGCCAGACGAGCCGGCGAGCCGCACGGTAGAGGTCGAAGCGTTCTGCTCGTGGTCGGCGTGCAGGATGAAGATGCGCTCCATGGCGCGCGCCAGGACCGGATTGATTTTGTATTCCTCGCACGGCACGGCAAAGCACATGTGTAGGAAGTTGGCGGCGAAATTCAGTTCGTTCTTCGGGTAAATGAAGGGCTGGCCGATATGGTATTTGTAGGCCATGGCCGCGATCGTCGGCATCTTGGCGATCAACCGCATCGACGCCACCATGCGCTGGTAAGGATCCGAGATGTCGGTGGAGTCGTGATAGAAGGCCGACAGCGCGCCGACCACGCCGCACATCACCGCCATCGGATGCGCGTCGCGGCGGAAGCCGGTGAAGAAGCGCGACATCTGCTCATGCACCATGGTGTGGCGCGTCACGCGGTAGTCGAAATCGTCCTTCTGCGCCTTGGTCGGCAGTTCGCCGTAGAGCAGGAGATAGCAGACTTCGAGGAAGTCGCCATGTTCGGCCAACTGATCGATCGGATATCCGCGATGCAGGAGAATGCCGGCGTCGCCATCGATGAACGTGATCTCGGACTCGCAGCTTGCCGTCGAAGTGAAGCCGGGATCGTAGGTAAAGGCGCCGGTGGTGCTGTACAGCGTGGCGATGTCGATGACGTCAGGCCCGACCGAACCACTTCGCACCTTGAATTCGTGCGTCTTGCCGGCGAATTCCAGCTTTGCCGTGGCTTCCTGGGTCTTGCCGCCCAGTTCCCGTCTTGTCGCAGCTTCGGTCATTGCAAACTCCTTCTTGTTTCCTCATGCCGGCAAAGGCAAATTCTGCAAAGCGACACGTCGAAGTCACCGAATGCGCGTATTCGCGACCGCATTTTAGGAAGTGCGTGCCAGATTGGGCCAAGGCTCAATGTTGCACTGCGAAACGCGCCTTTCAATGCCAATCTTCTTGGGCCAGATTGCTCCTAATCGATTTGATCCGCGATGCGCGCCAGGCTCTCCTCGCGACCAAGCACGGCTAGAACGTCGAAGACGCCGGGCGAGGTGCTCTTGCCGGTCAAGGCGGCGCGCAAGGGCTGGGCGACGGCGCCGAGCTTGTAGCCGCCGGCCGTCGCATAGTCGCGGATCGCGGCTTCAGTCGAGGCCGCCGTCCAGTCGCCTGAAACCGCCTCGAGGGCGTCGTGAGCGCCACGCAGGACCTTGCGCGCATCGTCATTGAGCAGCAGGGCTGCCTTCTCGTCGATCGGCAGTGGCCGCGCGGCAAACAGGAAGGCGGCGCCATCGACAAGCTCGACCAGCGTCTTGGCGCGCTCCTTCAGCCCCGGCAACGCTGCCAGCAACTGTGCCCTGTTCCGGTCGTCGAGGCGTGCGGCCATTGCCGGGCCGCCCTCGAGATAGGGCAAGGTGGCGATGAAGATGTCGAACAGCTCGGCATCGCCCATGCGGCGCATGTGGACGCCGTTTAGCGCCTCCAGCTTGGCGAAATCGAAGCGGGCGGCGCCCTTGTTCACATCGCCGATATCGAACCAGGCGATCATGTCCTGGATCGACATGATCTCGTCGTCGCCGTGGCTCCAGCCGAGCCGAGCCAGATAGTTCAACAGCGCTTCGGGCAGGTAGCCCATGGCGCGGTAGGCCTCCACGCCCAGCGCGCCGTGCCGCTTCGACAGCTTGGCGCCGTCGGCGCCGTGGATCAGCGGTATGTGCGACATTGAAGGCACATCCCAGCCCATGGCGTTGTAGATCACGGTCTGGCGGGCGGCATTGGTCAGGTGGTCGTCGCCACGGATGATGTGGGTGACGCCCATGTCGTGGTCGTCAACGACGACGGCATGCATGTAGGTCGGATTGCCGTCCGAGCGCAGGATGATGAAGTCGTCCAGATCCTTGTTGGGAAAGCGCACGTCGCCCTGGACACGGTCATGCACCACCGTCTCGCCTTTGGTCGGCGCCTTGATGCGGATCGCGCCCTTGACGCCAGGAGGCGCCTGCGAAGGGTCGCGGTCACGCCAGCTTCCGTCATAGCGCGGCGGCAGGCCCTTGACCCGCGCCGCGTCGCGCATTGCCTCAAGCTCGGCAGGGGTCTCGTAGCTGTAGTAAGCCTTGCCCATGCGCACCAGCTCCTCGGCCACCTCGCGATGGCGCGGCGCGCGCTCGAACTGCGAGACGGCGTCGCCGTCCCAGGTGAGGCCGAGCCAAGTCAGTCCTTCGAGAATGGCTGCTGTCGCCGCATCGGTGGAGCGCTCGCGGTCGGTGTCCTCGATGCGCAGCAGCATCGTACCGCCGGTGTGCTTGGCGTAGAGCCAGTTGAAGAGCGCCGTACGCGCGCCGCCGATGTGCAGGTAGCCGGTGGGCGAGGGGGCAAAACGGGTGACAACCTTGTCGGACATACAACTCTCGGGAAACGTCTGGAGCGGGGTGCGGATCACACGCACTTTCGCGTGTCGCGCGTTCATGTAGCATAGGGTGTCGAGGGCGCAAGGGGCAGACCCGATGGCTGGAGCGGGCCGGGGCGCGGAGGAAGGCGAGGACGTCGTTGCCGGCGTCAGCGAACGCTCTCTTTTTGCCATGCCCGCGCCCGCCTCATTGCCGCTGGCGTTGCCGCCCCTACAGCAGCCGGGCAAGTCGCCGCCGGCGGATGTTTCCACGCCGCCCGGCATTCCCGCAGCCGGCGCGGCCGTGCGTCTGCGCCGTGAGTTCGGCCGTGCTTCATGGCCTCGTCTGCGCAACGGCGTGGCCAGAGCGTCCGAGCTCGAACTCGATCGGGGCATAGGCTTCCTGCTCGTCCCGGTGTTCCTGGCATGCGGATCGATTGCGTATTTTTCGTTGGCGGCGGAGCCGGGCTTTGCCAAGCCTGTCGCGGTCGCGATCCTGATGTCGCTGTGCGCGCTCGTTTCACGCTCATGGCCGAAAACGCATCTGTGCTTCATGGCGGCGCTGTTGTGCGCGCTCGGCATGCTCGCCGGCAAAGTCGAGACGTGGCGGGCGGGAACGCGGATGCTGGGCTCGGAGATCTCCACGCAAATCACCGGCCGCGTCGTTTCGGTCGACCAGATGGAGACCGGCCGCATCCGGCTGACCATCGATGTGACATCGACCGCGCGGCCGAAACTACGCTACGCGCCCGAGCGCGTTCGCCTTTCGGCACGCAAGGTGCCGGCTGAAGTGACGGCCGGTTCGCTCGTGACCGGCTATGCCAGGCTGTTGCCGCCGACCGGACCGGTGCGGCCGGACAGCTACGACTTTTCCTTCGACAGCTACTTCGCCGGCATAGGCGCCAGCGGCTTCTTTCTCGGCAACCCCAAAATCGTCTCAGCCGATGACAGGCCGCTGTGGGCCGCCCTTTCAGCCGCCATCGAGAGTGCTCGCGAAAGCATTGCCGACCATATCAGGGGCAGCATCGGCGGTGCCGAGGGCGAGATCGCCGCGGCGCTGATCGTGGGTGTGCGCGCCGGGATTCCCGACGAGATCAATGAAGCGATGCGACGCACCGGCATCTACCACATCATCTCAATTTCCGGGCTGCACATGGCGCTGGTCGCCGGCACGGTCATGGGTCTGCTGCGTGGCGGCTTCGCGCTGTTCCCGAATTTTTCCTCCCGCCGGCCGGTCAAGAAATACGCGGCCGCGGCGGCACTTTTCTCGATCGCCGCCTACCTCGTCATTTCGGGCGTCGTTGTCGCCGCCGAACGCAGCTTCATCACGCTGGCGGTGATGCTGATCGCCGTTCTGTTCGATCGGGCGGCACTCACCATGCGCAATCTGGCTATTTCGGCGATCGCCGTCATCGTGGTGTCGCCGCACGAGGTGGTAGGGCCGAGCTTCCAGATGTCGTTCGCCGCCACCGCGGCCCTGGTCGGCGCCTATGCCGGCTGGTCGGATCGCAAAGCCGACAAAGCGCGGACCCCGCCGCCGCAACGGACCTTGCCTGGCCTCCTGACGCGAAAATTGCTGCTGGCGACAGGTGGGCTGGCGATGACCTCGATTATCGCGGGAAGCGCCACGGCGCTTTTCGCCATCTGGCATTTCCAGCGCGTGTCGCCGCTCAGCCTGTTCGCCAATCTTGCCGTCATGCCGATCGTTTCGGTCGTGATGTTCCTTGCGGTTGCCAGTGCGCTGCTGATGCCGTTCGGGTTCGATGGACCATCCCTTTATCTGATGGGCAAGGGACTGACCGCGATGATCGCCATATCAGGATGGATCTCGCAACGCTCGCCGGTCGACGCGGTCGGGTTGATTTCGCAGCAATCCGTCCTTCTGGTGGCGATCGCCCTGGTCATCGCGACGATGGCCACGACATGGCTGCGGCTGGCGGCACTTCCCTTCGCGCTCGCCGGCCTGTTGACCGTCTCGGACACGCGCACGCCGGACGTGCTGATTTCGGAGGATGCCCGCCTGGTGGCACTGCCGATCGGCGGCGGTGAGCTCGCGATCAACCGGGCGCGCCCGAACGAATTCACCGTCGATAATTGGAAACGCGCGCTGAAGTCCGAAACCATCGTTGCGCCGGAACTGTTCGACAGCGGAGACCGACAGTTCGACATCTTCGATTCCGCGCAACTTCCGGCGGGAGCGCCTTTCTATTGCTTCACAGGCCTGTGCATGGCCCGGCATCCCTCGGGGGCGATCATCGCGCAGGTGGAGGATCGCAAGGACGCCTGGAGGGCCTGCTCCTATGCGGATCTGATCGTCATCAACGACCCCGCGGGCTACGATCCCTGCCACAATCCGCTGGTTCTCGTCATCACCAAGCGGCAGCTCGCTCGTAAGGGAAGTGCCGCCGTCTTCTTCGACCAGCAATCGGCGACGGCACCGGCACGGGTCAGCTTTGCCGTCGACGGGCCATATCGGCCTTGGCACGAACAGCGGAAATTCTCACGCGAGGCAAGGGGACTGCCGCCTTACCGTAAACCCGAAAAGCCCACCGCCGACCCCGCTCAGTAGCGCCTGATCAGGCCGACCAGCTTGCCTTGCACCTTGACCCTGTCCGGTCCGAAAATACGTGTTTCATAGGCCGGATTGGCAGCCTCGAGCGCAATCGAAGCACCCTTTCGGCGGAAGCGCTTCAGCGTTGCTTCCTCCTCGTCCACCAGGGCCACGATGATCTCGCCGGGACTTGCGGTGTCGGCATTGCGGATGATGACCGTGTCGCCGTCGAAAATGCCGGCCTCGATCATCGAATCGCCCTTGACCTCCAGCGCATAGTGTTCGCCGCCCATGATCATGTCAGGCGGCACTGAAATGGAATGCGTCTGATGCTGGATGGCGTCGATCGGCACACCCGCTGCGATGCGACCCATGACCGGGATCGACACCGCTGAAACCGCATCGTCGTCATTGCCGGCAGCGGGCAGACGCGAAGACGTCGCCGGCTTGATCTGCCGGCTAGGGCTGCTGCCCTGTCCGAGGCTGCCCTGGATGACGCTCGGGGAGAACTTCTTTGCCGCGTTAAGACCCGGCGCGATCGAGTCCGGCAGGCGCAGCACCTCCAGCGCGCGCGCCCGGTTGGGCAGGCGGCGAATGAAGCCGCGCTCCTCCAACGCCGTGATCAGCCGATGAATTCCCGACTTGGAGGCGAGGTCCAGCGCTTCCTTCATCTCGTCGAAGGACGGCGGAATGCCGCTTTCCTTCAGCCGTTCATGGATGAACATCAAGAGTTCATGTTGCTTGCGCGTGAGCATGGCGGCCCCCAAAGGCATTGCACGAAGGGTCTGGAACCAGAATCAGAAAACAAACCCAGAACAAACACTATCTGTTCCAGTTGTGTTCCGCAACCATTTAAAGTTTAATGAATTTGTTAAGGCGACGGAAACGAAATGCCCTCCCGCAGCCAGCATCCTGCCAGCGCGGTCCGTCGTCAATGCGCTCCCGGGCCCTTTGAAACTATTTTGGTTAATGGCCTGTGGCCCGACCGGTCTCCACTCTTGGCACAAGCCTGCAAGCTGGGTGACCGGCAGGTGCGGGGTGCGTTTGGGCGGATTAAAACCCCTGCGGCTCGTGAACGAAACGAAACCAAAATGCCAACTTCCTGCCGGAAAACGACGAGGCACCACCACTGGTCGCTATGGGCTGCGTTCGCTCGCTCCTTGCTTCCCGTTCGCTTGACGAAACCGTATAATAATGTACGGTTTTCGAAGAGGAACACCAATGATCACGCCGAAGCAGGCCGCGCGACGCGAACGGATAGAGGAGGCCGCCTATGCGGTGCTCCGGGAAACCGGCTACAAGAGCGCCTCCCTGCTTGCTATCGCCAAGCGGGCATCGGCCTCGAACGAAACCCTCTACAACTGGTACGGCAACAAGCAGACCCTGTTTCGATCCTTGATCGAAGCCAATGCGGGAGAGGCAAGGAAGCTGCTGGAGGACGCCCTTCACCAGGCGCGCGATCCGCTCGAAACCCTGAACTTGCTCGGGCCAGTCCTGCTGACCCTCGTGACGGGCGACAAGGCGGTGGCGCTCAATCGCGCCGCGGCCGGCGACGTCAACGATACAGGCACGCTTGGCCAATCGATCGCGCAATTCGGCCGCAATACCATAATGCCGCTTGTTGGCGACCTGCTTCGAACCGCAAGTCGGGCCGGCCTGATCGCCTGTGACGATCCTGCCGAAGCCGCCGACATCTACATCAGTCTTTTGATCGGCGATCTCCAGGTTCGCCGGATCGTTGGGGTGCTCGAGGAACTGCCTCGGGCGGAAATCGAGCAAAGATCGAACCGGGCGTTCACCCTGTTCTTGCGCGTCTATGCGGCCAGCCCTTGCCCGGGCGGCAAAACAGCCGGCCCGTTTCCAGGGCGCTCTTCTCACCGAGGAACATCGCGACCATGAGCAAAATTCCCGATCTCGCAGCGATCGAGGCAATGGACACCGCGGATCCGCTGCGTGCCATGCGTGACCGCTTCACCTTGCCCCAGGGGGTGATCTATCTCGACGGCAATTCGCTGGGCGCCGCTTCGCCCGCCGTGTTCGGCGAGCTGCAGAAGGCCGCCACGCAGGAGTGGGCGCAGGATCTCATCCGCGCCTGGAACACCGCCGGCTGGTTCGACATGCCGGTCGAACTCGGCGACCAACTCGGGCGCCTGATCGGGGCCGCCGCCGGCCAGACGGTGGTCTGCGATACCACCTCGATCAACATCTACAAGGTGCTGCATGCGGCACTCGGGATGCGGCCGGACAGGTCAGTCATCGTCGCCGAGGGGGACAGCTTTCCGACCGATCTCTATATGGCCGAAGGCGTTGCCTCGACGCGGCCGGGCACGGTGCTGCGGCTCGAGGGTGTCGATGCGCCGACCATAGAAGAACTGATCGACGAGCGGGTCGCGGTCATCCTGGTCAACCACGTCAACTACAAATCCGGGCAGTTGCGCGACGTGGCCGCGCTGACGCGGACGGCACATGATGCCGGCGCGCTGATTGTCTGGGATCTCTGCCATACCGCCGGCGCCTTGCCCGTCGAGCTCGACCGTTCGAATGCCGATTTCGCCGTTGGCTGCACCTACAAATATCTCAATGGCGGCCCGGGTGCCCCGGCCTTCATCTACGCGGCCGAGCGCCACCATGGCGATGTCCGCCAGCCGCTCAGCGGCTGGTGGGGCCATGCGCGGCCATTCGCCTTCGAACAGGGTTTTGCTGTCGGCACAGGCATCCGCCGGTTTCTCTGCGGCACGCAGCCTGTGCTGTCGATGCGCGCGCTCAAAGGGGCGCTCGATGTCTGGAACGACGTCGACATGGCAGAGGTGCGCAGGAAGAGCATGGCGTTGACCGATCTGTTCATCCAACTGGTCGAGGCAAAATGCGGCGCCTACGGCCTCGAACTCGAAAGCCCGCGCGATGGCAATGAGCGCGGCAGCCAGGTTTCGTTCCTCCACCCGCATGGCTATCAGGTGATGCGGGCCTTGATCGAGCGCGGCGTGATCGGCGATTTCCGCGCGCCATCCACGATTCGCTTCGGCTTTACGCCGCTTTATGTCGGCTATGTCGATGTCTGGCAGGCTGTCGAGGTGCTGGAAGACATTTTGCGCACGGACGCGTGGCAGGAGGCGCGTTTCGCCGTCAAGGCGGCGGTGACTTAAGAGCCTGTCGCTCAGAAAAGCGCAGTGGGTTCGGGATAACGATATGCAGTCGGCAAAGCTACGTCAGAGCCGGGTGCGGACCTTCCACAGCTCCGGGAACAACTCCACCTCCAGCATCTTCTTCAGGTAGGACGCGCCCGATGTGCCGCCGGTGCCGCGCTTCATACCGATGATGCGCTCGACCGTGGTGACGTGGTTGAAGCGCCAACGGCGGAAATAATCCTCGAAATCGACCAGCTTCTCGGCGAGTTCGTAGAACATCCAGTAGCGCTGCGGGTCGCGGTAGATGATCTGCCAGGCGACAAGGACCTCTTCGTTCTCGGTCCGCGTTTCGCGCCAGTCCGTACGCCTTGCGTCGGCACCGATGTCGAAGCCGTTACGGGCGAGCAGCAGCAGCGCCTCGTCGTAGAGCGACGGTTGCGCCAGGATCGCCTCCAGTTTCTCGCTGAGGTCCGGCCGGTGCTTGTGCGGTCCGAGCATTGCGAGATTGCGGTTGCCGGCCATGAACTCGATGGCACGGTACTGCCACGACTGGAAGCCCGAGGACTGGCCAAGCGCGTCGCGGAACTCGGTGTATTCGCTGGGCGTCATCGTGCGCAGCACGTCCCAGGCATTGTTGAGCTGCTCGAAGATGCGGGCGACGCGCGAAAGCATCTTGAAGCTCGGTTCGAGACGGTCGGCGCGGATGGAGCGGATTGCGGCGCCGATTTCGTGCAGCGCGAGCTTCATCCAGAGTTCCGATGTCTGGTGCTGGATGATGAACAGCATCTCGTCATGGGCTGACGAAAGCGGCTCCTGCGCCTCGAGCACCTTTTCCAGATGCAGATAGTCGCTGTAGGACATGCGCTCCTTGAACGACATTTCCGCGCCCTCGGCGGACGGGTCGTAGGGCTTGCTCAATTGATCTTCTCCGCGCGCAGCCGGAAGCGCTGGATCTTGCCGGTCTGCGTCTTGGGCAAAGCGGCGATGAATTTTACCGAGCGCGGATATTTGTAGGGCGCGATCGTGGCCTTGACGTGATCCTGCAGACGCTTGACGGTCATTGCGTCTGGCGCCACGCCTTGCACGAGCACCACATGAGCCTCGACGATCTGGCCGCGCTCGGCATCCTCGGCGCCGACCACCGCGCATTCGGCGACATCGGCATGCGCCAGCAGCGCCGCTTCGACCTCTGGGCCGGCGATGTTGTAGCCGGCACTGACGATCATGTCGTCGGAGCGCGCTGCGAAGTGGAAAAAACCGTCCTCGTCCTGCCAGAACGTGTCGCCGGTGAGGTTCCACCCGTCGCGGACATAGTCGCTCTGCCTGGCATCGGCCATGTAGCGGCAGCCGGTCGGTCCCCGCACCGCGAGCCTGCCCGCGGTGCCGCGCGGCACTTCGCGCATTTCGTCGTCGACGACGCGCGCCTGATAGCCGCCAACGGCCTTGCCGGTGGAGGCAGGCTTCATGTCATCGAAGCGGTTGGAGATGAAAATATGCAGCATTTCCGTGGCGCCGATGCCGTCAAGGATCGGCTTTCCGGTTTTCTCAGTCCATTCCTCGAACACCGGCGCCGGCAAGGTTTCGCCGGCCGAAACGGCGACGCGCAGCGACGATAAATCGGCCCCTTCGTCCATGGCCTTGAGCATTGCGCGATAGGCGGTGGGCGCGGTGAAGGAGATCGTCGCTTTGTAGGTTTCGATGATGTGGACCATGTTGGGCGGCGTTGCCTGTTCCAGCAGCGTCGCCGCGGCGCCGAAACGCAGCGGGAAGATGGCGAGCCCGCCAAGGCCAAAGGTGAAGGCCAGGGGCGGCGAGCCGACGAAGATGTCGTCAGGCGTCACCTGCAGGATCTCGCGGGCGTAGGCGTCGGCGATGATCAGGAGGTCGCGGTGAAAATGCATCGTCGCCTTCGGCACGCCTGTCGTGCCTGAGGTGAAGCCGAGCAGGGCGACGTCGTCACGCCCGGTCTGCACCGCGGTAAACGTCACGGGCTTGTCGAGGGCGGTGCGATCGAGTTCGGCGTCGTGGTTGGCGGTGCCGTCGAAGCCGATGACCTGCTTGAGGAACGCGCTGTCCTTGGCGCAGGCGGTCATCTCGTCCATCAGCCTGGTGTCGCACAGCGCTGCGGTGATTTCGGCCTTGTCGACGATCTTGGCGAGTTCGCCGGCGCGCAGCATCGGCATCGTGTTGACCACGACGGCGCCGACCTTGGTGGCGGCCAGCCAGCAGGCCACCATTGCGGGGTTGTTGGCCGAGCGGATCAGCACCCGATTGCCTGGCTTGACGCCGTAATTCTCGACCAGCGCATGCGCCAGCCTGTTCGTCCAGTCGGATAATTCCTTGTAGGTGCGGCGGCGGCCGTTGCCGATCAGCGCGGTGTGGTCGCCCAACCCTTTCTCGACCAGCCTGTCGGTCAGTTCGACGCCGGCATTGAGCCGTTCGGGATAGTCGAAGCCGTCGAGCAGGAAGTCCGGCCATTGATCCGGCGGCGGCAGGTTATCGCGCGTGAACGTGTCGATATGCGCTGATGGCCCAAGCATTTTCGGCTGCCCCTGTCTGCCTCACGCCCATCGCTGAACAAAGCACAGGATCGCACCAGTCGAAATTTGTTTCAAGCCTAAAATGTTTTGCCCCCGGAGCATTGACGTTGCCGCTGTCGATCGCCATTGCTATCGGCTGAAACGATGCCGTCCGGGGGAGGGTGCCGATGCTCGAACATCGCATTGCCGATTGGGACAATGCCTACGCCAACGGCGCCAACATCGCCGGCAGCGATCGCTGGCCAGCCGCATGGGTCGAACCGGCGCAGGCATTTCGCGATGCGCTTGCGGCAAAGGGCAGGACTCAGCTCGACATCGCCTATGGCGACAGGCCGCGCAACCGGCTCGATCTCTTCCTTCCCGCCGGGGCACCCAAGGGGCTCGTCGTGTTCATCCATGGCGGCTACTGGCTGGAGTCCGACAAGGATAGCTGGTCGCATCTCGCCAAGGGCTCGGTTGACAGCGGCTTTGCCGTGGCGATGCCGTCCTATACGCTCTGCCCCGCCATACGCATCGCCGGCATCTCCCACGAGATCGGCGCGGCGATCGGCAAGGCGGCGGCGATGGTCGGGGGACCGCTTATGCTGACCGGGCATTCGGCCGGCGGCCATCTCGCCAGCCGCATGGCGACGACATCAACGCCCCTGGCGGCCGGCGTGGCAAGGCGCGTACGCCACGTTGTTTCGATTTCGGGCCTGCATGACCTGCGTCCGCTTATGCGCACCGGCATGAACGCGGCGCTGAAAATCGATGAAGCCGAGGCGCTGACGGAAAGCCCGGCGCTGCTGCGGCCCATGGATGGCGCTCGCGTCACGTGCTGGGCCGGAGGCGGCGAGCGGTCCGAGTTCTTGCGCCAGAACGCCTTGCTGGCCAATATCTGGACAGGGCTTGGTGCCGTCACGAGCGCGGTGGTCGAGCCGGACCGACATCATTACGACATTGTCGAAGGCCTGGCTGATCCGGTCCATCCGCTGACACGAACTTTGCTTGCGGAGTAGAAAAACGGCGAAACTTCACCTCAGCATTATAACGCTGCAGGCATTTCCTACAGCCGCGGCGGACGCAGACGGTTCGCGCACGATCAGTCCGTTGGCGTCGGCCAGTATCCTCAGCATCGAGGAATCCTGGATGCTGAAAGGGGTTGCCACCAGCATGCCGGCCTCTTGCCTGACCACCGCCCGCACATAGTCCTGGCGCAGATCATTGGCCTGCATGGCGGCGCCCAGCCTTGCCTGACGAATATCTTGCCGGAAATCGCGGCCGCCGAGGCGTGCCAGGAGCGGTTTCAGGAACAGTTGCGAGCAGACGAGGCTCGCCACCGGATTGCCGGGCAGGCCGATGCACCTGATGTCGCCGAGGCGGCCGAACATCAGCGGCTTGCCGGGACGCATGGCGATCTTCCAGAAACCGAGCGTCATGCCTTCGCCGGTCAGCACGTCATGGATCAGATCGTGGTCGCCGACCGAGGCGCCGCCAAGCGTGACGATGACATCAGCGCCGGCCGCGACCGCTTTCCTGACCAGCGCCGCGATGGCTTCCTCGCGATCAGCGGCAATGCCGAGATCAAGCGCATGCGCGCCGACCGATTGCGCGGCGGCGGCGACGCCATAGGCGTTTGACGAAATGATCTGGTCGGGGCCGAGTTCGCTGCCGGGCGGCAGCAGCTCGTCGCCGGTGGCGATGATGGCAACCAGCGGCCGCTTTACGACGCCCACCCGGGGATGGTTGGCCGAGGCGACAAGCGACAGTGCTGCCGGATCGAGCACGCGGCCTTTTTCCAGCAGGATGTCGCCCTCGGAGAAATCGAGCCCGAAGCGGCGGATGTTGCGCCCCTCGGCCGTCGGTTCGACCACCTCGATGCTGCCGCCGCCGAGGTCACGAACGTTTTCCTGGATGACGATGGTGTCTGCGCCTTGCGGCAGCGGAGCACCGGTGAAGATGCGCACGGCCTGCGCCTTGCCGACGGCGCCGTCAAAGCCGCGCCCGGCCGCCGCCACGCCCATCACCGAAAGCCGGGACGGCACGGACGCGGCATCGACAGCGCGGACCGCGTATCCGTCCATGGCAGAGGCGTTGAAGGGCGGTTGGGTGCGCAACGCCACCACCGGTTCCGCGAGAACGCGATCCACGGCCTCGAGGAGCGAAACGCTTTCGCTCGCAAGCGGCGCAGCACCCTCCAGCAGGCGTTCGAGCGCTGCTGCGACCGGAAGCAGCGCCATCAGGCGACCGCCCCATCTTCGCCAGCGGCTTTGTAGTCGCCCGACTTGCCGCCGGTCTTTTCGACCAACCGGATGCCGGTGATGACCATGGCACGGTCGACCGCCTTGGCCATGTCGTAAATGGTCAGGCAGGCAACCGAAGCCGCGGTGAGCGCTTCCATCTCGACGCCGGTCTTGCCGGTGACGCGCGCCAGCGCAATGATCTTCAGTCCGGGCAGGGCAGGATCGGGCTCAATGTCGACGGAGACCTTGGTCAAGAGCAGCGGATGGCAGAGCGGGATCAGCTCATGCGTCTTCTTCGCTGCCATGATGCCGGCTATGCGCGCGGTGCCCAGCACATCGCCTTTCTTGGCATTGCCGGCCAGGATCATCTTCAGCGTCTCGGGCCGCATCGAGACGAAACCCTCGGCGACAGCGGTGCGCGTCGTTTCGTCCTTGCCGCCAACATCGACCATGTTGGCCTGGCCCTGCGGGCCGAGATGGGTGAGGGCGGCCGTCATCGTCAGACGGCCTCGGCCGCTGCCTTGCCGGTGAGCAGCGCGCGCGTTGCCGCGGTCACATCCTGCTGGCGCATCAAACTTTCGCCGACCAGGAAGGTGCCGATGTCGCTCTTCTGCAATCTGAGGCAGTCGTCATGAGAGAAGATGCCGCTTTCGCTGATCAGCAAGTAACCGCCCGGAATCATCGCCCGCAGTCGTTCCGAGGTTTCGAGACGGGTCTCGAATGTCCGCAGATTACGGTTGTTGATGCCGATTAATTGCGACGACAGCTTCAGTGCGCGCTCCGTCTCGGCCTCGTCGTGGACCTCGATCAGCGCATCCATGCCGAGTTCGAATGCCGTCGCTTCAAGCTCGCTCGCCAAATCATCATCTACGCTGGCCATGATGATCAGGATGGCGTCCGCCCCCCAGGCGCGAGCTTCATGGACCTGATAAGGATCGAACAGAAAATCCTTGCGCAGCGCGGGCAGGGTGACGGCGGCTCTTGCCTTGGTGAGAAATTCCGGCGCGCCCTGGAAAGACGGTGCGTCGGTCAGCACCGAAAGACAGGCGGCGCCGCCCTTTGCATAGGCCCGCGCGAGCGCTGGCGGATCGAAGTCGGCGCGGATCAAGCCCTTGGACGGGCTTGCCTTCTTGATCTCGGCAATCAGAGCGAAGCCGCCGGATCTGCGCTTCGCCTCAAGCGCCGTGAGAAAGCCGCGCGGCGCGTCAGTGTCTTTCGCCCGCGCCTTGATCTCGGCCAGCGGCACGCGCGCCTTGGCCGTCGCGATCTCGTCGCGCTTGTAGGCCTCGATCTTGCGCAGGATGTCCGACATCTGTCTAACCGTTCGAAATCTCGACCAGCCGGTCGAGCACCTGCAGCGCCCGGCCGCTGTCGATGGCTTGCACTGCCGTCGCCATGCCGTCGGCGAGCGTCGTCGCCTTGCCCGCCACCACCAAGCCGCCGCCGGCGTTCATCAGCACGGTGTCGCGAAAAGCGCCCACGGCGCCACCCAGCATAGCGCGCAACGCCTCGGCGTTGTAGGCAGCGTCGCCGCCGCGCAGTTCTTCCTTGGTGTGACGGGTCAGGCCAACCGCTTCGGGCGTCAAGGTGAAGGTGCGGATCTCGCCGCCGATCAGTTCGGCGACATGCGTTTCACCCGTGGTGGTGATCTCGTCGTAGCCGTCACCATGAACGACCCAGGCATGCTCGGTGCCCAGCGCCTTCAGCGTCTGGGCCACCGGTATGATCCATTCCGGCATGAATACGCCGACCATCTGCCGGCGCACGTCGGCCGGGTTGGAGAGCGGACCGAGCAAGTTGAAGATGGTCCTGGTGCCGAGCTCCACGCGGGTCGGGCCGACATGCTTCATCGCCGGGTGATGTGCCGGCGCGAACATGAAGCCGACACCAGCCTCGTGGATGCAGCGGCCGATGGCCTGCGGCGTGAGGTCGATCTTGACGCCGAGCGCGGTCAGGACGTCGGCCGCACCGGTCAGCGAAGACAACCCGCGATTGCCATGCTTGGCGACCGGAACCCCGCTGGCGGCGATGACGAAAGCGGATGCCGTCGAGATGTTGACGGAGTGCGAATTGTCGCCGCCGGTGCCAACGATGTCGATGGCGCCGACAGGTGCGTCGACGCGAAGCATCTTGGCGCGCATGGTGGCGACGGCGCCCGAAATCTCGTCCACCGTCTCGCCGCGCACACGCAACGCCATCAGGAAGCCGCCGATCTGGCCGGGCGTAGCATCGCCCGACATGATGATGTCGAAGGCCTCGCGCGCCTCGTCGAAGGACAGGGCGGTGCCGGTCGCGACCTTGGCGATATGGGTTTTCAGCGCGCTCATCTTGTCGAGGCTTGGGCAACGGCAGCCTGGTCGACGCGGACGCCGTACTGCGTCTGCAACTGCGCCACCAACTGGTCGAGCAGATCGTCCGACATGCCGGCGGTGAAGGACTTGCGCGCGTCCTCGGGCACCGAACTGGCATCGGCCCCGGCGGGTTCGAACACCTCGGCGACCTTGAACAGGATTTGCGCGTCGCTGGTGGGAGAGGGGATCAGGCCGGTGCCGCCTTCGCCGACGCCGAACATCACCGCTGCACCTTCCTTGCCGAAATCGGCGTCGTCGGCTTCGCGCTTCAGGCCACGCTTGGTCTGCTTTTCCAGCTTGAGCTCGCCGGCAATGACGTCGAGCGTTGCGCCGGCCTTGAGCCGCTTTTCCAGCTCCTGCGCCTTGGCGGTCAGCCGCTTGGCCGTCTCGGCCGCGGTCCAGTCGGCAACGACCTTCTGGCGAACTTCGTCCAGCGTGCGGTCGCGGGCCGGCGTGATCGAAGCCACTTCATAGAAAATGAAGCCGTTATCGGCCGTGGTCAGCGCCTCGTTTTCAGTATTCGGTTCGGCATCGAAGGCAGCCTTGATCAGGGCCGGCGATTCCGGCAGATCCTTGACGATGGAGCCATCGGGCCGCAGGCCACTGCGATCGATCGCGTCGACAGTGACGACCTTCAGCTTCAGCTTGGCGGCGGCGTCGGCCAGCGAACTGCCGGCGGCGCGACTGTCCTCGTAATTATCATGCACGTCCAGAAGGATGCGGTTTGCCTCGCCCAGCGCCAGGTCCTTGCGGATCTGGTCCGACACTTCGGCCAGCGGCTTCACGACTTCGGGCTTGATCTCGGTGACGCGCAGCAGCACGGGACCAAAGGCACCCTGCACGACAGGGCTGACCTCATTGACGTTGAGCGCAAAAGCAGCGTCGGCGACCGCCTTGTCGGCGATCTTGTCCTTGGCGAGCGTTCCGAGCAGCGTGTCGGCCGGGGTCTTGCCTTCCGCAGTGACGAGCTTGTCGAAGGTTGCGCCGGACTTCAACGAATCGAGCGCGGCCTTGGCCTCGTCCGGCGTCTTGAACACAAGCTGCTCTATGGTGCGCATCTCGGGAGTGGTGTAGCGCGCCTTGTTCTTGTTGTAGTCGTCGCTGACCTGGGCGTCGGTCACCGAGCTTGTATCCATGATGTCCTGCGGCTCGAGCCTGACATAGGAAAACTTGCGGTATTCGGGCGCGGCATAGGTCTTCTTGTTGACCTCGAAATAGGCCTGCAGCGCGCTGTCGCTCGGCGCCTCGATGGGTTCGACCAGCGCCTTCGGCAAGGCCAGATAGTCGACCGTACGATCCTCGCCACGGTACAGGGCCACCGCCTTGAAGAAGGTGTCAGGCGCCTTGAGGCCGTCCGAAACCGCCTCGACGATCTGCTGGCGCACCGCGACCTGGGCACGATTCTTCAAATAATCCTCCGGGCGCATGCCGACCTCACGCAGCCTGTATTCGAAGGCTCTCCGGTCGAACTGTCCGCCGGGGCCCTTGAACGCCGGATCCTCGCGGGTGAGTTCGGCCAGCCGGTCCTTGGACAGGCCAAGGCCGAGCTTGCGAGCCTGTTCGTCGAGAACCGCGCCCGAAACAAGCTGCGCCAACACCTGGTTGTCGACGCCGAGCGCCTTTGCCTGTTCGTGGGTGAGGCGCTGACCGAACTGCTGCGACATGACGGCGAGCTGGCGGTCATAGGCGAGGCGGTATTCGTTGATCGACACCTTGGTGCCGCCAGCCGTGATGACGGAATCGTGGCCGGCAAGGCCACCCATCAGCCGTCCCGATACGCCCCAGACCGCAAAACTGACCACCAGCAGCGAAAGCAGTAACTTCGCGACCCAGGTGCCCGCCGCGCTTCTCAATATACCAAGCATCGTTACTTCCGATTTATGCGCATTTTCGGATGCGCCGAGTCTGAAACAAGCGCAATAGCGCCCTTCCGGTCCACTGTCGATTGCTTTGTGGCTTGATTTTGGTAGTGAGAACGCCAGCCGAATGTCACCCGGAGAAGTAAACGATGACGCCAGGAATTCGCCCGCTCGTCGCAGGCAACTGGAAAATGAACGGTACCAGCGCCTCGCTCAACGAACTCAGGATGATCGGCAACGGTTTCATGAGCGGGCTCGACGCAGACACCGAGGCGCTGGTCTGCGTTCCCGCGACCTTGCTCGCCCATGCCGCCGAGATTCTGTCGCGTACGCCGGTTCATGCCGGCGGTGAGGATTGCCACGCCAAGGAGAGCGGCGCCTACACCGGGTGCATCTCCGCGGAGATGCTGAAGGATGCGGGCGCGACCCACGTCATCGTCGGCCATTCCGAATGCCGCGAACAGCGCGGCGAGGATGATGCCACAGTTCAGGCAAAGGCCTCCGCAGCTTGGCGCGCCGGGCTTGTAGCCATTGTCTGCATCGGCGAGACGCGGCAGGAGCGCGAAGCGGGGGCGACGCTGGACGTGTTGTCACGCCAGGTTGCCGGTTCGGTGCCGGCAAGCGCTACCGCGTCCAACACGATCATTGCCTATGAGCCGGTGTGGGCGATCGGCACCGGCCTGACGCCGACCGTCGCCGATGTAGCCGAGGCGCATGCGCATATTCGCGAAAAACTGTCGGAGAAGCTCGGCACCGCCGCGGGCAAGATGCGCATTCTCTATGGCGGTTCGGTCAAGCCGTCCAATGCAGTGGAACTGCTTGGGGTCAGGAATGTCGACGGCGCGCTGGTTGGCGGCGCCAGCCTGAAAGCGGCCGACTTCCTGGGCATCGCGGACGCCTATCGCAGCATCTCTTGATGACTTCGCGCGGCGCCGAAGCTGCCGCGGCGCACGGGAAATCGTTGTAAAGGACGCCTTGCTTCCCATATTCCGGCCACGGGCTTGGAAATGCCGTGAAAGCATTGTATTGAGCCGCCTCCAATTCCCCGGTCGTGTCCGCGGCCGGGCAGGGCATTGCCAGGATAAACTATGCAAACCGTACTGATCGTCATCCATCTCATGGTCGTTCTGGCCCTTGTCGGCGTTGTGCTGCTGCAGCGCTCCGAAGGCGGCGGCCTTGGCATTGGTGGCGGATCTGGCTTCATGACGGCGCGCGGCGCCGCCAATGCGCTGACCCGGGCGACGGCGATTCTGGCGGCCGCTTTCTTCGTGACGTCGCTGACCTTGTCGATCATTGCCCGCTACGGCGAGAAGCCGATCGACATTCTCGACCGCGTTCCCGCAACATCGGACGGCGCCGGCAAGGGCGTACTCAACCAATTGCCTGGCACGACCACCCCGACGCCGCCTTCAGGCAACGCGGCGCCGACGCCGCCTTCCGGCAACGGAGCCGCGACAACGCCGCCAGCCAATGCTCCGGCCGCGCCGCCCGCCGCCGGCTCGACGTCGCCGGCGACCAACGGCGCCAGCACCGCGCCCGCGGCCCCGCAGGTGCCGAACCAGTAATCCGGGTTCGTTCAAGGGCTATCTGACAGGGAGCGCCGGCGTGCGAACGCCGGCATTCTGCGTCGTTACAACCGAACTGCGCTCGGTTCCGGCTCTCGCTGCCGGGCCCTCGGCCCGCTCTGATCTCTTACACTCAGCCGATCTGTTGTCGTTTGACCACAGTCGCGGCAAATGCGGCGGCATCACGAAGATTCGACGGGAAGTGCAGCGGCCTCGCGCTTGAGGCGCCCGCGCTTATTCGACTATAGATTGCGCGCGGCATTTTCGGTGTCCTTGGGGGACGCCGGGCGACGCCGTGGGCAACAAATATTGAACGATCGGATCTTCGCCATGCAGCTTCGCAGCTTCATCTTCCTGGGACTTTGCGCCGCACTCGGCATGAGCTCCCCGGCTTTCGCCGGCGTGCCAGCCAATTTGGCCGCCAATCAGTCGGTCGGCAAGACCGATGCCATCAACGTCGCAGCCAAGAGCGATGCGGCGCAGTTGAGGCTTCTCAAGAAGAAGAAAAATCCGACACCGGACGATCTCGCCCAGATCAAAAAGATCGAGGCCAAGATCGTTGCCGACAAGGAAGCCGCCAAGGCCAAGGCGCTGGAAGCCAGGAAGATGGCGATGCGCGAGGCGGCGAAAGCGAAGGCCGAGGCGGAACGGCAGGCGTTCCTGGCCAAGAAAGGCAAGGCTGCCCCGGCGACCGAAGTGGCCGCGGCCAAGCCGGCCAAGAAGATCACGAAGATCATCGAGCCGTTGACGCCGATCGAGCCGATTCCTTCGGCCGAACCGGAATCGGCCGAGGTGATGAACGTTGCGCTGACCGGCAATAATGGCGAATTGCGCAGCGAGCTGCCTGGCCAGAAGCAGCGCACCGGCGGCGGCCTGTTCGCCGGACTGTTTGGCGGCCAGATAGCATCGTCCTCGATCAACTATCTGCCTGAGACCCGTGCGCTGGATTCGGCGCTCGCCAGGAAAAACGCCAAGAAGCCGTTCAAGGTAAAGCCGGAGTTCGTGCCGCAGGACGTGGAATTCACCGGTTACGAGGCCGGCACGATCGTCATCGATACCAGTGCCCGCCGGCTCTATCTGGTGGAATCATCGTCCACCGCCCGCCGCTACGCCATCGCGGTCGGCCGCGAAGGATTGCAGTTCAAGGGCACCGTGGCGGTCGGCGACAAGCAGGAGTGGCCACGCTGGATCCCGACGCTGGACATGCAGAAGCGCGAGCCCAAGCATTATGCCCAGTACAAGGACGGCATGCCCGGCGGCGGCCAGAATCCGCTCGGCGCCCGCGCCATCTACCTCTATGACGGCAAGAAGGACACGCATTTGCGCATCCACGGCACCATCGCGCCGCAGTCGATCGGAACCAGCGCTTCCAATGGCTGTTTCCGCATGATGAACGAGCACGTCATGGACCTCTACAGCCGCGTCAAGGTCGGCACCAAGGTCGTCATCATCTGACGTTTGCAGCAGCTTGCCAAAAGGGCCGGTTCAGCCGGCCCTTTTGTTTTGCCTCGCTCTTGGTCGCGTTCCAGTGGAACGGGCCAGCCCGTTCGACATGGGCCTATCCGAAAACCGGATCCCATTTTCGGATCACGGTTCGAGCGCCTTGTTGGGAAAAAGCCTTAGCGGCGGTTTTTTCTCTGGCGGAATCAATCCGGCCGCGTTAAGCGATGACTCCCATGGCGCGATATGTATTCATCACAGGCGGCGTGGTTTCCTCACTTGGAAAAGGCATTGCCGCAGCGGCCCTCGGGGCTCTCTTGCAGGCGCGGGGCTATCGCGCACGCATAAAAAAACTCGATCCCTACCTCAATGTCGATCCAGGCACGATGTCGCCGTATCAGCATGGCGAGGTGTTCGTCACAGATGACGGCGCCGAGACCGATCTCGATCTTGGCCATTACGAGCGGTTCACTGGCCGTTCCGCCAACCAGCAGGACAACATCACCACCGGCCGCATCTACAAGAACATCATCGAGCGCGAGCGGCGCGGCGACTACCTCGGCGCCACCGTGCAGGTCATCCCGCACGTCACCGACGAGATCAAGAATTTCGTCCTCGACGGCAATGACGACTATGATTTCGTGCTGTGCGAAATCGGCGGCACCGTGGGCGACATCGAGGCGATGCCGTTCCTGGAGGCAATCCGCCAGCTCGGCAACGACCTGCCGCGCAACAACGCCGTCTATGTGCATCTGACGCTGATGCCCTATATCCCGACCGCGGGCGAATTGAAGACCAAGCCGACCCAGCATTCGGTCAAGGAGCTGCGCGGTATCGGCATCGCGCCCGACATCCTGCTCGTCCGCGCCGACCGGGCCATTCCCAAGGAAGAGCGTAGAAAACTGTCGCTGTTCTGCAATGTCAGGGAAAGCGCGGTCATCCAGGCGCTCGACGTGCCGCACATCTACGACGTGCCGATGGCTTACCACAAGGAAGGGCTCGATTCGGAAGTGCTGGCCGCGTTCGGTATCGACCCTGCACCGAAGCCGCGCATGGAGCCGTGGCAGGCCGTGTCCAACCGCATCCACAATCCGGAAGGCGAGGTGACCATCGCCATCGTCGGCAAATATACCGGCCTCAAGGACGCCTACAAATCGCTGATCGAGGCGCTGTCGCATGGCGGTCTGGCCAACCACGTCAAGGTCAAGCTCGACTGGATCGAATCGGAAATCTTTGAGAAGGAGGATCCGACGCCCTGGCTGGAAAAGGTGCATGGCATCCTTGTGCCCGGCGGTTTCGGCGAGCGCGGCTCGGAAGGCAAGATCCTGGCGGCGAAGTTCGCGCGTGAGCGCAAGGTGCCGTATTTCGGCATCTGCTTCGGCATGCAGATGGCCTGTATCGAGGCGGCGCGGTCCCTGGCCGGAGTCGATGAGGCCTCCTCGACCGAGTTCGGCCCGACCCAGGAGCCGGTCGTCGGCCTGATGACGGAGTGGCTGAAGGGCAACATGCTGGAGAAGCGCCGGGCAACCGGCGATCTCGGCGGCACGATGCGGCTCGGCGCCTATCAGGCCGAGCTCGCCAAGGGTTCCAAGATCGCCGACATCTATGGTGACACGCAGATCTCCGAGCGTCACCGCCACCGCTACGAGGTCAATATCGACTATAAGCAGCGGCTGGAGGATTGCGGCCTGGTGTTTGCCGGCATGTCGCCCGACGGCGTGCTGCCCGAAACGGTCGAATACCCCGACCATCCCTGGTTCATCGGCGTGCAATACCACCCCGAGCTGAAGAGCCGGCCGCTCGACCCGCATCCGCTGTTCGCCAGCTTCATCGAGGCGGCGGTCGAACAATCGCGCCTGGTATAGGCGCGCCAGGCGGGGTTCGGCAACCGATGCAGACCTATGTCGCCCTTCTCTACAGCATCGTCCTGGGAGAAGGGCGCCGGGTCGTGATGTCCGACCTGAGGGCGATGGCGGAAGGCCTCGGGCTGAAGAATGTCCGTACGCTCGTGGCGACGGGCAATCTTGTCTTCGAGGCGCCGGCGACGGACGTCGCCGGTCTCGAGCAGCGTCTGGAAGCCGCCTTCAAAAAAGCTTTCGGCCGCCATGTCGATATCATCGTGCGCGCTGCCGAAGATTGGCTGAGGCTCGCGGCCGGCAATCCGTTTCCGGCTGAATCCGCCGAGACCGGTGACCAGGTGGCGGTCCGGATAATGCGCAAGCCCGTGCCCGATGATGCGGCGGCGGCGCTCGAGACCTATGCCGCCGCCGATGAGAAGGTGATGTCACGCGGCGGCGACATCTGGGTCGTCTTTTCGCGGGCACGACCGAGTTCACGGCTGCTCGCGGCCGCCAATCACAAACGCCTGGGCGTCGGTACGTCGCGCAACTGGAACACGGTGCGCCGATTGGCCGAGATGGTAGGAGTAGGCAGTAGGCAGTAGGGGGAAGCCGTCTGCTTTCCCTACCTTTCCTGCCTGCTGCCCCATTTCAGGCCTTCGCCGTCTTGGCGCCGGCACCCACGGCGGCGGTGCGCAGCACGTAGTAGATGATGCCGGCAATCCCGACGCCGAAGAACCAGCCATAGACGCCCCACCAGGATGGCAGCCAGTTGGTGAAGTTCGGCAGGATCGAGGAGAAGACGGCGCCAATGCCGGCAGCGATGAAGGCATTGACATGCCAGCCGCCCTGGAAGCGGAACTCGCCATCCTCGCGATAAAGCGCTTCGACGTCGACCTCGCCCTTCCGGATCAGGTAGTAGTCGACCATCATGACGCCGAAGATCGGCCCCATCGTCGCACCGATGATGTTGACGAAGGACGCAGCGCTGCCTTCCCAAGGCGCGAAGGGATAGAGCACGAGCGCGATCAGTGCCGCGATGTAGCCGCCCTTCTTGAAGTCGATCTGGCGCGGGAAGACGTTGGAGAAGTCGAAGGCCGGCGAGACGAAGTTGGCCACGACATTGATGCCGAGCGTCGCCACCGCGAAGGTCAAGGCGGCGAGCGCGGCCAGGAACCAGCTGCCGAATTTCGCCGATATCTGGTCGGGGTGCAGCAGCACCTCGTGATAGACGTCGTAAGCGGCAATGGTGGTGACGCCAGCGACCAGCGAGAACAGGATGAGATTGATCGGCAGGCCCCAGATATTGCCCTTGCGCAGCGATGCCTTGTCCGGTGCATAGCGGGCGAAATCGCAGAAGTTGAGATAGAGAGCCGAAAAATAGGTCACCCAGATCGCGGCGACGGCGAACAGCGACGTCCACGATCCCGGCGTACCTGGCACGCCCGCATCCTTGGTCTTTTCGAGCAGCACCTCCATCGGAATGTCACTGGTGAAGGCGAAGGTCCCGGCTTTGACGCAGAGATAGACGGCCAGGATCAGCATCATCACCCACACGGCTGGCCCGGCCCAATCCTGGAAGCGGCGCACCGTCTCCATGCCGTTCTGGATAATCAGCAGCTGCAGCGCCCAGATGACCACGAAGCAGATCACTTCCAGCCCGGAGTGGCCGAGGAAATGGGTGTTGGCGTTGAAATCGGCGAACCATTGCGAGCGGATCAGCAGCGCGACAATGGCGCCGGAAGCGGCCGCCGTCTGTGCGCCGTACCAGAAGCAGGCGACGATGGCGCGCACCAGCGCCGGTATGTTGGCGCCCCATATGCCGAACGAGGCGCGGGCGAGCACTGGGTAAGGCACGCCGGTCTTCACGCCGGCATAGCCGACCATGTTCATCAGCGCGTAGATGACGAGCGAGCCGATGCCGATGGCGATGATGAAGTTGACGAAACCGCCGCAGAACAGGAAAAGGCTGGCGGCGAGATAGTAACCCCAGAGGCTGTGCACGTCCGACGTCCAGACGTTGAAGATCGAGAATGGTCCCCAGTTTCGTATCTTGGCCGGTGCGAGATCTTCGTTATATAGATCCGGCGATGCGCCTTGTATCGTCATTGCAATTGTCCCCTTCTTGCAGCACGCGCCCTCACGCGTTGACCGTCAAGGTTACGCCTGACGCGAGGGAAGGGGCAATCGGCTGATTTGCCGGCTTTGGCCTTAAAGATATTCAATGGGGATCGCCATTGTCGCGCGGCATGATGCTTGCCCTCTGATCGGCGAGTCGGGTTCGCGGCGCTTTCAAGCGCCGGCGCGACGACATCGGAGCCGCGGCGGGCAAACCTGCCCTTTTTTTGCCAAGCGTACGTTTTTTATGGAACCAAGTGGATGATGGCGCGTTTGATGGGGTTCGGTCGAACACGTCGCGACCGAGCGGGAGGATATGATGGACTATTTGCATTTTTTTTCGCCCGTGCGGATTTCACGCGGGCAGGGACACCCTATCGAGGAAATCGACAGTGTTGCCGAGGCCATGATGTTTTTGCGTAAATGGCCGACCGGGCGACGTGGCCCTGTCTATCAATGCGCGCTGAACTGCTGCGCGGCCGCCCTGTCGGGGCAGATGTCGGCTGAAGAAGCCAGGAAGGCGTTCACCGGCTTCGCCCGGATCACGCGGCTTCTGGATGACGACATGGCCTTGTCGGTGGGCAGCGAGCCAGCTGGGCGCGTGTACGCGCTGCGGCGGTAACGTTCTGAACCGGCTGTAGTCGAAAATCGGCGCCGACCCCCGGCGCCGATCGACTGTTTGTCCGTTTGCCATGGCGTCGGCGAACGCCTGATGCGGCGCGGCCCAGGATGGCCACCATCTGCTTGTGGTCGGCAACTTCGGAAAGCAGCCAATCCTGGAAAGGCGGTCCCCCGTCTTGTTCGCCGCAGTTGAAAGACTATCGACCAGGTCGCAAAACGGCGTGCCGCTCTCCTGCGGTGTAGCAAGGGGTGCAAGCTTCCGATTTCTTGGAGCGATTTCGCCCAGCACTCGAAAAAACGAGAAGACAGCACTTCAGGCCATAGGATTTGGCAGGCGCAGAAGGACCGCCTTCAGACTTGCTGCTCGAGCGAGGGGCTTGCCTACTTCGCATATGTCGCCGATATGAGGATTGGTGGCCATACTGCCCGCATCAACCAACCAATTGACGCAAAAAATGTCGAGATACCAAGAGCATAAGGTGGCAATCGCCCCGATGATGGATTGGACGGACCGCCATTGCCGGTTCTTCCATCGCCAGCTGACTCGCCGTGCGTTGCTCTACACCGAGATGGTGGTGGCGGACGCGGTCATCCAGGGCGCGCGCGAGCGCCTGCTCGGTTTCGACGATGCGGAACATCCGGTCGCGCTGCAGCTCGGCGGCTCCGATCCGGGGAAGCTGGCCGAGGCGGCGCGCATCGGCCAGGCTTTCGGCTATGAGGAAATCAACCTCAATGTCGGCTGCCCGTCGGACCGCGTCCAGTCCGGTACGTTCGGCGCCTGCCTGATGAAGGTGCCTGACCTCGTCGCCGACTGTGTCGCGGCGATGAAGGCGGCGGTGACCATTCCCGTAACCGTCAAATGCCGCATCGGCGTCGACGAGCAGGATCCCGAGCCGGCGCTGGATGCGCTTGCAGACGGTGTTTTCGCGGCCGGCGCCGACGCCCTTTGGGTGCATGCGCGCAAGGCATGGCTGGAGGGGCTGAGCCCCAAGGAAAACCGCGACATCCCGCCGCTCGACTATGGCCGCGTCTATCGGTTGAAGGCGAGAAAACCGAGCGAATTCATCGGCATCAATGGCGGTATTCAATCGCTTGAAGAGGCGCAGACGCATCTCCAGCACCTCGACGGCGCCATGCTCGGCCGCGCCGCCTACCATACTCCAGGCATTCTGACCGGCGTCGATGCCATGTTTTATGGAGAGCGGACCGGTCCCTTCGATTTCGCCGCGCTGATCGATGTCATGGCCGGCTACGCCGCACGCCATGTCGAACAGGGCGGGCGGCTCGGCCACGTCACCCGCCATATGGTCGGGTTGTTCCATGGATTGCCCGGTGCGCGCCGCTACCGCCAGATCCTCTCCACGGATGCAACGCGCCCCGGCGCTGGGCCGCAGGTGCTGAAGACGGCGTTCGCTGCGGTCGACCTCAGCGGGGCGGTCGACAAGGCCGCCTGAACCGCTTTTGCCGAACGTCAATCCCGGAGGGTCATCCGGTCGCCGCGCACGTCGAAGCCGGACAGCGAACTGATGAAGTTCATGCCGAGCAGGCTCTGGCCAAGCATACCGGGTGCCGCGACCATCACCGGCATATTCTTTCGCACGATGCCGCCGATGGCCAGTTCGTTGGTTTTCACAGCCGCGGCGCGCGCCGTGCCGTTGGCGGTCGAGACCGGTATGGTGAAATCGAGAGCGGCGGGATTGATCCCGGCTGCCTGGGCGTCCTGCGACGTCAACACGGTGCTGGTCGCTCCTGTGTCGACCACCGTGCGCACTGGCGCGCCGTTGATCAGGATGCGCGCCTCGAAATGGCCATTGTCGGCCTTGTCGAGCGTCACGGTGGCATGGCCGTCCTCGATGCCCAGCGCCAGCGGGCTGCCGGGAACAAGGCCAGCGGTTACCCGGTTGGCGAAATCCTGCAATTCGTAGCGATATTGATAGCCGGCGATCAGCGCGAGCGCGATCGCCGCCCACGCGCCGAGATTGCGCGCCATGGCGCTGAGCGGGCGGCCCGACCTTAGAAGGCCGGCGCCGATGAGCGCGCCGAAGGCGCCCAGCCAGATCAACCGGCCGAAATCATCGTTTTCGACGCCGAGCGTATTGCCGGCGGAATCGTCGAACATCAGCAGCACCGCGCCGACGCCGATGACGAGCATCAGGATCCAGAACAGGCGGTTCATGTCGGCAATCCGTTCACGAGAGCGCGTCGCGTTCGCGCGCCATCCGGGTGCGGCGGGTTTCGCGGCGCGGCCGGCGCTCGACCGTCTCCAGCCTCGCCGGCAGTTGGGCCATGACGTCGCGGCGCGCCTGCGCCGTCATGTCGATCCAGGCGCCGATCTCGTCCCGGGTGCGGCCGCACCCAAAACAAAAACCGGTCTTCATATCGATCGAACAGACCAGAATGCATGGGGATTCGATGGCCGTCATGGATGTTTCCTTGGCTGACTTCCACATGGTGCAACGACATGGCCTTTGCAAGCCCTCGGGAATGCGTCGCCCGCGGCCGCTTTTACATCAAGAGCGGGAGGTTGTGCCGGCGCACGAGGGCGGCTATGCCGCTGCCCATCTGCAAGGACGAATTCCACGACATGACCAGAGCACAGCCTTTCGACGATTTCCGTAACCTGCTGGCCAATCTGCCGGCGGCCGACACGACAGCGGAGGCCCGTGTGCGAACGCTGTTCGCCAAGGCGGACAAGCCAAGGAACTCGCTTGGTCGCATCGAGGATATCGCTGCCTGGCTGGCAGCATGGAGTGGCCGTGCGCCGCCGGCAGTGACGCGGCCTCTGGTCGCGGTCTTTGCCGGCAACCATGGTGTTGTCAGGCACGGCGTCTCGCCGAGAGCCGTGGCGGCGACCGCCAACGCCGTCGAACTGTGTGCGGCCGGCGGTGCAGCGATCAACCAGGTCTGCGTCGCCAACGACCTCGGGCTGAAGGTTTTCGATCTCGCCTTGCATATTCCGACAGCCGACATCACGCAGGATGCCGCACTCGACG
Organism: Mesorhizobium sp. B2-1-3; assembly: GCF_006442495.1. Lineage (NCBI taxonomy): Bacteria > Pseudomonadati > Pseudomonadota > Alphaproteobacteria > Hyphomicrobiales > Phyllobacteriaceae > Mesorhizobium > Mesorhizobium sp. B2-1-3. Next base: position 44,480 of record NZ_VFWL01000011.1, read on the forward strand.
AGCGGGGTTGCGCCGCGACCATGGCCTTCGGCATGGAGGCGATCGCCGGCGGCGCCGACCTGCTTTGCCTCGGCGATCTGGGCGTCGGCAATTCCACCGTCGCCGCGGCCCTGTTCGCGGCCGTGTTGGGCGGCAAGGGCGCCGATTGGGTCGGCCCGGGTTCTGGCGCCGATGCGGCGATGCAGGCGCGCAAGGCGGAGGTGGTCGATGCGGCGCTGGCTTTCCACGCCGGCCATCTCGATGAGCCGTTGGAGGTGCTGCGCCGGCTCGGCGGCCGCGAGTTCGCGGCGATAGCCGGCGCCATCCTTGCGGCACGGATGCAGAGAATCCCCGTGCTGCTCGACGGAGTTGCGGCAACGGCAGCCGCAGCGGTCCTGCATGCCGCCAATCCTGCCGCGCTGGATCATTGCCTTCTCGCCGGCCTGTCGCCGGAGCCCGCGGATGCGCAGGCCGCCGAGCGCCTTGGCCTTCGCCCCTTGCTTGACCTCGGCGTCGGCCACGGCGAGGGAGTAGGCGCGGCACTTGCCGCCGGCCTAATCAAGGCAGCGGCACTGACCAGTTCGGGCATGGCCGCGGCCGTTCGCGGCTAGGCCGAGCATTCGTCGCTCATTCCACGCATGAGGCGCGTCAACGCCGACGCGCCGCGACCGCCGCGGTCGGCAGGGCCGGCAGTTCCTCCATCACCCGGCTCAGCGGGAAGATGGCAATCGCCTCTGTGCCTTCGCGCAGCTTGGAATGAAGTTGGAATTCGCCGCCATGCATGGCGAGCAGGCCCTGCACGATCGGCAGACCAAGTCCGGTGCCCTGTTCGGCGCTCTTGATGGCGATCGAACCCTGGCCGAAGGCCGAAAGCACTACCGGGATCTCGTCTTCCGGTATGCCGGGGCCGTTGTCCCTGACCGAGATGTATTGTCCGCCGCCGGCCGTCCAGCCGACGCGCACGCGGATTTCGCCGCCGGTGGCGGTGAACTTGATCGCGTTGGACAAGAGGTTGAGGGTGATCTGGCGCACCGCGCGCTCGTCGGCGAACAGGCGCGGCAAGGCATGTTCGAAATCCTGAATGACGCGGATATCCTTGTTGCGCGCCTTCAACTCCATCATGTGGCAGCAATCCTCGACAATGCCGAGCAGCATCACCGGCTCTTCATTGAGCTGGTACCGGCCGGCCTCGATGCGCGACAGGTCGAGGATCTCGTTGATGAGGTCGAGAAGATGCTGGCCGGATTCGTGCACGTCATGGGCATAGTCGCGATACGTGGGATTGCTCATCGGCCCCAGCACTTCGTTCGACATCACTTCGGAAAAACCGAGAATTGCGTTGAGCGGCGTGCGCAATTCATGGCTCATCGAGGCAAGAAAGCGCGATTTGGCCAGATTGGCATCTTCCGCGCGCCGCCGCGCCTCGTCCGACATCGATTTCGCGGTCTCGACTTCGGCGATCAGTGCGTCCTTTTCGGAGCGGAACGACAAAAGCATCAGGGAGGAGCGATTGAGGTTCCGCGCGATATAGGCAAAGAAAGGCAGCGAAAGAACGAGCAGTACGGCCATGATCGCCCCGACAGGCATCCACAGCCTTATTTCGGCGTAGGCGTAAAGCGTCACCGGAACAGCGAAAGTCGCCAGCAGCGCCCCGCGCAGGGATGAGGCCATGATAGCGGTTCCGGCCATGGCAAGCAGCAGCACCACGGCCTTGACCACCTGAAACTGGTCGACCGCGCAGGCACCGCAGCCGAGCCAGACGAACCAGCCCCAGCCGAGGCCGCACAGGAAATGTGCGAACAGGAATTCTCTCTGGGTTTGCAACGGGTTAAGCTCGGACGCTTCCACGCGTTCGACGCGGCGCGCCATGAAAGCCAACATCGTGTAGCAGGTCAGGGTGAACAGCGCCCAGAGAATGATCTCATTGCCGATGCCGGCCAGCCGGCCAAGCGCGGCGATCGCCAGGACAAGCAGCGGAATGGCAATGGCCCCGCTGGTCATCGCGCGCGCATGGAGTTTCAATAGTTCGCGATCGAAATCCGGATTGCCGGCCTGTTGCGAAAGACGGTCGCGCGTCTTGCGCACCGCGCGCGCGACATCGCTGTTGCGATGGCGTTTCCTGCGGTCCACAATGAATTTGTCCGCTGTGTTCGAGCGTTGCAAAGGCATGAAGACTTCAATTTATGCGGGCGGCATTTCAAGGTGTTAAGCTACGTTCGAATGATTAACCAACCGTTTGCCATATGAGCCGTTCCTGGTCGCAAGGACCGCGCCGGCGGTATGCTGCGCCGCGCCCGCGAAGCCCATGGCGCAAATTGCTGGACTATGGGCTGACGGTCATCGTTCTGGGGCTGCTGATCGTGCTTGCGGCGCGCCTCGATCGCGTGGAGACGCGAAAGACACAGGGCGTCGCCATCATCAATGATGGCGACTCGATCACGCTCGGGGCCGAACGCATCCGCATGCGCGGCATCGACGCGCCGGAATACACCCAGACCTGCCGCAAGAACGGCGCCGATTATTCCTGTGGCACGCTTGCGCGCCAATCTCTGGTGCGCCTGATCGCCGGCAGGCCCGTCATCTGCAGCGGCTGGCAGCGCGACCGGTACGGCCGGCTGCTCGGCGATTGCAAGGCCGGGGACACCGATCTCAACCGCGCACAGGTCGAGGCAGGCTGGGCGGTCGCTTTCGGCGATTACGAGAGCGAGGAAGCCATCGCGCGCGCGGCAAGGGCCGGCATCTGGGCAGGTACATTCGACCAGCCGCAAGATTGGCGCGACAGCCACCATGGCGAGTCCGTCGAGAGAAAACATGGCACGCTCGCCTCCATCGCCGATGCCGTGCGAGAGATTTTCCGCTTCTGGTAAGCCGGCGGAAGCTGAACCCTGCCGTCACCGGCAAGAACTGGAGGATCGAATGAAGCTCTTCGACGGCGGCCGGGCGCCCAACCCAAGGCGGGTTCGCGTTTTTCTGGCCGAGAAGGGAATCGCGGTTCCGCTGGTGTCCGTCGACATGGGCGCGCTGGAACACAGGCAACAGGCGGTCAGCTCGCGCAATCCACTGCGGCGACTGCCGGTGCTGGAGCTTGACGACGGCACCGTCATCACCGAGTCCGTCGCCATCTGCCGCTATTTCGAGGAACTCAATCCCGAGCCCGCACTGTTCGGTCGCGGGGCGCTCGGCAAGGCGCAGGTCGAGATGTGGCAAAGGCGGATGGAATTCAACCTGCTGACCTGCGTCGCGCAAGCTTTCCGCCACACCCATCCGGCCATGAAGGAATGGGAGATCCCGCAGATTCCCGAGTGGGGCGAGGCCAACAAGCCGAAGGCAATCGAATTCCTGCGACTTCTCGACGGCGAGCTGGGAACCCGCGAATTCGCCGCCGGCGACGCCTATTCGATCGCCGATATCACCGGGATGATCGCCATCGATTTTATGAAACCGGCGCGCATCAAGGTGCCGGACGAGTGCAGCAATGTGTTGCGCTGGTATCGGATGGTTTCGAGCCGGCCGAGTGCCGCGGCCTGAGGATGACTGCGGAACTCGAAAGCTTCGCCGCGACGGTTCGCGCCTGCCGCATCTGCGTCGACAATCCGATCGGCCGGCCACTGCCGCACGAACCGCGCCCGGTGCTGCGACCCTCGTCGAATGCCCGCATCCTGATTGCCAGCCAGGCGCCGGGAACCAAGGTGCATCTGTCGGGCATGCCGTTCACCGATGCTTCGGGCGACCGGCTGCGAGACTGGCTCGGCGTCACCAGCGAGGAGTTCTACGACACCGAGAAGTTCGCTATCGTGCCGATGGGCTTCTGTTTCCCCGGCCAGGACGCCAAGGGCAGCGACTTGCCGCCAAGGCGTGAATGCGCGCCGGCCTGGCGCGCGCCGTTGATGGGGCTCATGCCGCAGATCGACTTGGTGCTGACGATCGGCATCTACGCGCAGTCCTGGCACATGGGTGCCGCGCGGCGCCCGTCCCTGACGGAAACGGTGAGGGACTGGCGCTCCATCTGGGAGAAATCCGCTGGCCAGAAGGTGCTGCCGCTGCCGCATCCGTCCTGGCGCAACACCGGCTGGCTGAAGCGGAATCCCTGGTTTGAAATGGATTTGCTGCCTTTCCTCAGGTCGGAAATCCGCTATCGCCTCGGTTAGACATTCAGCAAGAAACCACCGGCTTTTCCGCCAATCAGCAGAATTTTTTTCTTGTGGAAGCCTATAATAACGCCGATTATGGCCAATCCATTCCTTCAGGAGCTTTCAATGGACCGCCTTGACCGAAAAATTCTCCGCCTCCTGCAGGAGGACGCGACGCTCGCGGTCGCAGATGTCGCCAAGAAAGTGGGACTGTCGACGACCCCTTGCTGGCGGCGCATCCAGAAGCTCGAGGAAGAGGGCGTCATCAAGCGGCGTGTCGCCATTCTCGATCATGAAAAGGTCAATGTGCGGGTCACCGTCTTCGTCTCGATCCGCACCAATTCGCACAGCCATGAATGGCTGCGGCGTTTTTCCGAAGTCATCCAGGAATTCCCCGAGGTGGTCGAGTTCTACCGCATGAGCGGCGATGTCGACTACCTCCTGCGTGTCGTGGTGCCCGACATTGCAGCCTATGATGCCTTCTATAAGCGGCTGATCGCCAAGATCGAGATTCGCGACGTCTCGTCCTCCTTCGCCATGGAGCAGATCAAGTACACGACCGAAATCCCGCTCGATTACATGGTGCTGGACAAGGAATCGGGCGCGAACGCGGCCTGAGCGCGCGTGGCCTTGGTGCATGCAAGGTCACGCAAGCTCGCCTTGCTTAGTTCTTCTTTTTGTTGAGGAAAGTCCAAGGCGAGTTGACCGGTAGGGTTATTGTGTCCGGCACGGTGTCGACGCCGGTCACGTCTGCCTTGCGCACGGTATAGCCCGACTGGATGACCGAGACGCCGTCCAGGATGAAAAGCTGGCTCTTCTCCATGCCTGGTTTCAGCGCGCCGGTTACGGAAACCGGCTGGTAGGCCCGCGATATTTTGTAGGGCTGAGCCGGGGTGACCAGGACGATCTGGTTGGGTGGTGGTGTCGGCATGTGGCTGCAGGCGCCGGTCCACGGCACCAGTAGGAATTGATAGACAAGATCGCCTTCGCGATCGACCGGCAACGCATAGCCGGCTATTTGTATGGTCTTGTCCTGCAGGCCGAGGGATAACGTCTCGCCGCGATCGGGCAATTTTGCCGCGATCATCGGCAGGCCAGCTTCTTCGGCAACCGCCTGGGTCGCCGGGCGCAAATCCTTCCAGAATATGTGTGTGGTCTCGGCCGAAGCGAGGGCGGCTGTAAAAGCCGACATCGCGCCCGCGAACGCTGCCATGGCTATCAGACGTTTGGTCATCGGACGTTTTCCTTTGCGTTCGAGTAAAGACACCGCCACCGGCGACGTCAACGCTCGAGCCGCATTACATGCCGGCGAGAACCGGTCATGCCGGCGTCGTGAAAGCCGCGCGCCGCAAACATGTCGCGAAACCCCATGAAACGGTAGCTCGGCGATGCCTCGCCCACCGGATAGGCCTCAATGATATGCGCCCCCTTGGCGAACGCGTGGTCAATGGCCGCATCGAGCAATGCGGAAGCAAAACCGCGGCCGCGCAAAGCCCTTGGCACATAAAAGCAGACGATTGACCATACCCCCGTCTCGCTGTCGTCCTGCTGCTTTGAAAGCCTTCGGTAGGTTTCGCGCGGCGCGACCGAACACCAGGCAACGGTCTTGCCGTCGATCTGGGCGAGGATGCCGACCGGCCTGCCGGCATCGATAAGTGCCATCATCTGGCGCTTTTTCTCATCATTCGGGATGTGCTCGCGGACGGACTGCCGCCACGCCATGCACCAGCAATATCTTGGCGCACCCGGCTGCTCGAACAATATCTCGAAGTCGCCGCGTGTTGCCGGCGTCACCTCCGTGAACCGGATATCGGCAAGATCAGCTTTTTCTGGAGGTGAGCCGTTCCAGCCTTTTGGCATCCGTTAACTCCTTCACGGCGTCCCGGCCGATCCAGCTAACTCCTTCACGGCGTCCCGGCCGATCCAGCGCGCCGTCTTGTCGGATGATCCGGCCAACTTTTGCGCGAGCGCAAGGGCAGGGGCATGCAGCGCCGCCGAGCGTTTGCCGATCTGCCGCAGCGCCCAGCTGACCGCCTTCCTGACGAAATTGCGCGGATCGCCGGCATGCGCCTCGATCAACGGCAGATAGGCGAGAAACGTCGCGTCCGGCTCCTGCTTCAGATGCACTGCGCTCCACGCCACCATGGCAAAGCCGGCGCGGCGCACGAACTCGCGTTCGTCGGCAGCAAACTCCTCGATCAACTCACGCCGGAACGGCGTTTCAGCAAAGAGATCCGAAACGCTGTCTACGATCTCCCATGAATCGAAATCGCCGGCCCAGCGGCGGCACTGCTCGGCCGTGATCCTTTTCTGCTCCCCGGTGAACGCCGCCACCAGCCGCGCCTCGCGAACACCGCTGTCCCACAGGGCAAGCGCCCGCTCGTGATTGCGCTTCAGCTTGCGCGCCAGCGGCCGCAAATCCGAATTGCCTACACCAAGCGCCGTCGCGGTGTTGATGCCGAACCGGGCCATGCCGGCGCGGTTTTCCTGCGTGCCGATCGAGCGCAGGTGAGCGACGACGTCGTCCGCGCTCCAGCTCGGGCAGGGCAGGGACATCTGCGTTCTACTTTTCCAGCCTCGCCAGCAGTGAGGATGTGTCCCAGCGCCTGCCGCCCATCGCCTGGACGTCCTTATAGAACTGGTCGACGAGCGCCGTCACGGGCAGTCTGGCCCCGTTGCGGTCGGCTTCATCAAGGCAGATGCCGAGATCCTTGCGCATCCAGTCGACCGCGAAGCCGAAGTCGTATTTGCCTGCATTCATCGTCTTGTGCCGGTTCTCCATCTGCCACGAGCCCGCTGCGCCCTTGGAGATCACATCGATGACCTTCTCGATGTCGAGCCCGGCTTTCCTGCCGAAATGGATGCCTTCGGACAGTCCCTGCACCAGCCCGGCGATGCAGATTTGGTTGATCATCTTGGTGAGCTGGCCGGCGCCTGCCGGTCCCATAAGCCCTACCATCCGGGCATAGGCGTCGATGACGGGCCTGGCTTTGTCGAAGGCTGCCTGATCGCCGCCGACCATGACGGTCAGAATGCCGTTTTCGGCGCCGGCCTGGCCGCCGGAGACCGGCGCGTCGAGGAACGAGAAGCCGCGCTCCTGTGCGGTCTCGGCCAATTCGCGCGCGACCTCGGCCGATGCCGTGGTGTTGTCGATGTAGACGGCGCCCTTTTTCATGGCCTGAAAGGCACCGTCCTTTGCCGTCGTCACCGAACGCAGATCGTCGTCATTGCCCACGCACGAGAAAACAAAGTCCTTGCCTTCGGCAGCCTGCGCCGGCGTCAGGGCGAGAGCGCCGCCGTGCTGGGCGACCCATTGCTCCGCCTTTGCCCCGGTGCGGTTGTAGACGGTGACGTCATGGCCGCCCTTGTTCTTCAGATGCGCGGCCATGGGGTAGCCCATGACGCCAAGACCGAGAAATGCCACCGATGCCATGGCTTGTTCCTTCCGACGGGAGCAAAGATTGCAGTTGCGGAAGGTCTAGGCCATGCGGCGGATTCGTCAAGGCGCGCGCCGCGCCATCGACTGGCACAGATCAGGTAGGCTTACCGTTTCAGGTGAATGGTAATCCGGCGCTCGATCCATTCGACCCCGTGGCGCAGGATCTCGACCATCACCAGATAGACGATTGCCACCCAGACATAGGCCTGGAAGTCGAAGGACTTGGCGTAGGCGAGTTTCGCATTGCCCATCAGGTCGTAGACGGTGATGATGGCGACGATCGCGGAGGCCTTGATCATCAGAACGAGTTCATTGCCGTAGGGTCGCAAGGCCACGATGATCGCCTGGGGCAGTATGACCTTGCGCAGCGTCTGCAACTTGTGCAGGCCGAGCGAAGCGGCGCCTTCCCACTGGCCCCTTGGAACGCTCTCTATGGCGCCGCGCAAGATTTCGGCCTGATAGGCGGCCGTGTTGAGCGCAAAGGCGAACACGCCGCAGTTGAAGGCGTCGCGGAAGAACCACCATAGCCCAACCGATTCGAGCTGCACGCGGAAAGAACCGACCCCGTAATAGACCAGATAGACCTGGACCAGCAGCGGCGTGCCGCGGAAGAAATAGACGTAGCAATAGGCGGGCCACGACAGCAACCGGTTGTTCGACATGCGGCCATAGGTGACGGGCAGCGACAGGATGGCGCCGGCCACCATCGACACAGCCACCAGCGACAGGGTGGTTCCAAGTCCCTGCAGATAGGCCGGCGCATATCGTGCGAAGAACTCGCCGTTCCACGCGGAGACCAGATAGGCCAGTATGCCGAAGCCGAAGAGGATCCAGAGGCCGACGAGTGCGTATCCCACGATACGGGCACGCGGCCAGCCGCGCGCCGGCGGCGGCGGCCGATCGACGGCAATGGTGTCGGTGACGCTCATCGCGCTTCCTTCTGCCCGAGCGACCGCAAGATGAAGCCGGTGGCGATCGAAGACAGGATTGCCAGGATGAGAAAGACCAGCGCCGCGACGCTGTAGAACAGGAACGAATGTTTGGTGACGCGCGCCGCGACGCCCGCATTGCGCAAGGTCTCGGCGAGGTTGACGACCGAGACCAGGGCTGTGTCCTTGAGCAGGCTGAGCCAGCAATTCTCGAGACCGGGGAAGGCGATGCGCAGCAATTGAGGCAGGATCACCTTGCGCATGGTCAGCCACTTCGACAGACCGATCGCATAGCCGCCCTCATACTGGCCCTTCGGAATGGCGCGAAAGGCCGAAAGGAATACCTCGCTGGCATAGGAAGAGAAGATCAGCGAGAGCACGATCATGCCGGCGATGAAGCTGTCGACATCGATCGTCGCCTCGGGCCTGAAGAAGCGGATGATGTATTGCAGCAGGATGGGCATGCCGAAGAAGAACAGGAAGAGCGTCACCAGCTCCGGAAGGCCCCGAAACATGGTGGTGTAAATGTTCGCGGCCAGCCGCAGCGAAGGCTCTTCGGATTGCTTTGCCCAGGCAATGAAAAAGCCGATCGTCAGGCCGATCGGAAGCGTGGCGAGCGCCAGCGCGATGGTGACCACCGCGCCATAGGCGATATCGTCAAGCCAGCCATTGGGTCCCCAACTGAGAAGTGTCCATATGCTTTGGGCTGGCATCGAGTGGTGTTATCTCCAGAGCTCCCAGATCGGGTAAGGCGGCAGGGAGACCCTGCCGCCCTTGGAGGTGATTATCAGGACTCGGCGCCGTAGACGTCGAACTTGAAGTACTTGTCGTTGATTTCCTTGTATTTTCCGTTGGCCCTGATGGCGTCGATGGCGGAATTCAGCTTGTTGACCAGATCGGTCTCGCCCTTGCGCACGGCAATGCCGGCGCCAGGTCCGAAAATCTCGACCGGCTGCGGCGAGGGCTGGCCGAGGATCTTGCAGCAGGCACCGTCAGGCGAATCCAGCCACTGCTGCAGCACCACGATATCATCCTCGATGGCGTCGAGGCGGCCGTTGGCCAGATCCGCCTGTTCCTCGGGGCTGCTCGGATAACCCTTGATCGTGCTGTCGGTGTAGGTCTTCGAGGCATAGTTGAAATGCGTCGTCGTGGTGGCCACGCCGATACTCTTGCCGGCGAGGTCCTCCTTGGTCACGCCCTTCAGCGTCGAATCCTTCGGGACGGCGAGCGCCGAGGGCGTGTTGTAGTATTTGTGAGTGAAGTCGACCTTCTCGGCACGCTCCGGTGTGATCGACATCGAGGCCACGATGGCGTCGAACTTGCCCGCCTGCAGCGCCGGGATGATGCCGTCCCAATCCTGGGCGACAAAGGTGCATTTGACCTTCATCTCGTCGCAGAGCGCCTGGGCGATGTCGATGTCGAAACCGACGAGCTTGCCATCGGAAGTCAGGTTGTTGAAGGGCGGGTAGGCGCCCTCGGTGCCGATCCTCAGGGTCTTTTCCTGGGCCTGGGCTACGCCGAGCGTCAGCAGCGCGGCCGAAGCGGCGAGCGCGATACGCAGTGCAATACGCATAATGATCCTCTCTTTATGGTCCCGGCCGTCGTTCCGAAACGGCTCTGTGGGGGCGGTGCTTTTGACCGCCCGCTGGCCCGATACTCCCACTCTTTCCAAGAAAAAAGCAACTGCAAAACCACGAAAATCGGCAATGTCCTTCTGCCGTTACGTTACTTCTCAAGCAACGAGGCCGGTCGCGCGCTCGACGAAGTCGGCTATCGATTTCACGTCGTCGAGATCGAACACCGGCAGGCTTTTGTCCTCGATGACGAAGTCGGCCGCAATGGCAACGATCCCGGGGTCACCCGCCGAAAGCGGCGTCCGGTCCTTCGCCTCCAGGCGCCGGGTTTCGATCTTGCGGTGGGCTTCGCGCTTGTAGCCTTCGACCAGCACGATGTCGGACGGCGCAAGCCGCGACAGGATGGCTTCCAGCGCCGGCTCATCCTCGCCGCGCAATTCGTGCATCAGCGCCCAGCGATTGGCGGAGACGATGGCGACTTCCATGGCTCCTGCCTGCCGGTGGCGAAAGCTGTCCGCGCCCGGCTTGTCGATGTCGAAATCATGATGGGCGTGCTTTACGGTCGAAACCCTCCAGCCGCGCCCAACGAGTTCCGCGACCAGTTTCTCAGTCAGGGTCGTCTTGCCGGAGTTCTTCCAGCCGGTGATGCCGAAGAGGCGCTTGTTCATCTCAGATGCTCTGCAGCAACCGCGCCGCCTTGGCAAGATCGTCGGGCATGTTGATGTTGATCGGCCGCCGTGGCCAGCCGCTTTCGAGCCGCAGCAAGGTCTTGTCGCCGCCGCCCCTGCATCTGGATTGAACGCCGGCCAGCATCAATCCCGCAATATCTCTCACCATCATCGAGCCCGTGCGCCTTCGCGAAAATTCCCCGCGAGCCTCTTATATGCCGTCCGGGGCCATGGCAGGACCAGTGCTTTCCGCGACGATCCTGCGCCGGCCGACGACGCGCTCACGATAAAGCGCGTAAAGGCCGGAGCCGACGATTGTGCTGGCGCCGATGATCATTGTCATGTCGGGGACATCGCCGAAGACCAGCAGGCCGAGCACAATGGACCAGAGCAGCGCCGTATAGCGGAACGGTGCTATGAAGGAAATCTCGCCCGAGCGCATCGCCATGATGATGAATTGGTAGCCGATGAGCACCAGCACTGCTGCGAGCGCCAGCAGCGCAGTGGCTTTTCCCGTCATCGGTGTCCAGCCGCCCATCGGCGACAGCAGCAGCGCGCCGACCACCGTCATGGCCAATGCCGTTGCGGTGGAGACCAGCAGCGTGGGGATAGCCTGCGGAATCCGCTTGGTGGCGAGGTCGCGCACTGCGCAGCAGGCGACGCTGGCCAGCGCCACGAGCGAAAACATGCTGAACCCCTCGAAGCCCGGGCGCACCACGACCAGCACGCCGGCAAATCCAACGGCGATCGCCAGCCAGCGGCGCCAGCCGACCGCCTCGCCGAAGACAAGGGCCGCGCCCATTGTCACGGCCAGCGGCAGTGCCTGCAGGACGGCCGAGACGCTGGCGATCGGCAAATGGGCAAGCGCGACTAGGAAGGTCACCGTCGCGCCGGCCTCGGCAAGGACGCGCAGCGCCACCAGTGGCTGCAGCATCGAGCGCGGCCGGACCAGCGCGCCGCGCTGCCAGGCAAGCAGGCCGACGAAGAGCGAGGCAAATGCGCCTCTGATCAGCATGACCTGCGCCATGTTCATCGACTGCGACGAATATTTGGTGATCGCGTCATTGAGGGTGAAGCCGGCCATCGCCACCACCATGAACAACGCACCGCGAAGATTGGGAGAAAGGGGCAAGATCTCTACCGGTTCTGCTTTGAAAAAAGCCTGTAGCAGCCGGGACCGAAACAGCAACGACAAAGGGCTGGGCCACGGCCTTGATCGCGGCCCAGAATTTCAACCGCGGATGACCGGCCTTACTTCTTCGGCGTTAGCACCTCGGTGCCGCTGCCGTCTTTGCCGGCGATCGTCCACAGGCCGTGCAGCGAGCCGTCGTCATCCATCTTGTAGACGACAAGGCCGATCTCCTTGCCCAGGACATAGCCGGCCGAGAAGGCGTTGTCGTTGCGCATGCAGATGCCGTCCGAGGACGAGCCGCCGGTTTCCCAATGGATCGTGCAGGTCGTGCCGCTTGTCAGCGTGATGGTTGCTTCGCCGCCATAGGCCGAACCATCGAAATTGGTGCCGGCGACATCGTAAGTGCCGCCGATGGATTGCGCCGCCGCCGGCATGGCGGCGAGGCCGAGCAAGGCAACAGAAAAGATGAATTTGCGCATAATGTTTTCCCCACGGAGCGAAAGCCGCTACCGGATGGAAGGCTAGGCGCGAAAACGGCTGGGGTAAATCAGGCGGGCATCCGCCGGCGGAGATTTATTGCGGCATGGCCGCAATAGTCACGGTCCCTCGAGGCTGGCGGCGATGGCGCTGACCAGCGGGTCGTATTTCGACTTCACGGCCGGCGGATATTCGATCCAGACGGTGCGGATGACGCCGTCCTTGCCGAACAGGCGGCGCTCATAAAAGATGTTCCCGGCCTTCAGCCCCGAAAGCACGGCCCAGTTCTTTCCCGTCCTGCTGTAGGTGACCTTGTAACCCGCCTCCGTGCTGGCTTTCTCGGTCGCGACGAAGTGTCTCGGCGTGTCGTTGTCGATATTCAGGATGCCGGAACAGATCAGGCTGGCGCCGTCGGGCGCGAGCCATTGCTGGCCGTCACCGTTGTCCGGTTCGGGCTGGCGGTCGGTGAAAACATCATCGGGAAAGGTGCAGACCGTGCCGAATCGCTCGTTGGTGTAGGTGAAAGGAGCGGCGGCCGAGGGGATTGCCGCGATCGCCGCAACGAATGCCAATACCGAGCGCGCGCACTTCATTCCATTCCTCCAGCAGTCAGCCGGAAGCGATCCTGCACCAGATCCGTGGGAAAATCAGCCGCCGGTGACGCTCATATGCCGCGACACGGAGGGGCGGCTGGTGCGGCGGTCGATGATGAAATCATGCCCTTTCGGCTTGCGCCCGATCGCCTCGTCGATCGCCGCGCCGACCAGATCGTTGCCTTCGGACGCACGCAACGGCTCCCTGAGATCGGCGGCATCCTCCTGGCCCAGGCACATATAGAGCGTGCCGGTGCAGGTCAGCCGGACGCGGTTGCAGCTCTCGCAAAAATTATGGGTCATCGGCGTGATGAAGCCGAGCCGGCCACCGGTTTCCGCGACATGGACATAGCGGGCCGGACCGCCGGTCTTGAACGGGACGTCTGTCAGCGTGAACTGGCGCTCCAGCGAGGCGCGCAGCAGCGACAGCGGCAGGTACTGGTCGGTGCGGTCGGCGTCGATCTCGCCCATCGGCATGGTTTCGATGACGGTCAGGTCCATGCCGCGGCCATGCGCCCAGCGCATCATCTCAGGCAATTCGGCGTCGTTGAAATCCTTCAGCGCCACGGCGTTGAGCTTTAGCTTCAGCCCCGCCGCCTGCGCCGCATCGATGCCGGCCATGACCTTGCCGAGATGGCCCCAGCGGGTGATTGCGTGGAACTTGTCGGCATCAAGCGTGTCGAGCGAAACATTGATGCGCTTGACGCCGCAATCGGCGAGCTCGGCAGCAAAACGCGAAAGCTGCGAGCCGTTGGTGGTCAGCGTCAGTTCTTCCAGCGCGCCGCTTTCGAGATGACGCGACAGCTGACGGACCAGGTGCATGATGTTCTTGCGCACCAGCGGCTCGCCGCCGGTGAGACGCAATTTGCGCACGCCCTTTGCGATGAAGACGCTGCACAGCCGGTCGAGTTCCTCGAGCGACAGCAGGTCCTTCTTGGGCAGGAAAGCCATGTCCTCGGCCATGCAATAGGTGCAGCGGAAATCGCAGCGGTCGGTGACCGACACGCGCAGGTAGCTGATCGTGCGGCCGAAAGGATCGATCATGTCCATGCGTGAAGCGTTTCCCGTGGCTGTGAACGACGGCGTTATATATCGCTATGTGATACGATCCGGCCTGTCGTTCAAGATAGCCGCTCTCGATCTTTGGTAACATTCCCCGACCGACACCGGATGTCGGCTGCCTGGTACGGGCTTTTCCAATCCGGCGAAGCGGCGTAGGGAAGGGCGGTTCGAAACGGAAAAACACCATGACGGCGCCGAAGGAACTGCGGGTCTCCAAAGACCGCAAACTGCTCTCCGTGACCTTTCCCGGCCACCAGCCATTCGAGCTGCCGGCCGAGCTGCTGCGCGTCGCCTCGCCGTCGGCCGAGGTGCAGGGCCATTCGCCGGACCAGCGGGTGACCGTTCCGGGCAAGCGCGATGTCGCCATCCTCAAAATTGAACCGGTCGGCAACTACGCGGTGCGCATCACCTTCGATGATTTCCATAACACCGGTATCTTCACCTGGAATTACCTGCACACGCTGGGCCACGAGAAGGATGCGCGCTGGAATGCCTATCTTGCCGAGCTGGCACAAAAGGGTCTCAGCCGCGACCGTTAGCCGGCGGGCGTCGTCAAGATGTCATGGAGCGGGAGTAGGGGCGGCGGATCGGGAGACAAGACAATGTCCATCATAACCACCGTCGAACAGCTTGAAGCGTTCTATGGCCTGCCCGGCGAAGCCTCGGTGGTCAAGGAACTCGACCACGTCATTCCCGAATACGCCGCCTTCATCGAGGCCTCGCCCTTCGTCGCGCTGGCGACCAGCGGGCCGGAAGGGCTGGATTGCTCGCCGCGCGGCGATCTCGCCGGCTTCGTGCGCATCGTCGATCCGAAAACCCTGATGATGCCGGACCGGCGCGGCAACAACCGCGCCGATTCGCTGAAAAACATCATTCGCGATCCCCGCGTCGGGCTGCTGTTCCTGGTGCCGGGCTCCGGAACGACGCTGCGCATCAACGGCCGCGCGCGCATCACCACGGATGCCGCGCTTTGCGCGTCGTTCACGGTCGACAGCAGGCCGGCACGCTCGGTGAGCGTCATCGATGTCGATACGGTCTATTTCCAATGCGCCCGCGCCATCGTGCGGTCGGAACTGTGGAACCCGGAAAGGCATGTCGATCCGAAGTCCCTGCCGACGCCAGGAAAGATCCTGGAGATCACCAGCCGCAGGAACATCGACGGCGAAACCTATGACAAGGAATGGCCGGAGCGGGCAAAAAAGACGATGTGGTGATCCGCTGGACCGCAATGGCGGTCAGGCGTCCTTCAACACCTCGTAGATCTTGCGCATCTGCTCGCCGATCATGTCGCACTGCTCCGGCGTCGACTGGCTCATCGCTTTCTCGATCAGCGCCATGTGCACCTTCAGCGCCTGCATCAGCAGCGCCTCGCCAGCTTCGGTGAGGGCCAGCCGCAGGATGCGCTTGTCCTTCTCGTCGCCTTCGCGGCGCAGCAGGCCGCGTGCCTCGAGCTGCGGCAACAGCATGGTGATGTTGGAGCGGCCGACGAGCAGCTTGCGGGCGAGATCGTGCTGCGACATGCCGGGATGGCGATAGAGATTCATCAAAACATCGAGCTGCGCGGGCTTCAGATCGAGCGGCGCGAGCTTCACGGCAAGCGTGCGCTCCAGCACATGGCAGGCGCGCGCAACCGCGACCCAGTTGCGAAACCGCGGGTTGTCCCAGGGCAGCTCTTGTTTATTGTTCATCTTTGAACTATTATGTTCATGCTTGAACGTATGGATGGAGTCCCACTATGGCATCATTCGGACTGAAGGTCATCCGGGGTGTATTCGGGGCCGCCGAACACGTCGCCCCGCGCCTTACGGGGCGCGCCGCATTCGAGCTGTTCTGCCGTACGCCGAACGCCAGGGTGCTGAGCGAGGGCGAACGTCGCGCCGTCGACCGCGCGGCCGATTTCATGGCCGAAGCGCGGCATCACCGGCTGAAGGCCGGATCCGGCTGCATCATGGCGCATGAATTCCGTCCGGAGCCGGGCAGGGCGTCCGCCGGAACGGTTCTCGTCGTCCATGGCTGGCGCTCGCGCACCGAATATATGCGCATGCTGATCGAGGGCTACCGCGCCGCCGGCTACAGGGTCGTCTCGCTCGACCTTCCCGGCCACGGCCAATCGCATGGCCGGCGATTGAACATGGTCAATGCCGTGGATGCGGTGCGAATCGCGGGCGAATGGTTCGGCCCGTTCGCGGCGGTGGTCGGTCATTCCTTCGGCGGCGCCGTCGCCGCCAATGCAATCGCCGGATCGATCAGGAACATTGCGCCGCTGGCGGCCGGGCGCCTGGTGCTGATCGCCGCGCCCAGTTCATTGCCGGCCATCTTCGCCGACTTCAGTCGCATGCTCAATGTCGGTCCGCGCTCGCAGGCCGCCATGGCGGACCGTGTCGAACATCTTTCCGGCCGGCCGCTGCACGAATTCACCGGCGATCGCCAGCTTGCCCAGGCGCCGGTGCCGACGCTGGTCATCCACGCACCCGACGATCGCGAAGTCTCGGCCGATCATGCCTGGCGTTATGCCGGCGCCGGTGACCATGTGTTGCTCCACTGGGCCGAAGGGCTCGGCCATCGCCGCATCCTGGCGGACAAGGGCGTGGTGGAACGCGCCGTCAGCTTCGTGGCCGCGCAACGGGAGCCGTCGCTGCTCCATTGAACCGCAATCAGGGCTGTTTCTTCTTCTCGCCGGGTTCCACCGGCAGTCCGGCCGCCTTCCAGGCGGTGTAGCCGCCAAGGATATGCTTGACCCGCGACAGCCCCATGTCCTGCGCGGTCTTGGTGGCGAGCGCCGAACGCCAGCCGCCGGCGCAGAAGAACACGAAGCTCTTTCCCGAAGCGAAGAACGGCTTGTGATAAGGGCTCTCGGGATCGATCCAGAATTCCAGCATGCCACGGGTGACATGTTTGGCGCCGGGAATCCTGCCGTCGCGTTCAATCTCGCGAGGATCTCGCAGGTCAACAAAGATGGTGCCTTCGTCCTCGATCAGGGCTGCCGCTTCCTCGGGCGAAAGCACTTCGATCTCGGCATTCGCCTCGTCCAGAAGTTCGCGATAACCCTTTTTCACCGTTCGATCCTCCCGGCCCGTTTAGACTGGCGCTCCGTCCGTTCGGATTTCGAGCACAACGCCCGGCGTTTGTCATCCCGCGTCGGGACCGGCTATCGTCTTCCAGGCCGCCAATGCCCCCTCCGCGGTCGCCAGCAGGGCCGCATGCGAAGCACCGTCGCGCGCCTGGATCGACATGCCGTGTTGAGCCGTCGCGAAAAAGGTCGCAGCGGCTTCGCAGTCGAAACTCCTCGGCAATTCGCCCACGGCCATGCGCCGAGGTCTGACGACGCCCCTGGGCTTCGACGGCCGGAGCGGATTGTGTCCGCTCCGGCCGTCACGATGTTGTGAAACCGTTCTGCCACAGCCGCCCCAAAATTTATGAAAGCTTAACGAAATCGGTATGAATCGGTATAGTCGCGTCTTACATCCGCCATGCGGTGGGCAAGACGCACGAGCGTGCGGAACGGAGCCGGTTGCGGCTGGAGCGGGTGACCATGAAATTGCCGGGAAACAAAGCTACCGCGTTGCCGCTTGCAGCGCTCGTGGCGACGCTGGCCCTGGGAACGCCGCAAGCAGGCGCGCAGGGGCTTTTCGACATGCTTTTCGGCG
Source organism: Mesorhizobium sp. B2-1-3 (assembly GCF_006442495.1). Classification (NCBI taxonomy): domain Bacteria; kingdom Pseudomonadati; phylum Pseudomonadota; class Alphaproteobacteria; order Hyphomicrobiales; family Phyllobacteriaceae; genus Mesorhizobium; species Mesorhizobium sp. B2-1-3. The sequence continues at coordinate 62,110 of NZ_VFWL01000011.1, forward strand.
GCGGCGTAAGGCACGAGCCGCGAGGTGAGTTTCCTCCTCCGCCACCAAGGCGCAAGCCGAACCCCAACGTATCCGCCGGCGGTGGTGGCGGCGGCAGCGTGAAGATCAGCAGCCCTTCCTACTACACCTACAAAGCCGACAAGCTCGTGCGCGTCGACTTCTCGGCGCTTACGGCAGCGCCGCAGCCGGCGACGCCGCAGGACGCCGCCTTCGTGCCCTCAGCCACCGGCAACGCCTTTCGCGAGGCAATCGCCGGACTGAGCGACTACGAGCTCTATGCGGAGCCGGATATCGCCAAGGCGCTGATCGCCTATTATTTGGCCAATCCGGATTTCATCTGGGTGACCGGAGCCAACGCCAACAGCCGCGCGCAGGACGCGGTGCGGGTGCTTGGCGAGGCGGCGAGCTACGGCCTGGCACCGTCCGACTACACGGTCGACGTGCCGACCGCCGCTGCGTCGACTGGTGACGCCGCTGCACGTTTGAAGGAGTTCGTGCGCTTCGAAATGGCGCTGTCGGCCCGCGTGCTTCGCTATGTCCATGATGCCCAAAGCGGCCGCGTCGAACCCAACCGCATGACCGGCTACTATGATTTCCCCGCCAAGCCGCTCGACATGGAAGGCGTTTTGAAGACGCTGGCGCATACCCAGGAAGTGCGCACCTATCTCGAATCGCGGCATCCGCAGAACCCGGAGTACCAGGCGCTGCGCGTCGAGCTGGAGTCGCTGCAAGCGAGCGCCGAAAACGAGATCGTCGTCGATCCCAAGCTGTTGCTGAAGCCGGGCGAAACCAGTCCCGAGCTTCCCAAGCTGCTGAGCCTGATCGCGCGCGATCTCGACGACGAGATGGGCGGCGCCTACGGCGAAGTGCTGTCGCGGCTCGCCACCAGCGACGTCTACCTCCCTGAGCTGGTTCCGGTCATCAAGGCGGTGCAGCAAAAAGCAGGCATGAAGGGCGACGGCGTCATCGGACCGCGCACCGTCGCGTCGCTGGCCGGAACGTCCAAGGCCGACCGGTTGCTCAAGGTACAGGTGGCGCTGGAAGAACTGCGCTGGCTGCCATCCGACCTCGGCAGCCCGCGTGTGTTCATCAACCAGCCAGCCTTCACGGCGAGCTACATCGACAATGGCGAGGAAAAGCTGAAAACCCGTGCGGTCATCGGCAGGACCACCAACCAGACCGCCTTCTTCTACGACCAGATCAAGCAGGTCGACTTCCATCCCTATTGGGGGGTGCCGCAGTCGATCATCGTCAACGAAATGCTGCCGAGATTGCGAAGCGATCCGGGTTATCTCGACCGGGCCGGCTATGAGGTGACCGATTCGCGCGGCAAGCGCATTCCGTCCTCGGCGGTCAACTGGGGCGGCTATGGCGCGAACATCCCCTACAGCGTGCGCCAACTCCCGAGCGAGGCCAATGCGCTGGGCGAATTGAAGATCCTGTTCCCCAACAAGCACGCCATCTACATGCACGACACACCGCAGAAGTCGTTCTTCCAGCGCGATATGCGCGCGCTCAGCCATGGTTGCGTGCGGCTGCAGGATCCGCGGGGCATGGCGGCTGCGGTGCTGGGCACCTCGGTCGACGATATCGCCGAGAAGCTGAAGCACGGCCATTCGACCGAGAGCGTGACGCGCACAATCCCGGTCTACGTCGCCTATTTCACTGCATGGCCCGACATGTCCGGCAAGGTCGAATACTTCAACGACGTCTACGGCCGGGACACGCGGTTGAAGCAGGCCCTGGACGCCACCGAAGCGGCACGCTCGCCGTCGAGCTGAGAATTCAGCGGGCCGAGAGCGGTCGCCGGAAACCGGCGTCGCGCCCTGCGATCAGCCAGTAGACAAGCCCGGCGACCAGGCCGGCAGCGGCGATGATGCCTATATCGGCCCAGCGCTCCGACGCCATGTCCTCGAGCGCGCTCGGCCAGATCAGGGCAAAGCCGCCGACCGCCGCCGCACCGCCGAAGAGCATGTGTAGCCAGAAGCCGCGCAACGAGAAGCATTCGGCGATCAATGCGAACACCAATGTCTGCACCCCGGTCAGCACGATCGTCAGGAAATAGATGAACATGCCGAGCGGCGGCACCACCAGCGCCGCGATCGGCGAGACGCCCATGAGGTCGAAATACCGGGGCGCATTGGGTAGGGAGCTCAGCACGGCATAGATCGCGACAACGGCGATCAGGCCGACCAGCACGGCGACGAGATAGCCGGCAAGCACCATCAAGATACGTTTCAACACATGCCTGGCCGTCGCCATGCATACCCCCCGTGAAGCTCCGCTGTAATCAGCCATCAAAGGTGCATTGGCGCAAGGGCGGGCACATCTCACGCCGCAGGCTCGGCATTTTCAGATGGGACCGGTGATCATTGCCGGGAGGGATCGTAGAACGGGTTGCCCGTCCCGCAGGTTTCCCCTGACGAAGCTATCTGGGTTCGGCTGTCACCGGATCATAGGTGATTTCGACCTTCGCCTTGTCGGCGGTGTAGTAGGTGACGGTATAGGCGCCATCATCCCAGTCGACCTCCTTGACATAGCGGAAGCCATCGCGCTGCTCGACCTTGGCGATGATGTCAGACAATTTCTTGGCATTGGGCGGCGGCAAAGGCTTGTCGTCCACGGCGAAGGCCGGCCCGGCGCCGAGGAGAATGGCGACGCTGGTCGCCAGAAGAAGTCTGGACATGGTTTTCCCTCAAGTTTCCACGCACAGAAACTCACTTGTGTGCAGGTTTGTTCCGCGACCGCGCAATGCCGTACCGTTCCTGCCTGGCGCGTTGCGAGGCGCCGTGCTGTCGTCATCAGAACCGGAGGATGGAGGTATTGCCGAGAAAGGAGATGGTGGGCGATGCAGGGATTGAACCTGCGACCCCACCCGTGTGAAGGGTGTGCTCTCCCGCTGAGCTAATCGCCCGCTCGTTGCCCGAAGGCCAAGCGAGCCGCGATATAAGGGAGGCCGGTGCGGGAAGTCAAGGCGGTGTCCGGCGTTCTCACAGAGGGCAGGTGCTTCCGGTTTCGTCACCCTCTTTCAAGCGCCGGCGCCATCTTCGATGTTGGAGGCATCCGCCGCAAATCGGAAATCGTCATTTCGTCGGGCGATTGCCTTGCGACGTTCTCAGAAGGATCGGTTTTTGCCCTTTCGCCTCTATCCCGCCTTGCGGCCGCTCAATGTTGCGCCGCGGCGATCAGCCGTTCGACCAAATCCAGCGTCAGCGCGTCGAAATGCGAGATCACCGCCGAGGGCTCGAACTCGCGCACGTGGCGGTCGGTGTAGCCGAAGTCGACGGCCACCACTGGGATGCCGGCGGCTTTCGCGGTGTCGATGTCGGTCTGCGAATCGCCGACCATCAAAGCGCGGTGCGGGTCGCCGCCGGCGCGCTTGATGGTTTCGGTGAGGTGGCGCGGATCGGGTTTGCGGAAGGCGAAGGTATCCTGTCCGGCAATCGCCGCGAAGTGTTTGGTCAGGCCGAGCGCCTCGATCAGCGCCAGCGAGTTGGCCTCGTATTTGTTGGTGCAGACGGCCAGGAGGTAGCCGGCCTTCTCGAAGCGGGCGATCGCCTCGAGGACGCCGGGGTAGGGGCGGGACTTGCCGGGAATGTTGAGGGTGTAGTGGTCGAGGAACAGTTTCAGCAGCCGGTCATGTTCGGCGACATCGAGCGACCGTTGCTGCGCGGCGTGCGCCCGTTCGATCATCACGCGGCCGCCATGGCCGACGAAGCGCCTGAAGCCGGCTTCGTCGACGGCCGCGAGCGCGCTGGCGGCAAGGCTGTGGTTCAGGCTGTCGAGCAAATCCGGTGCTGTGTCGATCAGCGTACCGTCGAGGTCAAACACGATGATCGGGCGGGTCATGATCCATCCTGGGCAGTTTATGCAATGGGCAGGCGATAAAGGCTGCGGCGCGTCAAGGCAAGCGCCGGGCAGGCTCGTTCAGGCAAGCAAGCTCCCCGGACCGGGCATTCGCGACGAACCGCCAGCCATGAAAAAACCCGCCAGTGCGGCGGGTCCCGGCGCAAATCTGCACCATAGGCAAATATGTAGCATAACTGCCTTCACCCAGTCAATGGCATATAAGAAAAAATTCCTATGAACGTTACTCGCGCATCGCTCGCTGGCCGCGCGGGCACACCATTGACGGGAGGCCGAACGTCATCAACCTACGCCGCTGCAAGGGCTTTGACCGGACCGGCAAAAATGGTAGGAGCCGCAAACACCAGGTTCCGGGGCGGTAAAAGCGGCATGGATGCAAGACAGTTGAAGGTCGAAGCCGCGCGGGCGGCCCTTGCCCATGTCACCGACGGCATGCGGCTCGGCATCGGCACCGGCACCACCGCCGACGAGTTCGTGCGGCTGCTTGCCGACAAGGTGGCCACGGGCCTGACCATCATCGGCGTGCCAACGTCCGAGCGCACCGCCTCGCTGTGCCGCGAACTTGGCGTGCCGCTGTCGACGCTGGAAGAGACGCCGGAACTCGATCTCACCGTGGACGGCGCCGACGAAGTCGACCCCGCGCTGACGCTGATCAAGGGCGGCGGCGGCGCATTGCTGCGCGAGAAGATCGTCGCGGCGGCTTCCGCTCGCATGATCGTCATCGCCGACCGGTCCAAGATGGTCGAGACGCTCGGCCGTTTCCCATTGCCCATCGAGGTCAACCCATTCGGTCTGCGCGCAACCGAAATCGCGATCGGCAAGGCGGCTGCAAGGCTCGGCCTTTCCGGTCCGGTTACATTGAGGATGACGGGCGGCCAGGCTTTTGTTACAGACGGCGGCCACTTTATCCTCGATGCATCTTTTGGCCGCATTCCGGATACAAGAGCGCTATCGAATGCTCTCCACGCCATTCCTGGCGTGGTCGAGCACGGTCTTTTCATCGGGCTGGCGTCAGCGGCCATCATCGCCGGGGGCGATGGCATCCAAACCGTCCATGCCGCCTGAAAACAGGGAGTTCTATCGACCATGATGTTGCATAACCGGGTTCGCCGCTTTTCCGTCCTTCTGGCGGCATCGGCCGTTTTGGCCTTCTCTTCGCCGGCGTTCTCGCAGGACGTCACGGAAGCGCACCTGAAGGCGGCGCGTGCCGCGGTCACCGCAATCCATGCGACCGACCCGTTCGACAACATCCTGCCGCAAGCCGCCGCCGCCCTCGAATCGCAGCTCATCCAGAAGAACCCCGACATGCAGGAGCTGATCGCCAAGACGATCAGCGAGAAGGCCCTGGCGCTGGCCTCGCGCCGGGCCGACCTGGAGAAGGAAGCAGCCCTTGCCTATGCGAAGGTGTTTTCCGAACAGGAACTCAACGACATCGCGACCTTCTACAATTCGGACTCCGGCAAGAAGCTCCTCGAGAGCGGCCCGGCCGTGACGCGCGACCTGGTGAAAGCGGCCGATATCTGGCAGAACGGGCTTGCTCGTGACCTCGCCCAGCAGGTCGGCGAAACGTTGGCCGCGGCGGCCAAGGCGAAAGCGCCGGCAGCGCCTGCCGATGCGGCTGCGCCTGCGAATGGCGCCGCCCCCGCCGACGGGTCGGCCCCTGCCGACGACACGCAGAACTGATCCTGCCATTTCAAACGGCCCTGCGGCCATCTGTGAAGCCCGGCTTGTCCGGGCTTTTCTTTTTATGCTTTGCGGCCTACCTGTCACTCACATTTTCCGAAGCTCAAGGAGCCGCGCAATGGCCGCTTACGACTACGATCTTTTCGTCATCGGCGGCGGTTCGGGCGGGGTGAGGGCGGCGCGCGTCGCCGCAGCGCTCGGCAAGCGCGTGGGCATCGCCGAGGAATACCGCTTCGGCGGCACCTGCGTCATCAGAGGCTGCGTACCGAAGAAGCTCTATGTCTATGCTTCGCAATTTCCTGAGCATTTCGCCGATGCCGCCGGCTATGGCTGGACGGTGCCGGAAGCCAGTTTCGACTGGCCCACACTGGTCGCCAACAAGGACCGCGAGATCAGCCGGCTGGAGGCGATCTACAAGAGGAACGTCGAGGGCGCCGGCGGCGAGGCCTTTCACACGCGCGCCATGATCGTCGACCCGCATGTGGTACGTCTTCTGGACGAGGACCGTACCGTCACCGCCGACCAGATCCTGATCGCCACCGGCGGCCGTCCGGCGCCGCACCCGGCATTGCCCGGCCACGAACACTGCATCTTCTCCAACGAGGCCTTCGACCTCAAGCAGTTGCCCAAGTCGATCATGATCGAAGGCGGCGGCTATATCGCGGTCGAATTCGCCAACATCTTCCATGGCCTGGGCGTCGACACCACGCTGGTCTATCGCGGCAAGGAGATCCTCAGCCGCTTCGATATGGACCTGCGGCGCATGCTGCACGAAACGATGGAGAAGAAGGGGATCAAGATCCTTTGCCATGCCGTCTCGGAATGGATCCGCAAACGGCCGGACGGCCGGCTCGACGCGTTGCTCACCGGCGGCCAGACGCTGACGGTCGACCAGGTGATGCTCGCCATCGGCCGCATCCCCAACACCGAGAATATGGGACTGGAAGGCATCGGCATCGAGATGACCGCGACCGGCGCGATCCAGGTCGACGCGTACTCCCGCACCAACGTCGAAAACATCTGGGCGATCGGCGACGTCACCAATCGCGTGCAACTGACGCCGGTGGCGATCCACGAGGCGATGTGCTTCGTCGAGACCGCCTTCAAGGGCAACCCGACCGCGCCCGACCACGACACGATCGCCACCGCCGTGTTCTCGCAGCCGGAGATCGGCACGGTCGGCCTGTCGGAAGACGAGGCGGTCAAGCGCTTCCCCGACATCGAGATCTATCGCGCGGCATTCCGTCCGATGCGGCACACCTTGTCCGGCCGCGACGAAAAGATGCTGATGAAGCTGGTGGTCGATGGCGCGTCTAAGAAGGTACTCGGCGCGCACATATTGGGGCCGGATGCCGGCGAGATGGCGCAGCTTCTCGCCATTCCGCTGAAGGCCGGGCTGGTCAAGGATGATTTCGACCGCACCATGGCCGTGCATCCGACGGCCGCGGAAGAGCTTGTGACCATGTACAAGCCGACTTACCGAGTGAAGGATGGCGAGCGCGTAGACTGACGGACAAACGCGCCGCGGCAAGGTACTTGCCGCGACGCAGCTAGGAGAGCTGCTACAGCAACGTGCCGCGCAGGATCACCTGCGCCACCGAGAAATAGATGACAAGCCCGGTGACATCGACCAGCGTGGCGACAAACGGCGCCGACGCGCTGGCCGGGTCGAAGCCGACGCGTTTCAAGGCGAACGGCAACATCGAACCCGACAGCGAGCCGAAGGTGACGATGCCGACCAATGCCGCTCCGACCGTCGCGGCGATCAACGGCCAGTGCGGGCCGTAGTCGTAGAAGTCGAAATACTGCCAGAGCGCGATGCGGCAGATGCCGACGACGCCGAGTATCGCCCCGAGCAGGAGGCCGGTGGGCAATTCGCGCAACGCCACCCGCCACCAGTCGCGCAGGCCGATCTCGCGCAATGCCAGCGCGCGTATGACCAGCGAGGTCGCCTGCGAGCCGGAATTGCCGCCGGAACTCATGATCAGCGGAATGAAGAGCGTCAGCACGATCGCTTTTTCCAGCTCGCTCTCGTAGCTTTGCATCGCGTTGGCCGTCAGCATCTCGCTGATGAACAGCGCGCACAGCCAGCCGGCACGCTTCTGGATCATGGCGAGGAAGCTCATCTTCATGTAGGGCTCGTCGAGAGCCTCCATGCCGCCGAAGCGATGCACGTCCTCCGTCGTCTCCTCGATCATCGTGTCGATGATATCGTCGATGGTGACGATGCCGAGGATCTTGCCGTGATCGACGACGGGAACGGCGAGCAGATCGTATTTGGAAATCGTCTGCGCCAGGGTTTCGCGATCGGTCAAAGGCGTGACGGTCACCGGCACGCGGTCCGGCGCCACCGACAGGATCGAATCGTCAGGCTCGCCGGTGATAAGCCGGCGCAGGCCGGTCGAGCGCATGAGCAGATACGTCTCGGGATCGACGATGTAGATGGCGTAGACGGTTTCGCGCGTCCGCTCGACCTTTCGGATGTAGTCGAGCGTGCGGCCGACGGTCCAGTCCGAGGGCACGCTGACGAACTCCGTCGTCATGATCGAAGCGGCACTGCCTTCGGGGTAACCGAGAATCGAGAGCAGGGTTGCGCGCAGCGGGGGCGCCAGCACGCCGAGCAGCTCGGAACGGGCGGGTTCGTCAAGATCGCGCAGGATGTCGGCAGCGCGATCGACCGACATGGCGGTAAGCAGCTTGCCCGCCTTGGCGCGAGGCAAGGCCTCCGCCAGCTCTGGCGCGCCCTCGAGCTCCGGCTGGTCGAAGATATCGACCAGCCGTTCGAACGGCACTTCGCAAAGCAGCTCGGTCGCCGTTTCGCGCGACTCGCGGTTGAGCGCTTCGACCACGTCTGCGACATGGTCGTTTGCAAGGATGCGGGCGATGGCGACGGCCTCGTCGTCCGCTACGGGGGAAAAATCGTTCATGGTTCACTCCTTGCCGTCCGGCAAGACGTGAACCGTCGAGGTCACGTCAGGGCGGACGGCGGTTGCGTTCGACTGTGACTGTCGCCAGGCATGGCGCGGTGACCTTTCCGCTCGCGGGTTCGAGTTTGATGTCTGCGAGCGGGCGCAACATAGGAGCTCGCCTTGCCCTGTCAATCGAAGTGATCGAGGAAAATGCGGGCAACATGCCCCAGTCGCAAGACTGTGATCGCTGAAGCGTATCGCGCCGAAACGGTAAAATGGCTGGACGGCCTATGCCGCGGCGAGTCCGGCTACTTCTGCTTCAGCCGGCGCGGAAAACGCAGCCATTTGTCGTCGACCGGCCTTGGCACCGGCCCTGGCTGTGCGAGAATGGTGGTGAGCTCGGGAGGCAGGCTCGGCACCAGCGGCTTCTTGGTGGCGACGCCGTCCGCGATCGCGACGATCGAGTGGTAGAACTCGGCGCCGGTGACCGATCGCGGCGCCACCGCTTCATGCATGACGCTGATCACCGTTACATCCGGGCAGTTGTCCTTGATCGCCTGGTGGAAGGCAACCTTGCCCTCCGGATCGAGTGCGCCGGTCGCCTCGTCCAGGAATAGTAGCCCGGGTTGATGGAGCACGATGCGGGCCACCACCAGCTTCTGTTTCTGACCGCCGGACAGGACCTGATCCCAGCTTTTGCCTTCGCGGCTTTCGTCGCCCATATTCTCGATGAAGTCGCCCAGACCCGCCTTGTGCAGCGCGGACGCGACCTGCGCGTCGCCATGGTCGTGCTCGGAGCCCGGCAGGCAGACCAGCTGCTTCAGGGTCACCTGCTGCAGCTTGACCTCCTGGGCTGCATAGAAACTCTTTACCCCTTCGGGGAAGACGATGGTGCCGCGGCCGTAGGGCCACAGGCCGTTGATGGCCTTGATCAGCGAGGTCTTGCCGCAGCCAGATTCGCCTTTCAGGAAGGTCCATTCGCCGCGCCGGAAGCGCAGGTTCGCCGCAACGAGGAAAGGCGTTGCGTCCTCACCCTGATGCGCCAGTTCAAGCTTCTGGATGGTCAAGCCAAAAACCGGGTTCTGGCTGGCGTAGCGGAAGTCGGAACGGCCGCTCTGGCTGTAGAATTCCTGGGGATGCTGAACGTTCTCGATCGCATTGGCCAACTCGGTGACACGCTGGCTGTTGGCGCGCAGGGTGGCGATGGCGGGCATGACATGGATGAACCACGAACATTGGCCGATCAGCGAATTGACCAGTTCGGAGCCGGTTATGTAGCCCTTCAGGTCGAAGCCGTTGTGGATGAACGGCACAAGGCCCGGTCCATAGGCGACAATGCGGGCGCCGATGAAATTGTAGATCAGCTCGAACGACATGTAGACGGTGTTGACGATGTTGAGCCGCGTCCATGTGCCGTCAATATCGCCATAGAGGCGGCCATGCATGGTCCTCTGAACGCTTTCGCCCCGCGAGGCCGCGACATGGAAGCTGCGGCGCAGGAATGTCGTCAGCTCGCCACGGTAACTGCCTTCGGCCTGCTGCATCCTGACATTGAGACGCTCGAGCATGCCACCGAGCTTTACCGCGATCCAAGTGTTGAGCGGCACATAGATGGCGACGGCAAGGAGGGCGAGGATGGCGCTGCCATAGCTGCCGAGGAATTCGAGCCCCTTTACCTCGACGGAGGTCTCGAGCAGCTTCTGGCCGACGAAATAGAGCGAGGTGGCGACACCCAGCACGCCCATGGCTAGGCCGATGGCGCCGCCGGTCATGTCCTTGATCGATTCCTGGACGCGCTGATCGATGTTGTCGGGGGCCGGCGCGCCATTGCCGGTCGAGGCATGCTGGGCGTGGAAATGGGTGTGGTTGCCGTCCAGCAGCGCCTCGTTGAAACGGCTGTCGAGCCAACCGCGCCATTTGCGGTGCAAGGTTGCCGAGACAAGATTGCGGATGCCCGTGAAGCCGGCGTCCTTGAGCACGACCAGCAGCACCAAAATAGCGGCATTGGCCAAAAGCGTCTGGAGAGGGGTGGTGTTGGCGGCGTCGTGGAAGAAGGCGATCGAGTTGACCAGTTCTCCGGATGCTTCTGCGAACCAGACGCCGGCCTTGCTGGACAGAGCGGTGAGCAGCGCGATCACCAGCGTCAGCGTCCAGGCCTCCTTCCACCGGTCCGAGACCCAGTAGGCCCGCATCAGGCCCCAGAAGCTGCGCATCGAGGAAACCGGGGTCAGAAGCGACCGCCTTGCGGCATCGCTGTGTAGTCCATCTGTTCCTGACAGTTGCGGTGGTCTGTCGACCCGAATCACAATCCCGCCCAAACCTTTTTTGTATTGTTACGGATGGTAACACCAATTGATCATTTTCCATTAATTTTTATAGGGGGGCAGCGGGATTGAGGTGGATGCCGTGGCTGCAGGGCAACAGGTTCGGCTTCCCGAGCGTCGCGCCAAAGCCGACGAAAAGCCGGTTTAAGCTAGTGATGTCAGGTAATTACGCGGCATCAGAGCGCGACGTTTCTACCTTCCCCTAGGGAAGGCGTTCGCACGAATTTGTGACCCGCTTGGGCTGCCCGGCAAGCCGGCTTTTCATTGCAGGCTAATCAAAATTCCGGAAAACACGTCGCCCTGGACGCCTGATTCCTCGCCGGCATGTCCCCGCCGGAAGTCCGGAAATGACCTGAGACGCTGGGCAAGCCAGCGATCGACCGGACCGGCGGCATCAAGGCAGGCCGCGACGCCGGCAAAGCCAATGATCGCGGAACCCACCGGGGCCAGGCGTTGCCTCACGCCCGGGGAGGGCTGCTTGAAAATCCTGCGTTGAAGATCGGGTTCAGTCGACTTTTTCCAGTTCGCCACGCGCCTTGGCGGCGGCTACCTGGCGGATGGCGTCGGCGAGCGTGTCGACGTCCTGCGCGCCCATCACCGCATATTTGCCCTCCAGCAGGAAGCATGGCACGCCTGATATGCCCATGCGCGACGCGGTGGCGATCTCGGTGCGAACCGCCTCGACATCGGCATCGGTCGGCAAGAGCGTCTCGACAACGGATGCGTCCATTCCGGTCTCGCGCGCCGCCTCGACCAGCACGGCGTGATCGCCGATGTTGGCGCCTTCTTCGAAGTTCAGCTGGAACAGGCGGCGCACCAGCCGGTTCTGCACGTCTTCGCCGGCCGCACCGGCCCAGCGAATGACGCGATGGGCATCAAGCGTGTTGGGCGCGACCTTGATGGCGCCGAAAGCGAAGGAAATGCCTTCAGCTTCACCGAGCGGCTCGATACGGGCGTGGATCTGGCGAATGTGTTCGTCGCTGCCGAATTTGGCCAGCATGTACTCGCGGCGATCCTTGCCTTCCGGCGGAATGGTCGGATCGAGCTGGAACGGCCGCCAGCGTATATGCACATCCACCTCGCCGGCGGCGGCGACCGCCTTATCCAGCCGCTTCTGGCCGATGAAGCACCATGGGCACACGACGTCGGACACCACGTCTATGGTGATCGTATTCGCTTGGCTCATCTCGATCTCCTGAACGTTCGGGCGCCGTGCACTTACCGGGCTTCCACTCCTGGGCCTATGCTCAGTTCGGCTTTCGCCACCAGGTCGGCAACTGGTAACCGAATATGGGCGTCTTTTGCGGATGGTCCAGATAATTCCAGTAAGCGATCCATTGCTGCGTGTTGTGCTGCATCGGCACCATGTAGTTGCCGGAGATCAGCAACCGGTCGAGAACGCGCACGGCGGCGACGTAATCCTCCTTGGTGCGGGCGCGCAACATGGCCTCGATCGCAGCGTCCACCGCGGGATCGGCGACGCCGGCGAGGTTGAACGAACCTTCAGCCTTGGCGGCGAAGGATGACCAACGCCCGATCTGCTCGATGCCGGGCGAGAGCGAATTGTTGAAGCCGCTCGAGCCGATCAGCACCTCGAAATCGAAACGCTGCTTGCGCGACTGTATCTGGTCGCCGTCGAGGCTGCGGATGGAGACATCGATGCCGATCTTTTCCAGCGTGCGCTGGTAGATGCCGGCGAGACGCTCCTCGTCCTGCGAGGCGGTCAGGATCTCGAAGCCGAAGGGCTTGCCCTCGGGGTCGAGCATCGTGCCGCCCTGCAGGTGGTAGCCGATGCTTTTCAGGAGATCGAAAGCCGCTTTCAGCACCTTTCGGTCCTGGCCCGAGCCATCGGTCACCGGCGGCCGCCAGGTTCCGTCCATGACGTCGGCCGGCACGCGGCCGGGGTAGGGCGCCAGCAACGCTTTTTCCCTGTCGTCGGCCGGATGGCCGAGCGCCGAAAGCTCGGAATTCTGCCAGTAGCTCATCGTTCGCGCGTATTTGCCGCCAAACAGGTTCTTGTTGGCCCATTCGAAGTCGTAGAGCATGCCGAGCGCCTGACGCACCACGGGGTTCGAGAATTTCGGCAGCCTCGTGTTGAACAGGAAACCGGTCACGACGGGTGGAATACCGGTGTCGAAAGTTTCGGCAACCACCTCTCCCCTATGGAAAGCGGGAAAATCCAGATCGCGTTCGCGCTTCACCGGATCGCTGTCGTCGTCGATGGCGCAAAGGCCTTTCTTGAACGCCTCGAGCTTGGCATTGGCGTTGAGGAAATATTCGATGGTGATCTGGTCGTAATTGTCGAAGCCGCGCTTGGCCGGAATATCCCTGCCCCAATAGTCCGGGTTGCGCTTGAAAACGATGCGCTGGCCGGGCGTCACCTGTGCGATCCTGTAGGGGCCGCTGCCGATCAACGGCTTCAGCGTCGTCCTGTCGAAAGTCTCGATGTCGAAGGCGTGCTTGGGGATGATCGGCGTCAGCGCGATGATCAGCGGAAATTCGCGATCGGCCTTGTCGTTGAAGGTGAACCGCACGCTGTGGTCGCCGGTCTTCTCAAGCTTGGCAATCCTGGCCATGCGGTCGCTGTAGGGCGGACGGCCTTTCTGCGTATAGGCATCGTAGGTGAACAGCACGTCCTCCGGCGTCACCGGCTGGCCGTCCGACCATTTGGCATTCGGGTTGAGATGGAATTCGATGCTCTTGCGCTCGGAATCCATGTCGGCCGACTCGGCAAGCAAGCCATAGAGCGTGAAGGCCTCGTCGGCATTGCGCTGCATCAGCGGCTCGAAGACCAGATTGCCGAAGATCGTGTCCATCATGCCGCGCGCCGTGGTGCGCAGGCTCTTCAGGATGAAGGGGTTGAGATTGTCGAAACTGCCGACGACGCAATAGGTAATGCTGCCGCCCTTCGGCGCGTCGGGATTGACGTAGTCGAAATGCGCATAGTCGGGCGGCAGGGCCGGCTCACCCTGCATGGCAATTGCATATCTGGGTTCCGACGCCGCCGGCAGGGGCGAAAGGGCGAAAAATGATGTCGCGGTGATCAGCCAAACGAGAACGCGGCCCATGACCGTCTCCTTACCGGGTCGGCTTGATGATTCGGTGCGCACACTAGCATGGGGCACCGCCAATGTTCGTTGCCAAGAATCGCAGATTGCGGGCTGGATTCGGCACCGCTTGCAGTGTAACACGCCGTCCGAAGTCATTCTGTTGCCTCATTTCGGCAACAGGTAGCTGGACCACACGGCGCGAAGAAGCGGGTCCCCGGGATCATTTGAGAGGAAGTGCACGACATGACGAGCCTGAACAGCAATGCGTACCGCCTGTCGGTCATGGCCGCTGGTGTGATCGGCTTTCTGGGCGCGGCAATTCCCGTTGCTTCCGCACAGCAGCAACAACAGATCCCGCAGGGCTGGTTCAAGGCTTGCACAAAGCAGGAAGACGTCGACATCTGCAACGTGCAGAACATCACCACCGCCGGCAACGGCCAGTTGGTCACCGGCGTGAGCCTGATCGAGCTGAAAGGCAAGGTGAACCGCAAGGTCTTCCAGGTGACGGTTCCGACCGGTCGTCTGGTTGGTGCCGGCATTGGCCTCCAGATCGATACCGGCAAAACGCAGAAGCTTGAATATGTGGTCTGCTTCCCCGACCGCTGCGTGGCGGAAGTGCCGCTGACCGACCAGCTCGTCGCCTCCTTCAAGAAGGGCCAGGCGCTCACCTTGACCTCGATCAATTTCCAGAACCAGCCCAATCCGATCAAGGTCGCGCTGCAGGGCTTCAGCGGCGCCTATGACGGCCCGCCGCTGCAGCAGTCGGACATCGAGGACCGGCAGAAGAAGCTCCAGGATTTCGTCGCCAAGAACAACCAGGACTTCGCCAAGAAGCTCAAGGAAGAGCAGGACAAGGCGAAGACCGCGAACTGATCGGTTCGGGCATTCTCAAAGCCACAAAAAAGCGGGGTCATGCCCCGCTTTTTTGCTTCTGCACCTGACTCACTGATCAGTGCCTGAGGTGATCAATGCCTGGACTGCCGTTTCGGTTCGTAGCGTCCGTCCGGCTTTTTGTCGAACATTTCCTTGATCTGCGGGTGGCGGACCGGTTCTCCCGATTGGTCCTCGAGCAGATTCTGCTCGGACACATAGGCGATGTACTCGGTTTCCGAATTCTCGGCGAGCAGATGGTAGAACGGCTGGTCCTTGCGCGGGCGCACGTCGACGGGGATCGCCTCGTACCATTCCTCCGTATTGGCGAATTGCGGATCGACATCGAAAATAATGCCCCGGAACGGAAACAGCCGATGGCGAACCACCTGTCCGATCGCGAATTTGGCTGTTCTCATCGTACTCACCACTGAATTCCTTGGCTTTATTTGGCGCAGACTCCGAATCAATTCAATCCCGAAGCTTTGAGCGTCCTCAAGCTGCGTGTGATACGTAGCAAAGATTGTGGGCGAGTTGCCGGCCATCGATGCCTGCCGGCAGCAAATGTGTTCGCAAGCTCACTGCTGGCGCGCTTGCTTTCCCAAGCCACCGCCAAGCGCCGCAAACCCGCTGCCGGGACGGAGCCCTTCGCGCATGAAGAAAGCGCGAAGCGGTGCAAAACCACCAAGCACGCCGAGCCCGGCACCGCGCGCCATCTGCGCCGGCAGCAGGTCGGAAAGCAGCGACATGTTCAGTAGATTGACCGCGCTGCTGCGCGCCAGAATATCGGGCCGGCGCTTGAAGTCATAGATGGCGAGGGCTTTCGCGGCCCCTGGGTCCTCATAATTTTCTTTCGCGATTCCAATAAGATCGTCGATATCCCTGATGCCAAGGTTGAGCCCTTGCGCGCCAATCGGCGGAAACACATGGGCGGCTTCGCCGACAAGTGCCACCCGGTCGCGCGCAAAACGCAGCGGCGTCGCCGTTGCGAGTGGGTAGACCTGCCGGCCTGGCTCGACCATCACCCGGCCCAGCATGGACTGCATCCGCTGCTCGACCCGCAGCGACAACGTCGCATCATCCAGCGCGGCGAGTTCCGTGGCGGTTTCCGGCTTGACCACCCAGACCAGGCTCGAGCGGTTGCCGGGCAGCGGAACCTGCGTGAACGGACCGGTTTCGGTATGGAACTCGGTCGAGGTGAAGGCATGATCGCGGCTGTGGGAGAAGTTGAGCACCAGCGCTGCCTGAGGATAAGTCCGCGCGGCGGTCGAGATTCCCGCCGCCTGGCGCGCCGGCGACAGGCGTCCGTCGGCGGCAACCGCCAGGGATGCTTCGATCACGCTGCCGTCGGCAAGGGCCGCGCGAGCCTTATCGGCGCCGAGATGCCAGGCATCGACCATGGATGTCAGCCACGCGATCCCGGAATGCGCGGCAACCCTGCCGGCGAGCGCGGGAATGAGGACGCTATTGGGCAGGTTGAGCCCGAACTGATCCTCGTCGATCTCGCTGGCGCGGAAGGTGACGACCGGACTGCGGATCAATCGGTTGGTCGCGTCGACGATGCGCATCACCTTGAGGGGCGCGGCCTGCGGCTTGATGTCGGCGAGGACGCCCAGCCGCTCAAGCACCTTCAAGGCAGGGTTCATCAGTGCCGTCGTGCGGCCATCGGGAGCGGATGCCTCCGGCCCGACGAGCGTCACCGGAAAGCCGGCATCGGCGAAACCGAGCGCGGCGATCAGCCCTGCCGGCCCCGTGCCGGCGATGAGTATCCGTGTTGTTTTCTGATGCTCCAAGATCGGCTTCCGGCTTGCGATGCGGGGCAGCGCACGCGCCCCGCCACTCGATGAGCATATAGGTCAGGTCATACGGCTTGATCAACGGGGCGATTCGGCCCATTCGAAGGTCATGACCGGCCGCCAGGACGACTTCAGCCATCTCGACAGCGCAGGCCGTGCGACGGCCGATATCGCACGCAACCCGCGTTTGACGGTGAACCTCGTTGTCGGCGCCGGCATCCTGCTTGCCTGGCTGTCCCTGGCCGCAATGGCGGTCCGCGCCGCGGAGGGACGCGCCGCGGGTATCGGCGCGCCCGGCGACGCCTTGTTGAAAACCCTGCCGCAGCTGCCGTTGCCCGATTCCGTGGCCCGGTTCTTCGCCCTCTGCCTCTCGGCCGCGCCCCTGGACGGAGATATCGGCCCGCGCGCCGGTGCGCTGACGGCAATGTGGTTCCTGATGGCGACCGCGACGATGCTGCCCTCGGCGGCGCCGATGATCCGAACCTATTGCGAGATCGCCGATACGGCCAGGATCAGGCATGAGCCGGTCGTCCATCCGCTGGTGCTGGTCGCCGGCTATCTCTCGACATGGCTGGCCGCGTCGGCTGGGTTTGCGGCGCTGACGCTCGCCATCGATGCGTTCGCCTCGTCAGGCCAGATGTTCGATCCGGTTCTGGGCATTGCCGGCGCTGTCGCCTTGCTGGTCGCCGGCCTCTACCAGTTTAGTGGCCTGAAGGAGGGCTGCCTGAAGAAATGCAGGAACCCCTTCGCGATCCTGTTTGCCAACTGGAGCGCGCGGCCTGCAGCCATTTTCCGGCTCGGCGTCGCGCAAGGCATCTGGTGCCTTGGCTGTTGCTGGGCACTGATGCTGGTGATGTTCGCCGTGGGCGTGATGAACGTCTTCTGGATGGCGCTGATCGGCCTGTTCACCCTGATCGAAAAACAAGCCGCGGGCAGGCTTCCAACCCGGCTGGCCGGTGCGATACTGCTTGTCTGGGCAGCCGCGCTGCTAGTAGTCTCGCTATGAGTGGGGGAAACTCGATGACGGATCCGAGCTGGGCAATGAAGGGGGAGCTCGTACTCTCCTGCAATTGCACGGTTTTTTGCCCTTGCGTGCTGTCGCTGGGCAGCCATCCTCCGACCGAAGGCTATTGCCAGACCTGGGCGGGTTTCCGTATCGATGCCGGTCATTTCGGAGAGGTCGACCTGTCAGGGCTTAATCTCGGGCTGATCATGGAAATCCCCGGCTATATGAGCCGCGGCAACTGGACCGCCGGCCTGTTCATCGACGTCAGAGCCTCGATCTATGCGGTCAAGGCGTTGACGAAGATTTTCACCGGCAAGGCGGGCGGGACGACGTCGCTGCTTTCGATCCTCGTCGGCAAATTCCTCGGTGTCGAACAAGTGCCGATTACCTATGAGACACGCGACAAGACGCGTATCTTCCAGATACCGAAGATCATCGATGGGGCGGTCACGCCAATTGTCGGCAAGGACCGCGACAAGGACACGGTGATCAGCAATTCGGAATATTGGATCGCGCCGGAGATCATCGTGGCCAAGTCCGACAAGAGCAAGATGCGAGCCTTTGGTCGCAACTGGAATTTCGGCGGCCGTTCAGCCGAAATCTGCAAGCTGGACTGGCAGGGCCCGTGAGCAAGAACACAACGGCCAGGAAAGCCGCCAAGAAAATCGCCGACCGGATTCCGCGGCCGAAGAAGAAAGTCACCTGGCCGCAGGCGCGCGCTTTTTCGGTGCATCTCCTGACCGCCTCGGGTTCGTTCCTGGCCTTCCTGTCGCTGGTGGCGGCGAGCGAGGAGCGCTGGACGGCCATGTTCTGGTGGCTGGGGCTGGCGCTGTTCGTCGACGGCATAGACGGGCCGATCGCGCGCAAGCTCGAGGTCAAGGAAATCCTGCCAACATGGTCGGGCGAGCTCCTCGACAACATCATCGACTATGTCACCTATGTTCTGATCCCGGCCTTCGCGCTCTATCAGCGCGGCTTCATGGGCGAGGGCCTGTCGTTCCTGTCGGCGGCCATCATCGTGGTGTCCAGCGCGATCTACTATGCAGACACCGGCATGAAGACGAAGGAGAATTTCTTCAAGGGATTCCCCGTTGTCTGGAACATGGTGGTGTTCACGCTCTTCGTCATCGAGCCGGGACAATGGGTCTCGTTCGCGGTGGTCGTGGTGGCGGGCATCCTGACATTCGTTCCGATCAACTTCATCCATCCGGTTAGGGTGGTGCGGCTGCGGCGCATCAATCTCGCAATGACTCTTTTGTGGTGCGCTTTCGGCGCGCTTGCGCTTGCGCAAGCGGCACTCGCCGCCTTCTATGACCAGATCGGCGTGCTGGGCGCGCAGGTCAGCACCTTCATAAAGATTGGCATTACCGTTACCGGGCTCTATCTCGCCTGTATCGGCGGCATCATGCAGTTCTTTCCAAATCTCGGTGCCAAAAAAGCCTGATCGGCAAATTTCTCAAGGAAGCCCACCATGCCCAAAGCAGTCCGCATCCACGCCCATGGCGGTCCGGAAGTCCTGACCTATGAGGACACCGATCCCGGCCAACCGGGATCAGGGCAGATCCTGGTCAGGCACACGGCAATCGGCCTCAATTTCATCGACGTCTATCATCGCTCCGGTCTCTATCCGCCGCCCGGCGGGTTTCCGCTTATTCCCGGCAGCGAGGCCGCCGGTTTGGTCCTGACTGTGGGCGAGGGCGTTGACTGGCTGAAGCCCGGCGACCGGATCGCCTATGCCGTCACCACAGGCGCCTATGCGCAGGAGCGCGTCATCGATGCCAGCAAGGTCGTCAAGGTGCCGGACGGCATCAGCGACGAGCAGGCGGCAGCAATGATGCTGAAAGGCATGACCGCCGAATATCTCTTGCGCCGGACCTTCAAAGTCAAGGCAGGCGACACCATCCTGTTCCATGCGGCAGCCGGCGGCGTCGGGCTCATTCTCGGCCAATGGGCGAAGCATCTGGGCGCGACCGTCATCGGCACGGCAAGTTCGAGCGACAAGATCGAACTCGCAAAGGCACACGGCTTCGACCATGTCATCAACTACAAGGAGCAGGATTTCGTTGCCGGCGTCGCGGCCATCACCGGCGGCAAAAAATGCGACGTCGTCTACGACTCCGTCGGCAACGACACATTCCCGGCCTCGCTCGACTGCCTGAAGCCGCTCGGCATGTTCGTCAGCTTCGGCCAGTCGTCGGGACCGATCCCGCCATTCTCGATGTCGCTGCTGGCGCAGAAAGGCTCCTTGTTCGCTACAAGGCCGACGTTGTTCGTCTACAATGCAAAACGCGAGGATCTGGACGCCTCGGCCGCGGCCTTGTTCGAAGTCGTGCTTAGCGGCGCCGTCGAGATCAAGATCAACCAGCGTTATGCACTCAAGGACGCGGGCAAAGCCCATGCGGATCTTGAAGGCCGCCGGACCACGGGCACGACCATACTGGTTCCCTGACGGGAACTGCCCTGGTTTTGAGCTCTCTGCCGCAGGTGCGGGCACGGTTTGCGCGAAAAGGCGGCCCGCCGCGTGGTTGCGCGAAGAAGACTGATCTTTGCCCTTGAGTTTCCGCTGAAATTCTTGAAGCTCTTTCAAGTCGAGTGCTGCTTTCGCATGAGAGCTGGCCGCGCATACGATGCTTGCGGGAACACAGAACATATCCGGGAACCCGGATGGGAGGCACTGTGAGTGCAAATCATAACGGAGCGAATCTGCTTGAGGTTCGCGGCCTGACCAAGATTTTCGGCACGCTGACGGCGTGCGATCATGTCGACCTCGACATAGCCAAGGGTGAGATCCACGCGCTGCTCGGCGAGAACGGCGCCGGCAAATCGACGCTGGTCAAGATGCTGTTCGGCTCGCTGGAGCCCAATTCCGGCGAAATATTCTGGAATGGCCAGGCCGTCAGAATTACCAGCCCGGGCGTCGCGAAAAAGCTCGGCATCGGCATGGTGTTCCAGCACTTCTCGCTGTTCGAGGCGCTGACGGCGGCCGAGAACATCGCGCTTTCCCTGGATGACGGCTCGCCGATCAGCAGCATCGCGGCCAAGGCGAGGGCGCTTTCCTACAGCTACGGCCTGCCGCTCGATCCTGAATCGCTGGTAGGGGACCTGTCGGTGGGCGAGCGCCAGCGCATCGAGATCATCCGCTGCCTGCTGCAGACGCCGCAACTCATCATCCTGGACGAGCCGACCTCGGTGCTGACGCCGCAGGAGGCCGACAAGCTGTTCGAGACGCTCGAACGTCTGCGCTCGGAAGGCAAATCGATCCTGTACATCTCGCACCGGCTGGAGGAGGTCAAACGCATCTGCGACCGCGCCACCGTGCTGCGGCACGGCAAGGTGGTCGGCCACTGCAATCCGCGCGAGGAGACCGCCGCGTCCTTGGCCCGCATGATGGTCGGCAACGAAGTGCAGGCCGTGGTGCGCGCGCCGGTCGCGGGCATCGAAACGGCACAGTCCCTGCTCGAAATCCGCGGCCTCAGCCGCAAGCCGGCGACGCCGTTTTCGATCCCGCTCAAGAATATCAATCTCACCGTCCGCGCCGGCGAGGTGATCGGCATCGCCGGTGTCGCGGGCAACGGCCAGGGCGAGTTCTTCGAATCCGTTTCCGGTGAAGTCCTGCAGCCGGATGCCGCCTCGGTGCGCATTCGCGGCAAGGATGCGGGCAGCCTCAGCATCACCGGGCGCCGGCTGCTGGGTGCAGCCTTCGTGCCGGAGGAGCGCCTCGGCCATGGTGCCGCCCCGCGCATGCGGCTTTCGGAAAACCTGCTCCTGTCGCGCCATGCCACCGACGGCAAGACCTTCGTCGGGACGGGCGGAATGGTCAAGAGCGGCACCGTCTATGCCGCCGCCCAGCGCATCATCGAGGCGATGGACGTGCGCAAGAGCGCGCCCGATCCGGAGGCGGCAGCGCTGTCCGGCGGCAATCTGCAGAAATTCATCGTCGGCCGCGAACTCGACCGCAGGCCTGACGTCATGGTGGTCAACCAGCCGACCTGGGGTGTCGATGCAGGCGCAGCCGCCCATATCCGCCAGGCACTCATCGAACTGTCCCGCAGCGGATCGGCGGTGTTGGTCATCAGCCAGGATCTCGACGAGCTGTTCGAGATATCGGATGCGATCGCGGTGATGCACAATGGCGAACTGTCCAGGCCGCTGGCGATCGCCGAGGCGACCTTCGAAAAAATCGGCCTGCTGATGGGCGGCGCCGAACCAGGCCACGCCGAACACACGCTGGAGACGGCATGATGCGCCTCGAACTCGTCAAACGGCCGCAGCGCTCGGCGCTGTTTTCCATGCTGTCGCCATTCATCGCCTTCGCGCTGACGATCATCGCGGGCGGCATCATGTTCGCGCTGCTCGGGGTCAATCCGTTCAGCGCGTTCAACATCTATTTCATCGAGCCGGTCAGCCAGGTCTGGCAGTTGCACGAGCTGGCGATCAAGGCGGCGCCGCTGATCCTGATCGCGGTCGGCCTGTCGGTCTGCTACAAGGCCAACATCTGGAACATCGGCGCCGAAGGCCAGTTCATCTTCGGCGCCATCTTCGGCTCGGCCGTTCCGGTGCTGTTTCCTGGGTTCGAGGGCCCATTGGTGCTGCCGCTGATGCTTCTGCTGGGCATGGTCGGCGGTGCCGCCTACGCGGCTATCCCCGCATTTCTGAAAACCCGCTTCAGCACCAACGAGATCCTGACCAGCCTAATGCTGGTTTACGTCGCACAGCTCTTCCTCGACTGGCTGGTGCGCGGACCCTGGCGCGACCCGCAGGGCCATGGCTTCCCGCAGACCATCCAATTCGGCGATTCCGCCATCCTGCCGGAACTGATGCCGGATGCCGGCCGCGCCAATTGGGGCTTCGTGTTCGCGCTGGTCGCGGCGGTGCTGGTGTGGCTGATGATGAGCCGCATGCTCAAGGGTTTCGAGGTTCGCGTGCTCGGCTCCAGCCCGAGGGCAGGGCGCTTCGCCGGCTTCGGCCTCAACCGCATGGTCTTCTTCGCCTTCCTGTTGTCGGGCGCCCTGGCCGGGCTTGCCGGGATATCGGAAGTTTCCGGCGCCATCGGGCAACTTCAGCCCGTCATTTCGCCCGGCTACGGCTTCACCGCCATCATCGTGGCGTTCCTTGGCCGGCTCAATCCGCTCGGCATCGTCGCGGCGGGCCTGGTCCTGGCCCTGACCTATCTCGGCGGCGAGGCGGTGCAAAGCGCGCTCGGCATCTCCGACAAGGTGGCGCGCGTGTTCCAGGGCATGCTGCTGTTCTTCGTGCTCGGCTGCGACACGCTCATCCATTACCGCATCCGGTTGATCGGTCTGGCGCTGACCAAATCGGAGAGTGCCGCGAAGCTCGAGGCCGCGCCAAAGTTGAAGGAAGCCCGCTGATGGACATCACCGTCAACATCCTCCTGACCATCGCCACGGCGGCGACGCCGCTGCTCATTGCGGCGATCGGGGAACTGGTGGTCGAACGCTCCGGCGTGCTCAACCTTGGCGTCGAAGGCATGATGATCATGGGCGCCGTCGGCGGTTTCGGCGCAGGCTATCTGACCGGCTCGCCCTGGATCGGGCTCTTGGCGGCCATCGCCATGGGCGCGCTGTTCTCGCTGCTGTTTGCCGTCATGACGCTGTCGCTGGCCACCAACCAGGTGGCGACCGGCCTGTCGCTGACACTGCTCGGCCTCGGCCTCTCCGGCATGATGGGAACCAGTTTCGTCGGCCAGCCCGGCGTCAGGTTGCCCAATCTCGATATTCCCGGGCTCAGCTCCATCCCGGTGGTGGGCAGACTGCTGTTCGGCCAGGATCCGTTGTTCTACATCTCGATCGCGCTGACGGCGGCGGTGATGTGGTTCCTGTTCCGGACGCGCACCGGGCTGACGCTGCGCTCGATCGGCGACAGCCACGCCTCGGCGCATGCGCTCGGCATCAGGGTCATCCGCTACCGCTATCTCTCGGTGATCTTCGGCGGCGCCTGCGCCGGTCTTGCCGGCGGCCATCTCTCGCTGGTCTACACCCCGCAATGGGTCGAGAACATGAGCGCGGGCCGCGGCTGGATCGCGCTTGCGTTGGTGGTGTTCGCGTCCTGGCGGCCGTGGCGGGTGCTGGCGGGCGCCTATATCTTCGGCGCGGTGTGGATCGGCCAGCTTCATGCACAGGCTTTTGGCATTCCGGTGCCTTCGCAACTGCTTTCTTCGTTGCCCTATCTGGCGACGGTCGTGGTTCTCGTTCTAATCTCGCGCAACAAGCGTCTGACGATGATGAACACACCGGCTTCCTTGGGGCAGCCATTCGTTCCGGATCGTTGACAACAATAACAAGACGGGAAGCTCCAAGGCTTAACTCAGAGAGGTAACACGATGAAAAAACTGCTTATTGCCCTTATGACGACGACAGCGGCATTTTCGCTGGTCGCGTCCGCGGAGGCCGCCGACAAGCTGAAGGCATGCTGGGTCTATACCGGCCCTATCGGCGACTTCGGCTATTCCTACCAGCACGACCAGGGCCGCCTCGAAGTCGAAAAGGCGCTCGGCGACAAGGTCGAGACCGCCTATCTTGAAAACGTCTCCGAAGGCCCCGATGCCGACCGTGCTTTCGAGCGCTTGGCGCGCGAAGGCTGCAAGATCATCTTCGGCACGTCCTTCGGCTTCATGGACGCCGAAGTGAAGGTCGCCAAGAAGTTCCCCAAGGTGATGTTTGAGCACGCCACCGGCTACAAGACGGCGGACAATCTCGGCATCTACAATGCGCGCTTCTATGAAGGCCGCTATGTGCTCGGTCAGATCGCGGCCAAGGAATCGAAGTCCGGCGTCGCCGGCTACATCGTCTCCTTCCCGATCCCGGAAGTGGTGATGGGCATCAACTCCTTCATGCTCGGCGCGCAGTCGATCAATCCGAATTTCAAGGCCAAGATCGTCTGGGTGAATTCCTGGTTCGATCCGGGCAAGGAAGCCGATGCGGCCAAGGCCCTGTTCGACCAGGGAGCCGATATCATCGTCCAGCACACGGATTCGACCGCGGCCCTGCAGGTGGCCGAGGAGCGCAAGCTGCACGGCTTCGGCCAGTCCTCCGACATGATCAAGTTCGCGCCG
Organism: Mesorhizobium sp. B2-1-3; assembly: GCF_006442495.1. Lineage (NCBI taxonomy): Bacteria > Pseudomonadati > Pseudomonadota > Alphaproteobacteria > Hyphomicrobiales > Phyllobacteriaceae > Mesorhizobium > Mesorhizobium sp. B2-1-3. The sequence goes on from NZ_VFWL01000011.1 coordinate 86,687, forward strand.
AACGCGCAGTTGACCTCGCTGACCGACGAATGGGGACCTTATTACATCAGCCGGGTTCAGGCAGCGATCGACGGCACCTGGAAGCCCGACAATGTCTGGCTCGGCATCAAGGACGGCGCGGTGAAGCTCGCGCCCTACACCAATATGCCCGACGACGTGAAGGCGATGGCCGAGGCGACCGAGAAGAAGATCGCCGGCGGCTGGAACCCCTTCACCGGACCGATCGCCAAGCAGGACGGCTCGCCATGGCTGAAGGACGGCGAGGTCGCCGATGACGGCACGCTGCTCGGCATGAATTTCTACGTCAAGGGCGTCGACGACAAGCTGCCGCAATAAGCTCTACGTACGTTCGTCAGGGAAGGGCGCCGCGAGGCGCCCTTTTCATTCGGCGGCTTGCACTACCGCCGGGACATGGCGAAACCGCACCAGGCCGGCGTCCACCACGAGGCTGAGCCGGATCCTGAGCCAACGCTGCACCGGCCGCTCGAAATAGCGCCAGATCGCCCACGACACCAAAACCATGAGCGCCACGCAGGTCCACGCTGCAACCCATTTGCCGGCCAGCGGCGTCAAGGCGCTGATGAAGAGATAGCCGGCATTCTGGTGAATGAGATAAAGCGGGTAAGTCAGCCCGCCGAGAGCCAGCGTGAACGCCGACGGCCTGATCCGGTGGCGCAGCAGGACAGCGCCGATCAGCGCCGCGTGCATCGCGAGGTTGGCGGCCACGAGATGGGCGGACGAGACCGCAATGCCATAATGCCCGATCATCCACTGTTGCGTCACCGATAGCGTATAGCTGGAGAGCACGAAGGCGGCCGCCAGCAACAGCAAGGCCGGCACTGAGCGACCATGCGCGTGGAGATGATGGACCAGCATGCCGGCGGCGAAGAACGGCCCGAACTCGGTGAGAAACAGAAGCCGCGCCGCGCCGCTGCCGAGGAAGAGTTCGTTGATGGCCGAGATCGCCAGCCAGCCGAGGATCAGCCCCAATTTCCATCGCTGGAAAACGCCGGCAATCAGGGCCAGCGTCACCCAGCCGTAGAAAACCACTTCAAGCACGACCGACCAGTAGACGCCGTCCATGAAAGGCTGACCGAAGGCCGGCGCGAACATTGTGAGATTGGCGAGATATTGGCTGAGAGAGGCCGGGAGCAGCGGCGTGCCGGAAAAGGCGATAACCGCGAAGCTTATCGTCATGCAGAGCAGAAAGCCCGGATATAGACGCGCGAAACGTGCGACGGCGAATTCTTCCCAGCCGCCGCCTTCCGCCGACCATGCGATGACGAAACCGCTGATCAGAAAGAAAAGATTGACGCCGAGATAGCCGTACAGAGCGAGTGGCGCGGCATGAGGATAGCCCGTCGTGAGAAAGCCGTCGGCAGCCGCGCCGCGGAAGAAATAGTGAGACAGCACAACGGCCAGCGCCGCCGCCAGCCTCAACAGGTCGAGCGTCGCGATATAATCCTGGCGGACAGGTCTGGGGTCCATCCTGAGTTCCTGCGTTTACGGTCCGGAAACCATAAGGCAGGCGGCGGCCAAACAGGGTAAATGGCCGGAACTATCGCGAAATGTGGTAAATCGCAGTCTCAGACGGCCGAGCCGTAGAGGTCATAGGCGTCGGCGCGATCGACCTTGACGGTGACGATGTCGCCGGCGCGCAGCGGGCGGCGCGACTGGATGTGGACGGAGCCATCAATCTCCGGCGCATCGTATTTGGTGCGGCCCTTGGCTGATGTGCCATGCGCTTCGTCGATCAGCACCGGCAGGCGCTTGCCGACCTTCTTGGCCAATTGCGTCGCCGAGATCTTCTGCTGGCGCTGCATGAAGCGGTGCCAGCGCGCCTCCTTGATTTCCTGCGGCACCTGCTCAAGGCCGAGTTCGTTGGAGCGCGCGCGCCGTACAGGTTCATATTTGAAGCAGCCGGCGCGATCGATCTTCGCTTCGTCCAGCCAGTCGAGCAGCATCTCGAAATCCTCGTCGGTCTCGCCGGGAAAGCCGACGATGAAGGTCGAGCGGATGGCGAGGTCGGGACACACATCGCGCCAGCCGCGAATGCGCTCGAGCGTCTTTTCGCCATGTGCCGGTCGGCGCATGTTCTTCAACACCTGCGGCGACGCATGCTGGAAGGGGATGTCGAGGTAGGGAAGGATTTTTCCCTCGGCCATCAGCGGGATGACGTCGGCCACGTGCGGGTAGGGGTAGACATAGTGCATGCGCACCCAGATGCCGAGCTTGCCCAGTTCCTCGGATAGATCGAGGAATTTCGCCCGCACTTCACGATCACCGAACATGCTGGCCTGGTATTTGATGTCGATGCCGTAGGCGCTGGTGTCCTGCGAGATGACGAGGAGTTCCTTGACGCCGGCCTTGGCCAGTTTCTCGGCTTCACGCAGCACATCGGCCGCCGGCCGCGAGACAAGGTCGCCGCGCAGCGCCGGGATGATGCAGAAGGTGCAGCGATTGTTGCAGCCTTCCGAAATCTTGAGATAGGCATAGTGGCGCGGCGTGAGCTTGACGCCTTGAGGCGGCAGCAGATCGATATAGGGATCATGGCTCGGCGGCGCAGCCTCGTGCACGGCCGCCATGACGCTCTCATAGGCCTGCGGACCGGTGATGGCGAGAACGTTGGGATGCTTCTCGCGAATGACATCGGGCTCGGCGCCCAGGCAGCCGGTGACGATGACCCTGCCGTTCTCCGAAAGCGCCGAACCAATGGCGTTGAGCGATTCATCACGGGCGGAATCGAGGAAGCCGCAGGTGTTGACCACGACGAGATCGGCACCGTCATGCTTGCGCGCGATCTCATAGCCCTCGGCGCGCAGGCGCGTGATGATGCGTTCGGAATCCACCAGGGCTTTGGGGCATCCGAGACTGACGAAGCTGACGCGCGGGGCGGACATGGGCAAGGTTCCAATGGACATGAACCGGAAACGCTGATCCGGCTCGAAGTCTCGACATATAACGGTTTGCACGGCTCTGGCGGGAGCTCAATTCGGGCGGCGCAATAGCACGGCTCGCCCGAACAGGCAAACAGGCAAGCTCTGCGACATCGGCGATCTCGTTGTGCAGATCGAAGCGAAGAAGCCGAAAGCCGTTGGTTCGCGGCTCTTAAAGCGAATTGCCGGGTAATGGCAGCCAGTCAACGCGACTTTCAGCGCTATGATTAGGACTCACTAATATGCTATAGGCAGAATGGTGAGGGGCTAGTCCCATGAAACAGTTGCTAGGACATATTGCATTGGCGTGGCTTGTGCTGCCCGGCGATGCGGACGCACACGGTTGGTATACGGGCAAGACCGATCCCGTTCTTCACTATGACTGCTGCGGAAACAAGGATTGCCGCCCCATCGATTCCAACGATGTCAGGATGACCAAAGACGGCTATTTTGTCAGGCTGCACCCTACCTACTTGAATGAGCCACAAGAAGCAGAGTGGTTTATCCCGAGAGAACGTGTCCAGGCTGCGCCCGATGATCGATACCACATCTGCGAGCGTCTAATGACGTTTTATCGAACGATCATTCCCCATATGAAGTTTGATCCTTACCAGCGATATAGGTGGACGTGCTTCTTCGCGCCGATGGGCACCGGTTCAATTCCAATTAGAATGAACCACTATGCTGCAATTTCAAACTGACCAACATCGGCGGGCGCAAGGGCTCCAGCTCAGTGGCCGCTCGACCCGAACCACGGCGCCAGGAAAGCGAATTGGTCGGGAAACTGCTGCACGGCGCCATCGAGAAGCATCTTCACGGCGACGTAAAGGATGATCAGCAGGCCGATATAGGCGATCCAACGGTATTTGTGCAGCAGGCGCGCCACGAAGGACGCGGCGAAGCCCATCAGCGCAATCGACAGAGCGAGGCCGATGATCAGCACCGTCGGATGGTTCATGGCCGCTCCCGCCACGGCCAGGACATTGTCGAGCGACATGGAGACGTCGGCAATGACGATCTGCCAGGCGGCCTGCGAGAAGGTCTTGCGCGGCGACTTGCCGGCGATGGTCCCATCCTTGTCGAAATCGCCATTCGACAGCGCTTCGGTCGCGTCGCGCTCCTGCTCGTGGCTGACACCCAGCTCCCGCCACATCTTCCAGCATACCCAAAGCAGCAGCAGGCCGCCGGCGATGAGGAGCATGGGGCCAATTGTCAGCAGCCATTGCGTGATCAGGGCGAAGAAAATGCGAAGGACGGTGGCCGCGATGATGCCGACCAGAATGGCCCGTTTGCGCTGACTGGCCGGCAAGCCGGCCGCCGCAAGGCCGATGACGATGGCGTTGTCCCCAGCCAGCGCAAGATCGATCGCGATTACCTGAAAAAGGGCCGATAAGCCTGCGGCAGTAAATATTTCCATCGACCTGGAAGCCCTTGCCTGTTCGCCGAGTGTTCGTTGTCGATCGCCCAGCCCGCCCTAAAGGCATGGTTCCTTGCCGTCAAGACATCGCTTCGGGCAACGCCGCAAAACCGCTTTCGTTGCAGCGGCGCCATTGAGGGGATTCGACAATCGCGGCCGAGCGAGTCGAAACGGCAGTGAAAAACCTAATCGTAGAGATTGTATTTTGCCCAGTCGGTCTCTGGAATCTCGTCGCCGATGCGGTAGCGGAGCTGTAAAACCTCCATATGGTCCGGCGCCGTCTCGCACTTGAATTTCAGCCGGTACCATTGCCCCTTGCTGCGGAAGGCGGCTCCTGGGCTCTTAATGGCGTCGTCGCTCATGACCGGCGTGGCAAAGGCGTAAGCGACCACCCGATCCGCCTTGTACTTGCGGTCGTCATGGGTGATCCGGTCGAGGACTTCAGCATCACAGCGCTGTTCGAGGCGGGTTTGCGGGTCGAGTTTCAGGAGGCCTGCGCGCAAGGCGCTGTCCATGGCGTTGGCCGGAAAAGCCAGGGTCAAGAACGCCATGACCGTCGTGCAGAGTGTCTTCATGGGCGGGACAAGCAGCATATTTTGTCTGAAAAATCAACCAAAGGGCCGGGCGTTGTCCCGCGCTCAGCCACTCGGCGCGTTCAAAATCCCGTGTCGGGATTCATCGTGCGACGGCTGCGGCCAACGCATCAGCGAGGCACGGCCGGCGTCGGTCAGATCGTAGACGCCGCGGTCGACGCGCGCGAACCAGCCATAGACATTGTGCAGCAGGATTTTCGGCGCAAGCGGCGTCAGCGCCTTGAGATCGCGCGGGCGCTTGGGCCCGTCGGCCAATGCCGCGGCGCAGGCGAGGGCGCTTTGGCGGTATGCTGTCATGATGGGATTGCGCGATCCCCCGCCCGCGACCGGATCGCCGCGGCGCCGGCGATGTTCGTCGACCAGCCGCGAGCGGCGCCGTGGGTTCTTGCGCGGCGTGACGGTGACCGGGCTCAGAAGCACCTCGACCCGGTCGCTCGCCGTTACGCCGAGCAGGCCGAAGCCAAGCCGGCGGCAAAGATTGCGGAACCGGGCGTCGCTCTCGCGTCCCTTGCCCCTGGCCGACATGCGCGCGGCCAGCCACACCTCGTCGCAGGCGGTCGCGCGGTCGACGCCTTGCAGCACCAGTTCGAGATTGAACGCCAGCTTCAACTCGCAAATGACGACGACGGGCGGCTCCCCCTCACGCAGCGCGACAATGTCGCAGCCGCCGATCTCGCCCTTCACGGCAAAATCCAGGCTTTCGAGAAACCGCTTCACCGGCGCGTAGAGTGAGGTTTCGTTCATAGGCCCCAAGGCTTAGCCGATTCGGCACGAAAAGCCTCGGGAGCAGGCCTACATGCCTTTCCGGGGTCCGCCGAACCATCGTGATGCGGCTTGAGCGGCTTCCTCCGGGTTGGGGTCATCCCCAGCGGCCCAGGCCACGAAGCCATCGGGGCGCACGAGCACGGCGCTCAGGCCCAGTTGATCCTTGGCCTTACCGGCGACGTAGGTGATCCGGTCGCCCCAGCGGCCTGCAAGCGCTTCAAGCGATGGGCGAGCGTCAAAGTCAAGGAACAGGCCCTTGCCCGGGCTGAGGAGCCCGCCGATTTTTCTTCCTTGGATCAGCTCGAAATCGGGAACACTGCGCCCGACCAGCCGGTGGCCGCTGCCAGGATCGTAGCGAAGAGAAATACCCCATACCCGTTCGGCGAAGTATGTCGCGCCGTCGCGCGTGTCGATCAGGTCACGGATGATGGTTTCGAGCGCGCGCGTTGCCGGGCTTGGCCGCATGAGCGCGACCTGGGCGCGCGACCAGTCGAGGATTTGCGCCCCGACCGGATGGCGTTCGCTGACATAGCTGTCGAGCAGACCGTCCGGCGCGTCGCCGCGGATGGTGGCGGCCAGCTTCCAGCCAAGGTTCATCGCGTCGCCGAGCCCGAGGTTGAGACCCTGGCCGCCCAAGGGAGAATGGATATGCGCGGCGTCGCCGGCAAGCAGCACTCGTCCCTTGCGGTAGGTCGTTGCCTGGTGGGCGCGATCCGTCCAGGTGGCGGCGAGTTTGAGGGCCGTCAGCGTGAGGTCCGCGCCGGATACTCGGCGCAAAACCGCCTGCACGTGGTCGCAGGTGATTGGCTGGGTTCGGTGGAAAGCCCCACCATCGAACTCGACCATCGCGACAGTACCGGGTCTTTGATAAGTGTACATGCCGGTCGGCGTGTAGTGGCGGCCGGGCGTGAGCCTGTCCGGGTCGGCCATTTCGATCTGAACGGAATAGCCTGTGAATTCCGGATCGGTACCGACGAACGCGAAGTCGCCGGCCTTGCGCACCGTGCTGCGCCCGCCGTCACAGCCGACGAGCCAAAATCCCCGAAAAATCTCACCGCCGGCGCGAACGGTCACGCCTTCATGCGTCTGATCGAAATCCTCGACACCGAAGCCGCGCCTGATCTCGACTCCCATTGCGATTGCGCGCGCGGCCAAGACTGATTCGAGATGCGCCATCTCGACTGCGATTGCGGCGGTGGCCGAACCTGGGAGCCGGTAGGGCCATTTCGCGGCGTCGATGGCATCGTGGAAGAACTGGATACCTGCGAAATGGCCACCCGGACGGCGCGGTTGATTCAGCCAGTGCGCACCAGTCGCAGCGCCACCGTTGCCCGTCCCATCCCTCGCACTTTGTGGAGCGGCGATGTCGTCCCGCAGACCGCGACGGTAGAGGGCTTCGATGGTGGGCACCGAGAGGCCGCGCAGCCCGAACGGAAGCTGCTTCAACGGGGAGTGCGGGTCTTCGGCTTGCTCCAGCACCAGCACCGAGAGGCCGGCGACGCGCAACTCACAAGCGAGGAACAGGCCGACAGGGCCTGCACCAGCGATTATTACGTCATGGGAATCGAGATGGCGGTTGTGCATGAACTGCTCCTTTGTCGATGTTCGACCGGAGCATTCCTCGGATTTGAGAACACGGACGAACGATTGGACGCGAGAGAAGCGTCCGATGTTCGTCGTGGGGATCTCCTGCAGGAGGCCAAAGACCAGAACTTTCGTTACCGAAAGGACTTGGGCTTACCAAACCAAGTCTGCCTTTTCCGACACCGGCTCTATAGCGTTGCGGTGAGCAATCCGCAACAGACGGGGTTGCGGCCGACGCCGAACGGAATCATGGCCGCTCAGGCTTGAACCGATGAAGCGCCGCCCGATGCCTTATTCGATTCGCTCGTCTCGTGGCAATTTCGCTGTCGGTCGGCTTGAATGGAATGGTATTCCAGGGCGCCATTCCCGTGGTACAACCCTAAGGGCTTCCTGACGGCGGATGCGTTCATAAAGCGTTATGTTTGGCACGTCGGCTCGCAGGGCTCCAGGTCGCCGCACGTCACAGGCGATGCGGCCCAACGATCTATGGTGCGCCGACTTCAAGGGCGAGTTCAGGCTTGGCCAATCAGCTCTCATCCTCGGAGGCACACCGGATACGGCAAGCCCCACACAGATACCGGGCGGCGTGGCTGTCGGTGCGCCTACTGATGGCACGCCATCAGCCGGACTGATAAACGTGTCAGCCGGCTGAGAAGCAACACTGCCTATACAAATCCGTAAGAGCGATTGCCGTCATGTGGCGCGTTGCGTCATTGCAAACAGCAATACAGGTTGTCTGTGCAATCTTCCCCGCGCTATAGAGCCACATCTTTTCAGGGGCGAGACGGCAGACATTGCTCAAGCACATCACCATCATCTTACCTTTCCCGTATCGGGGGGGCTCGCTACGGGTCACCAAAACCATAGCGCGTATGATCCGAGCGGGCAGCCAGCGTGCCGGTGAGCCGTGCAAAGTGAGGATTGGTGTTCTCGCCGGGGTGTACGACCTGGCGGCCAATTTCACCGATGCCCTAGAGGACGGCGTCGATATTGTGGAGTTCGAGTGGTCCGATGTCTCACCAGAGGCAATCCACATCGCTAATGCTAACCAGGGCCGAACGGTGGATTTGCCGTTTGACATCTACCAGATGCCCATCGACGGCATTAAGAACTTCGCGGATTCCGATCTCTGGCTCGTTGTTTCTGATCGCACCAATAAACCACTTGCCCCGATTCGTCCCTATGTCGTCTTTGCCACGGACTACATCCAGCGCTATGTGCCTGAGATTTTCGAAGGCAATGCGAGCGGAAGCTACGACCTACCGTTCTTGCAGACAGTTAGGCAGGCAAGCGCGGTAATTACTACGACGCCGCAAACAGCTGAAGATGTGATTTCTTATGTCGGGGTTCCGCGGACCAGGGTCCATCTCGCGCCGATGGATTTCGATCCCACGCCCCTTTCCGGAAAAGCTCCATCAAAGAAAAAGGGAGAGGGCTACTTCGTGTGGCCCACCAACACTACCAAGCACAAGAATCATTTACGGGCGTTCGATGCGCTCATGGAATATTACGACCTGCTTGGGGGCAAACTGCGCTTGAAGGTCATGGGGCCATTCTCCGATTATATGAACCCGGACAATGAGGACGCTCCGGACTGGTTCCGGAATATCCCCTATATTCAGGAAATTCAGAAAAAGATCCGCTCGTCTTCATCGATCAGACGGAATGTCGAATTCGTTGGGGAGCTTTCCGACGCCGCATACGCCGCGACTGTGACCGGCGCGGCGTTTCTTTGGCATCCGACCATATACGACAACGGGACTTTCGCAGTCGCAGAAGCCGCATGGCTGGGGACACCCTCTCTCTCAAGCGGCTATCCACAAATGCGATACATCGGTGAGCGGTTCGCAATTCCGATAGAGTTTTTCAATGCCCGCTCAGCGCCGAAAATGGCCGCGTCTCTAAAGGCGATGGAACGCGCGGCCGGGCCTCTGCGTGCCAAGCTACCCAGTCGAGAGGCGCTGTCGAAGCACACCTGGCAGCACTACGCGTCGGACTATTGGCGTATGCTCAAGGGGATCTCGGCATGAAGAAAATGGGGATCTTTCTCGGATACACACCGAGGCAACTCGTGCCGCATGAGGGCATTACCAGGCTGCTCGGGTTCATCATCCGGGGCGCTGTGAATTCAGGGGAAATAGCAGTCACCGTTGCGGGGCCGGGATGGCTGAAGACAGACATCATCAACCTTCTCGATGACGCAGGAGTGCCGCCCGGGTCTGTCGATATAGTTACGACAAAAGGCGAGCCGTATCTGATAAAATTGTGGAGGATCAAAACCTGGTTTTCCCCAGGGGCGATCAAGCGGCCGGCCAAATTAAAACGAAAGCGGGTGTTCAATCTTTTGGTTGATGGGGTCAGCCTCGTGGTGCGCTGGCTGTCGAATTCTTCCATATTCGTATTTCTGCTCGGCGTCGTTTTGCTGGCTTTTCTCATTGTGATCATGGCGTTGCCAGTGCTGCTTTCCGCAGTCATCGTGGCTGGCCTCTACGCGGCAAAACGATTGCTGCGGAGGGTAAGGAGCGGTCGGTTTTACAGGGCCAAGAACTGGTTGCTGATCAGGTGGGGTTACCTGCTCAATGCTGTCGGCCCGCTCGACACCGTTCGGGCAGCGGAACTAAACAGGCTGGTCAGGCTGCTCAACCGCCGCCGCGACATCGACGTCTGGTATGTGCCTTCGATGTTCTGGCCGGAGACGTCAAAGCTTCAGGGCAAGGTCGTCATGGCCGCACCGGACATCGTTTTCTATGAGCACCCGGCACAGTTCATCAGCCCCTCCGATCTGAGAGCGCACCATCGAATCTCGCAGAGTATCGCTGGCGCGGATCGCCTTATCACCTATAGCGATCACGTAAAGGCGACTCATATCGTCAATCGGCATGGTGTTGATCCCGATCATGTATCGGTCATTCGCCACGGTTTCGTAGATATGGCTTCGATCGAGCGCGGAGACAAAACAAGGCGAGGCGCCTTGGACATCCTGCACCAATATATGAAGAAGAAAGAAGACAGCCTACCCAGCTATTTGAATGGCTTCAAATTCGATGATGTGAAATTTCTTTTCTATTCGTCTCAAGTCCGGCCGCACAAGAACATTGAAGGCTTGATCTCAGTCTTTGAAAGGGTTCTCCGGGAGCACTATAGGCCGGTGAAGCTCGTGCTCACGGGCAGAGTTGGCCAGGTCCAGAGGATCCGCGACATGATCGATAATCGCGGCTTGCAACGGGATGTCATTTCCTTGCCCGCCGTCCCCAACCATGTGCTGGCCGCGCTGTACAGATTGTCGGCCCTTTCCGTAACACCAACCCAATTCGAGGGTGGCTTTCCGTTTACTTTCTCCGAGGCTTATTCGGTGGGAACACCATCCGTGATGAGCCGTATCCCAGTTGTGACGGAGCTTTTGAAGGACCGGAAGCTGCTCGATATCATGACTTTCGACCCGCAGGACCGGGAGGACATGCTGCGCAAAGTCCTTTGGGGTCTAGACAACAGGGAAACGCTTTTCCAGGCGCAGCGCCCGTTATTTGAAGTCCTGTCAGCCCGAACCTGGTCGAAGGTGGCCGACGAGTATTTGGACCTGATGCGGTCTGTCGAGGCAAAATGAAGAGCGACGGCAAGGGTCCGAAAGCGACAAGGTCGGGGCTGCGCTCAACGCGTACCATGAGCAGATGGTCAGTATGCAAGCGGAATTAATGGCTATTCAGCTGGTAATGGCCGGCCAGTTGAGGAAGCTGAAAACGGGAGAAGATGGGAAACAGGCACTTTCCGCTGCATTCAACTTTGCCGCCGATGTCGCCGTTGCCCCAAAAACCCGTCACCCAAAAATGTACTTGCTTTAAAGATGCTGGATCACTGGCGAAAGATGTTCCAAGTTTAGGCCATTCTCTGTGATTTCACAAAAAACGTCCTTTTCCCATGGCCTGTGAACATTTTGACAGGATGCGGTCGCAACTTTGCATTCGGTCCCGTTTGGCATGTGGAAGCAGTGTCGGGGGCAACGAGGCTATTATGGACAGGAGCACATCGCGGGTCGACTTCGCAAACACGTTGCGAGGCATTGCGGCCCTCTGTGTCCTGATCGCGCATTATACCTACAATTTCTGGACGTTGCGCGATGCTGTCGCAAGCCTGGCCCACGCGCCCGTGCTGCCGGAGCACTTTGCATTTCCGACGTACCTGCGCTGGCTTCATACGACAGTGCCTCAGTTCAATTGGGGTGCGTTCGGCGTCGCGCTCTTCTTTCTGGTGAGTGGCTTCGTCATCCCTTTTTCGCTTCGCAATATGACCTGGCAGGGATTTCTCGTCGGGCGCCTTTTTCGAATCATCCCGCTGTACATGACCGGGTTTTCGATCACCATTCTGTCGATCTGGCTGGTCGGGCGATATTTCGGTGTTCAATGGCCGTTCAGCATCAGCGAAGTCTCCATTCTTTATCTGCCGGGGCTTCGTGAGTTCTTCGGGATGCCGAGCATCGACGGGGTCGTCTGGACGCTAGAGATCGAGATTAAGTTCTATCTGGTCTGTGCTCTTGGCATTGCGCTGTTTCGGCGCGGCTCGATCTGGGTTTTCGCGATCCCCGCGGCGCTAGCCTTGGGTGAGTTTTACATGATCAGGAACGGTTACGGCCAGATCGCGGTCCTGCCGATTCCATTCCTGATCTTCATGTTCATCGGAGTTGTTTTTCACTATCTGCACGTTGGCGCGCTCACCGCCGAACGGTCATTGTTTCTCAGTGCAAGCTTGTTTTTCGGGTTTTCGATTCTGCTCGGACAGGCGATGCCCGGCCTTGCTTCGATGGCGTGGACCTATGGTTTCGCTGTGCTGGTTTTCGCCTTTGCCGCCAGCTTCCCGCAACTTTTCCAACGGACCCGTGTCGGCGACTTCTTCGCCGACATCAGCTATCCGCTCTATGTGATTCATGGCGTCGCCGGTTATGCCGGCCTGCGCGTCTTGATCGATCTTGGCGTAAAGGCGTGGCTGAGCCTGATCATCATCACAGCCGGCGCAACCGGACTGGCGTGGGTGCTCCATGTAGTCGTTGAGACGCCCGGCCACAATCTCGGCAAGCGCCTGGCGGCCCGTTTGCGCCTGCCGATCGTTTCCCGGTTGCCAGACATCGAGCCGGTTCCCGCCAACTCTCTCCCTGCCGCTGCTTAGCTCGGCTGCGGAAGGCATTCAAGCTCCAGCGCCTCAGTACCCTATCAGGTGGCGCAGCTCGACGATCGGTAGGTAAAACCGTCCAGACCAAGCAGACCAAGATTGCGGCGACGGTACACATGGATGGTGCCTACTCCTGTCATGTTTTCAGAGCCGACCGCTCCAGGCTTTCAGTTAAGTTTCCATCGCCTTATCCTTGTATACGTGCCGTCGAAATAGGACGTCAGCTGCGCTAAATTAGTAAGTTGACATCAATAGTAGCAAATGTAAAAGTATTCCAGTTTTCCCGGGGGCATGATTTTCATGAGCGAGCGCAGTTCCGCGCTGGATGGCCTTCGTGGCGTGGCTGCGGTTGCTGTGGTTTTCTACCACGCCATTCTCGATCAAAGCGCCTCGACGATTGCCGTCCTTGACCCTCCCGCTCAAAGTCTGGGCTCTTTCAGAGACATAGCAACCAAGGTCGCGCTCACCGTCTCAAACGGGCAAAGCGCCGTGCTCCTGTTCTTCGTGCTGAGCGGCTTTGTCCTCAAGCTCTCACTTGCCCGGACGGCCGGGCCGGCGTGGTCGATCTGCTGCAAGTTCATCGTTCGACGGCTGTGCCGCCTGTATCCCGCGGTGATCTTCTGCATGGCGTTTTGCTTTGTATTGGGGGTGTCGCTGACCAATGTTCCGTGGTTTGCGGGCAGTCCTCACTTGGCAGCGGCGGCAGACCTCAGTTCCGTGTTGGTCAACGCCACCTTGGGACGTATCACGGTACAGGGAGCCACATGGACCTTGCAGGCGGAAGTGCTGGCAATTCCTTTTGTGTTGCTGGCGTTCTTTATTGGCGCAAGGTGGGGCATTATAGGTACAGCCGTTTGTTTGGCTATTTCGATCACAGCGATCGAAGCTCCATTTTTAACGCTGAGCCTACCCAATATGTCGGCGGTGCTGTTCGCGTTCATGGCGGGTGTGCTGTTGGCCGACACCAAGGCGTCGGCGCTCAACGAGCAAGCAATCTGGATCGCTGTGGCCTTCTTTCTGCTCGCCCGGTTGGTCGTTCCCCTGCATTCGACAACGGCCACCATAAGCCAAGTGATGCTAGCCTGCTGCTTGGTTTATTCGGCCTACCATGCGAAAGCCGGGCTGTTTTACGACGTCCTCAACACCCGAACCTCGCGGTTCCTTGGTCGCGTAAGCTTCAGCCTTTATCTCCTGAATGTCCCGGTGATGTGGGTTGTTGGCGCGCTCATCAAGGACATTGGTCTCAGTGAAACCCATCCCCTGGAGATGGGAATCATTCTTGGTCTTGCAACAACCTTGCTCACGCTGCCGCTCGCAAGCTTTTCGGAAACATGGTTCGAACAGGGCGGCATCAAGCTGGGGCGGTTGCTGACCGCATCGCGCGCGTCAGTGGCGCCCGCAGCAGTACCGGCAGCATAACAACCGATCCCGCCGTACAATCCGCTCCGCAAAAGGCCAGATCTCTTCCTGATGCTTGGACGGCGAGCGCTGCGCTACAGCCTAGAGCAGCCCCGGGCCCGGCCATAAACGAGAGAAGCGACCATGATCATCAATGACCACGCCAGCCGATCGCGACCTTCTGACCCGGCGACAGGTGCCCGCGAGAAATCGCACGGCCGCTGGCCCTGGAACTACCCTGTCCACGTTCGATGGCGACATCAGTGCCAGATAGATAAAGGGGGTTCTTGCCAGGATGCCGAGGTGCCTCGCTTTGGGAACATAGCGGACCTGTCCTTGTCCTGTCCCGTTCATTTCAAATCTTTTCGAATACAACATTGTTGTACTCACCATCCTTGACTCTGTCTGTGATGCGAAAACCTGTTCTCTCAGCTAATATGTCTGGTGATCGGCCGAGGAGAAATATCGTATGAAAACGTGTTATGGGATAAAGATATTCGTAGCAGGGAGACGAGTGTGCCATTTTGCCGCCTGGTGCGAGTACGCGCTGAAACTCGCGGAACTGAACGATTGGCTCCTTAAAATGTTCAATCACGTTATTAGAAAAAATACCTGCAAGATCGCTCCCTAAATCTGATCGATCAATTTTCACAAAAGGCGCTTCAGATGGCGCGTTGGGTTCAAAACTCCAAACGTCATACCCGTCGGCACGCAATACTTGAGTTGTGTCGTTCCAGACTCCTGCACCCCAATTTACGTAGGTAGCTCCCCGGACGGGTCGAAGCGACTGGAAAGTTCTCTTTTCGTTTTCTCCAGTGTTCCCTTCACGATAACGAGAATAGAGCAATCGATAGTCGAGATCGGTCATGGCCTCGTCGAGATCGAGAAACTTTTGACCGCCAAAGACACAATCGCAGTTTGGGCAGCGGTATCGCTCAAGCCGCCCCCCGTTGAAAATGCATTCTGATCTGAGAATCTCGAAGCCGTCTCTAAAGTCGTCATGGTCGCAGACTAAACACTTTAACTGGCGCGACGGTAGTGCCAGGTCGTCAATCTTGTCGAGCGTGTGCCAGAATCCACGTATATGATGAGTTTCGACAAGTTCTACCTGTTCCTCAAGCTTCCGAACTCTTTCCTGCAAACCTTTGGCCACCGATTCGGGCGCGGTGTTAATTCCGTGGCTTGGAGTTGCCGGATCTGTCCGGACTCGTTCCGAGGAGCTGTCATTGGTTGCGTGCAAAGACGTCCCAATCACATCTGGTTTGCGGTTGGTTCGCTTTAGATGCCGAAGGTTTCGCAACACCTCCAAGGCCCTCCAGCCCCTGGAATTCGTCATCGTCTCTACAAGTTCTACGAGTTCTTTCTCGCGCTCCTTAAGCCACTTCGCTTCATTGTTGAGTCGATCAATCTCGATCTGTTTGTCGGCGATTTCAGCACTTAGCTGTTCGACCTGATGTTGAGTTCCGCTATTTCCCGCCAATCGACGAAACGCCATGAGCGGTATCATGTCCGTTCGCACGAAATATGCGTTAGCAAAAGAGTGAATGTCATATTGGTAACCGAGTTCGCCCATGACTATTCGAAGCTGATCAAACCCCACGTGACCAAACTCGATGCACATGACGTGGGGCAACACAGGGCTATTTCTCATTCCGGACAACACTGATAATTCATGACCCTCGACGTCGAGAACCATCAGGTCGACGTCCGTAATTTTTTGGGTCGAAATAAGTTCCTGCCAGCTTATGGCTCTGATCTTGATCTCCTCAAACGTACAACCGCCGGCTATCAGCGCTTCCTTGAAGACCGGGTCATGATCGACGGATCCAATCGTTGTATCTCGCCCGTAGACTGGATGAATGACGCTTTGGAAATTCAACACGCCTGTCTTGTCGGACATGCCGACGTTGATGTTTTTACTGTTGGGACGATTAACGACCAATTTATCGTATATCCACGGAACCGGTTCAAGGTTGTATCCCTGCCATCCCATCGTTTCTTCAAAGAAACGACAGGAACATTCGGTCTGCCCGTCAAAAGCCCCGCATTCAATAAATACGCCCTTAATGTCGGGGTCGGGGAAATAGCGCTCGAAAATGAAACGATCGACAGGAACCTCGAATTGTCCGTAGAATTTCATTCTTAGTCTCACTTCCGAAGAATCTGAAGGATATTGCGGGCAGTTGATTCCTAATTGCACGCGGGCTCATTAGGCGACGCGATTAATGCCGAATTCACCACGATTGGCATCACCCTGAACAACGCTTCGTAACGGGTCCGGAGATCCCCTTGCAAGTGCGATTACTCCGGTCATGTGCGTCGCGGCTCGGCATCCATTGCAGGGGCATTATGACGAGCGGCACACGGCCTCACATTTAATGACCGGCGCCAAACAGGAGGCGGGTTGGGGCGGGTACCTGATGAGCGCCGGCCGTGCAGCCTTGGGTTGCCTTCCATCCGTTTCGCTGTTCACATCAACCATCCGAAGCAATGCTAACAAGTTGGGTATTTTCGGTGGTAGCCGCCCTCATTATTCGCAGGAGTTAGGCGCCAAGAGGAAAACAAAAACGACGCTATTTCGATTCGATAGCAAAAAATGGCGGAGGGAGTGGGATTCGAACCCACGGTGAACTTGCGCCCACGCCGGTTTTCAAGACCGGTGCCTTAAACCGCTCGGCCATCCCTCCAGCGACATCTCTTCGCCCAGCGTCACTCGATCAGATATTCGAGCCTGGCGGCGAATGAAGAGAGCCATCTTGCTGATGCTCTAGTGTGCCCGGCAAAGATCTGTCAACCGGCATGCGCGGACCGCATGTTTCCCGGCAGCCGACGCCGGGCAGGGTGGCGTCACAATCTTGCCCGGTTCCGGCCACAATCGATTAATAGCGTGATAAACAATTCCTGCGCACAAAGGACAGGGGTTCGAGGCGTCGTTGGTCTTAGTCAGGTAAGCTTTGGCTCCTGCGACGTTCAAGCCGCGGCGTTTTTGGTCGAGACTGTAGGGGACATCAGGAAATGCAAACTACGGCGCGCCCGCGTCTACGCCGTGCTTGCGCTTTCGCGCTATTCACCATGTCGGCAGCCTTGCTTGCCGCCTGCGCGTCGCAGCCTGAACCAAAAGGGATGGTCCACAAGAAGACCCGTTCCAAGGAATATTTCGCCGAAACCGAATATGGCGTGAAGGCCAGCCCTCGCGTCGCCTTCATGCGGCGTGGCGGCGGCCGCGACCAGCTCGGAAAACCCTACCAGGTTCGCGGCAAGTGGTACTATCCGAAGGAAGACAAGCACTATGCCAAGGTCGGCCTGGCGTCGTGGTACGGCGATGCCTTTCATGGACGGCTGACCGCCAACGGCGAAGTCTACGACATGAGCCATCTGACGGCGGCGCACCCGACCATGCCTCTGCCGAGCTACGCCCGCGTCACCAATCTCAAGACCGGCAGTTCGGTCATCGTGCGCGTCAACGATCGCGGTCCCTACCACCAGGGCCGCATCATCGATGTCTCGGAACGCGCCGCCCAGATGCTCGACTATGCCAATGTCGGCACGGCCGAGGTGAAGGTGGAATATGTTGGCCGCGCGCCGCTCGACGGCAATGACGACCAGTATCTGATGGCCTCCTACCATCCAGGCAACAGGATACCGGATCCGTCGGACGGCCTGCCGACCGGCGTCATGGTGGCCATGAACGGACCGTCGCCCAGCCTGCCGGTGGGCGCTGCCGCCGTGCCGTTTCCGGGTCAGCTGACGAATTCCGATATGATTCCGCAAGGGCAGGTGCCGGCACAATCGCCGGCCTTGGGTGACCTGGCGCTGCCCGACTTCGGTCCGATCGTGCCAGAGCGTCCGGATATCGGCCTGCCGCCGCAATCGCCGTTTTCGGTGGCCTCGCTCTCCTATGCCGACGAGCGCGTGCGGAGCGCCGATGTCTTTGCCGCACTTGACGACGACGGCATGTCGCCCGCCGACATCCTGCGCTCATGGAAGAGCGCCAATCCCCAGGCGCCGTCGCCGGCCTATGTCGCGGCCGGCACCTTCGATGACGCCACCGAGGCAAAACGCGTGGCCGCCGCGCTCGAGCCCTTCGGCAGGATCGAGATCCAGCGTTCCGAATTCGATGGCAAGGACTGGTATGCGGTGAACCTCTATCCGGACGGCCATGGCGGCGTCGACGATCTGCTGCAGGCGGCCTGGTCGCATGGTGCGCCGGACGCTCTGGCCGTGCGCAACTGATCTATTTTTCCCGCACGGTTGATCCTGCGGAAAAAACCCTGATAGCTTGGCTGCGCCAGAACCGGCAAACGGGTCGAGATTTCATGCAGTTGCGCGTCTTTCCGCCTTTGGCCGGATTTCTGGGATTGGCCCTGCTGCTGTTTTGCATCGCGCCCGCCAGCGCGCAGCTTTTCGAGACCAAGGCAGCCCAGGCCTTCATGATAGACGCCGACACAGGGACGGTGTTGTTTTCCAAGGACGCCGACAAGCCGATACAGCCGGCCTCGATGGCCAAGCTGATGACGATGGAAGTGGTGTTCAACGCCATCAAGTCCGGGCGCCTGACCCTCGACGACACGTTCGTGGTGAGTGAAAACGCCTGGCGCAAGGGCGGCGCCCCTTCGGGAACGTCGACGATGTTTGCCAAGCTCAAATCGGCGGTCCGGGTCGAGGACCTGATCCAGGGCGTGACGGTGCAGGCGGCCAATGACGGCTGTATCGTGCTGGCCGAAGGCTTGGCCGGGTCCGAGGACAATTTCGCCGCGCAGATGACCGAACGCGCCCGCCAGATCGGCCTGACCAAATCGACTTTCGTCAATTCGACCGGGCTGCCGGCGGAGGGCCAGCAGACGAGCGTGCGCGAGCTGGCAATGCTGGCTTTGCATCTGTGGCGCGAGTATCCGGACCTTTATCGCTACTACGGCCTGAAGGATTTTACCTGGAACAAGATTTCGCAGAGGAATCGCAACCCGCTGCTGGCGATGGACATCGGCGCCGACGGCCTGGCGGTCGGCAGCAGTGAGGTGTCCGGCTTTGGCATAGTCGGCTCGGTCGGCCACAATGGCGCGCGGGTGATCGCGGCGATGAGCGGGCTCGCCAGCGACAAGGAACGCGCCGAGGAGGCGCGCAAGCTGCTCGAATGGGGTGCCCGTTCCTTCGAGAAGACGCAAATCTTCGCCAAGGACGAGGTGGTGGGCCAAGCTCAGGTTTTCGGCGGCATTAAAGCCGGCGTGACGCTGAAGGCGAAAGGGCCGATCGCCATCTTCCTGCCGGTAGCCAACCGCGACAAACTGACGGCGAGCATCGTCTATGACGGACCGGTTGCCGCACCTGTGGAGGAGGGGCAGCCGGTAGGCGTGCTGCGGGTCTGGATCGGCGATACGCTGAGCCAGGAGACGCCGCTGTTCGCCGCCGAATCGATCGGCATCGGCACGCTGCCGCAACGCGCCCTCGACGCCGTCAAGGAACTGGCCGTCGGCTGGCTCCGCTAAAGCGCGTCGCGCTGAACCGGATTCACGCGATGCGCTTTAGCGTCTTTGTTTATGCATGTCGTTCTCTCAAAGCCGAGCTCACTTTTGAGCGACTGCGATAACGCCGGCGGCATGGACGTTTCCCCGAACGCGGACTATCTAGAGCGCTAGAATCCATTCAAATAAGGGACAAAGGCCTTTCGATTGGCACGCGGATTTTTCATCACCTTCGAAGGCGGCGAAGGAGCAGGCAAGTCGACGCAGATCGAGCGGCTGGCGGGAAAGATGCGCGCCAAGAAGTACGACGTCCTCGTCACCCGGGAACCGGGCGGCTCGCCGGGCGCGGAAGCGGTCCGGCATGTGCTGCTCTCGGGCGCCGCCGAGCCGTTTGGGCCGAAGATGGAAGCGCTGCTTTTCGCCGCGGCCCGCTCCGACCATGTCGAGCAGGTCATCCGCCCGGCGGTCGAGCGCGGCTCCGTTGTTCTGTGCGACCGCTTCCTGGATTCCTCGCGCGTCTACCAGGGCGTCACCGGCGGCCTCGACCCGGTGTTCATGGAGACGCTGGAGCAGGTGGCCATCAATGGCATGATGCCCGACATGACGCTGATCTTCGACATCGATCCCACCGAAGGCCTGAGACGCGCAACAGTACGTCGCGGCGCCGGCGCCGGCCCCGATCGCTTCGAAAAGGAAACGCTTGCCATCCACCAGGCGCGCCGCGAGGCGTTCCTGGCGATCGCCGCGGCCGAGCCGGAGCGCTGCGTTGTGATCGACGCATCCGCCGCTCCCGATGCGGTAGAAAATGTCGTCACCGCCACGGTGTTCGCGGCGCTGGAGGCGAGGGCGCCCATGCGCAACAGACAGACCGCACCCGCATGATCTTCGAACGCATCGCGCCGGAACAGCATGACACGCTGGACGGCGTCCCTGAACCGTCCGAAACGCCACGCCTGGTCGGGCACGGGCAGGCCGCCGCCATGCTCGCCGCCGCCTATCGCGCTGGAAAGCTGCCGCACGCGCTGATCTTCACCGGACCGCTCGGCATCGGCAAGGCGACGCTCGCGTTCCATCTGGCGCATCATCTCCTGAAGCATCCGGCTTTCGAGCAGGCGCCGGAGACGCTCGCCGTTCCCGATCCGGCGTCCTCGCTGTTTCGCCAGATCGCCACCGGCGCGCATCCCGGCGTGCTGCACCTGACGCGGCCGCTGAACGACAAGACGAAGAGCTTCAAGACGGTCGTCACCGTCGACGAGATCCGCAAGGTCAATCGCTTCCTGTCGATGACTTCGCATGACGGCAGCTACCGGGTGGTGATCGTGGACCCGGCCGACGACATGAACACCAATGCAGCCAATGCCTTGCTGAAGAATCTTGAGGAGCCGCCGGCGCGAACGCTGTTCATCCTCATCGTCCATGCACCGGGCAGCCTGTTGCCGACGATCCGCTCGCGCTGCCAATTGGTTCGGCTGTCGCCGCTCGATGCCGACGAGCTGATGGCGGTGCTGGAAACTGCCGAGCCGCCTCCGCCGGACGATCCGGCCGCGCGGACAGCCCTTGCCGCGCGGGCAGGGGGCAGCGCCCGCAATGCGATCCTCCTGACGCAGTATGGCGGGTTGGAGATCGCCGAAACGCTGGACGCCCTGGTGAGCGCCGGCAAGAGCGACATCGCCGGCGCCTATCGCCTTGCCGAAGTCGTGGCCGGGCGCGACCAGGCGATCCAGTTCGATATCTTCAACCGCCGCGCGCTCGATCTGTTGTCCGATGCGGCGAGCCGGGCGGCGCTGGCCGGCGATCTCGCACGAGCCAAAACGCTGTCGGACACTTGGCATGAGGCGCTGGACGCTATATCTGAGACTGATACCTACAATCTCGACAAGAAGCAGCACGCCTTGACCATGATCGACCGCCTGAAGTCTGCAATGCGAATGTGATGGTTCCCTCGGGATGGCAATCGCCACCCCGATGCGATATCCACCGCCACGCCTTCCATTCAGACATTCATGACGGTTCATTCATGTCACGCGATACATTCTACATCACGACCGCGATCTCTTACCCCAATGGCAAGCCGCATATCGGCCATGCCTACGAATTGATCGCCACCGATGCGCTGGCCCGCTTTCAGCGGCTCGACGGCAAGCAGGTCTTCTTTCTCACCGGCACCGACGAACACGGCATCAAGATGCTGCAGACGGCGAAGAAGGAAGACATTTCTGCGCGCGAACTGGCCGACCGCAATTCGGCTGAGTTCAAGCGCATGGCGACCGCGCTCAACGCCTCCAACGACGATTTCATCCGCACCACCGAAGAGCGGCACTACGCGGCCTCTCAGGCGATCTGGAAGGCGATGGCTGCCAATGGAGACATCTACAAGGGCGGCTATGCCGGCTGGTACTCGGTGCGTGACGAAGCTTATTACGGCGAGGAGGAAACCGAGGTTCGTCCCGACAATATCCGCTATGGCCCGCAAGGAACGCCGGTCGAATGGGTCGAGGAGGAAAGCTATTTCTTCCGGCTTTCGGCCTATCAGGACAAACTGCTGGCGCTCTACGAGGGCCAGCCGGATTTCATCGGCCCGGCCGAGCGGCGCAACGAAGTGATGAGCTTCGTCAGATCGGGACTGAAAGACCTGTCGATCTCGCGCACGACGTTCGACTGGGGCGTGCCGGTGCCCGGCGACGAAAAGCACGTGATGTATGTCTGGGTCGACGCGCTGACAAACTACATTACCGGCGTCGGCTATCCCGATGAAAACGCAGATGATTGGAAATTCTGGCCGGCCGATGCGCACATCATCGGCAAGGACATCGTGCGTTTTCACGCCGTCTACTGGCCGGCCTTCCTGATGTCGGCAGGCATTCCGCTGCCGAAGCGCGTCTTTGGCCACGGCTTCCTGTTCAACCGCGGCGAGAAGATGTCGAAATCGGTCGGCAACGTCATCGACCCCTTCACCATGGTAGAGCACTACGGGCTCGACCAGGTGCGCTATTTCTTCCTGCGCGAGGTGCCGTTCGGCCAGGACGGCAGCTACAGCCACGAAGCGATCGTCAACCGCACCAATGCCGACCTCGCCAACGGCATCGGCAATCTGGCGCAGCGCTCGCTGTCGATGATCGCCAAGAACTGCGGCGGCGTGGTGCCGACGCGCGGCGAGCTGACGGATGCCGACAAGGCAATCCTCGATCAGGCGGCGGCCGCTCTTGCCGCCGCGCGCAAGGCAATGGCCGAGCAGGGCATCCATCTGGCGCTGGCGTCGATCTTCGGCGTGGTGGCCGAAGCCGACCGGTATTTCGCCGGACAAGAACCCTGGGCACTGAAGAAGACCAACCCCGAGCGCATGCAAACGGTGCTGTGGACAACGGCCGAGGTGGTCCGGCGCGTGGCGATTCTGTGCCAACCCTTTATTCCAGGATCGGCCGCGAAGCTGCTTGACCTGCTGGCGGTGCCGGCAGACGAGCGCAATTTCGTGCATCTCCACGCCGATCATGCGCTTGTGCCGGGCAGAGCGTTGCCAGTACCAGAAGGCGTGTTTCCGCGTTATGTCGATCAGCCGGAAGCGAACGGCTGATGCTCGTCGACAGCCACTGCCATCTGGATTTTCCGGACTTCGCCGAGGAGCGGGCGGCCATCGTCGCCCGTGCCCTGGCCGCCGGGATCGGCCGCATGGTGACGATTTCGACGCGCGTGAAGCGATTTCAGCAAATACTTGAAATCGCTGACGCTTTCGACGAAGTGTACTGTTCCGTCGGAACCCATCCGCACAATGCCGCCGAAGAGCTTGACGTGACGACGGCGGATCTCGTGCGCCGGTCCGCCCATCCCAAGGTGGTGGCGATCGGCGAAGCCGGGCTCGACTATTTCTATGACAAAGCGCCCCGCGATGCGCAGGCGCAGGGTTTGCGCAACCACATCGCCGCGGCCCGCGAGACGGGCCTGCCGCTGGTCATCCATTCGCGCGACGCCGACGACGACATGGCTCATATCCTTGAGGAAGAAACGGGGAAGGGCGCCTTCCCGTTCGTCCTGCACTGTTTTTCGTCGGGACGCAGGCTGGCCGAGGTCGGCGTCTCGCTGGGCGGCTATGTTTCGTTTTCCGGCATCCTGACCTTCAAGAATTCGGCCGAAATACGCGCCATAGCCGCCGACCTGCCGCACGACCGGCTGCTGGTGGAGACCGATGCGCCATATCTCGCGCCGATCCCATTTCGCGGCAAGCGCAACGAACCCGCCTATGTCGCGCACACGGCCAGGGTTCTGGCCGAGACGATCGGCGTCAGCGAAGGTGAAATCGCAGCTTTGACGACCGATAATTTCTTCCGGCTGTTCGGCAAGATGCCGCGACCCGCCGAGCAAAGCGCCTGAACGATGACAGACCGGCTGCGCCTCACCATTCTCGGCTGTGGCTCGTCACCCGGAACGCCGCGCATCACCGGCGACTGGGGCAATTGCGATCCGCACAACCCGAAAAATCGGCGCATGCGCACGGCAGCCCTTGTCGAGCGGATTGCCGAGAGCGGCGCCCGCACCACCGTCGTCATCGACACAGGACCGGATTTCCGCCAGCAGATGCTGATGGCGTCGGTCAAACGCATCGATGCCGTCGTCTACACCCATCCACATGCCGACCACATCCACGGCATCGACGACCTGCGCGGCTTCGTGCTCGACCAGCGGCAGCGGATCGATATCCATGCCGACCAGCCAACGATGCTGCGGCTGCGCCAGGCCTTCGGCTACTGTTTCGAGACGCCGCCAGGCAGTTCCTATCCACCGATTGTCGACGCCCATATCATCGATCACACAAAGCCGGTCGTGATCGAAGGCGACGGCGGTGCCCTCACCCTCGAGCCGCTGCCGCAGGTTCATGGCGACATCATATCGCTCGGTTTCCGCATCGGCGGACTAGCCTATTGCCCCGACATCAGCGATTTTCCGGCTGCCACCGCCGAGCGGCTGCGTAATCTTGATGTCCTGATCGTGGACGCGCTTCAGTACAGGACGCACCCGAGCCATCTGTCGCTCGGCCAGGCGCTTGAATGGATCGAACGGCTGGCCCCGAAACAGGCTGTGCTGACCCATATGCATGGGCCGCTGGACTACGCTACCGTGATGGCTGAGACTCCGGCAAATGTCGAGCCGGCATTTGATGGCATGGCGCTTGAAATTCCTTATAGATCAGACAGATAGAATGTTCTCTTCATAGCTGGCATTGGTCGCCTGGCCATGAGCCGCGACTACAGGTGCGACGTCGAGATCTTGCACTTGGCATCGCCACACGGCCGCCGCCAGTTCGCTGTCGCTTCAAGATTGCAAAATGCCAAAAGAGGATTGCATTGTCAGGCCGGTGGATGCTTGTCGATCTGCATTGCAGGCCTGACAGGCAGTCTATGTGATGGCTTCCTAAAATATACATTGAGAGCAAGAGGCGCTAACCTTTGCCCGTTAGTTGGAAAGGAGAGGCCCGATGATTCGCAAACTCATACTTACAGTGACGCTTCTTGCTCCTATCGCTGCCACAGCGCAGGAATTGCCAACCGCCCCTTACTTGCCGCTTGAGCGGGCAACCAAGGCAGCACAAGCCGCGCTGGAGGCCTGCGCTGCCGAAGGCAGCAATGTCAGCGTCGCCATCGTGGCGCGGAGCGGCGCGACGCAAGTGCTGCTCAAGGCCGATAATTCCGGCGCACACACCGCATCCAGCGCCGAAGGCAAGGCCTTCACCGCGGCAGCCTTGGGTCGCGACACTGCGGGGCTCGCCGAATTCATAGCCTCCAAGCCGGCAAATGACGGCATGCGTGACATGGATCCTCGCATGGTGATCCAGGCTGGCGGCTTGCCGGTCAAGTTCGGCGATGCCTTGGTGGCCGGCATTGGCGTCGGCGGTGCTCCTTCGGGCGATATCGACGCCAAATGCGCCGCCGCCGGGCTCAAGGCGATCGGCGCCGCCGAGTAAACTTGCCTAGGATGTGCCAACGCAGCCCGCCCAAGGCGGGCTGCTCCGTTGAACGGGGTTCAGTCTGTGAACCCTGTCTCCACACCGGAACCGGCGGACGTAAGATCGCATTCGACCGGCAACCGACGGCCGATCCTGAGACCCGAGCTGGAAGCTTAGTTCCATAATCTATCTTATGCGACTTTCGGCAAGGTAGGAATGTCGCTCCTGCTTGTGCGCAGCCAATCTCCCCACCTCAACTCTCCTGACACGGTTTTTGGTGCCCGTTCTGCTAAACTGGTGAATTGGAATGAACGCTTTGCAGATCACGGGCCACATGGCAGCCGCTTCGTCGCCGCCCGCGAGGGCATCGAAGCTGCAGCAATGGCTGTCGTCGGCTACCTGCGTAGCCGCTCTCTGTGTTCGTCAAGAATGCGCTCAATGGTCCGGACTCGGTCCTGCCGACGGTTGAGACCTCTGCGTGCTTTGCCGCGAGCGTGCCGCTCATAGATTTCCCGGCTCGCCTGGAGCTGCTCGATATACACCTTATCGGGCTTCCCATTCTCAAGGCGGTCGAACACCCAGCAGAACGGCGCCGGGAGCTGGCCTTCGCGATAGCGCGGGCTTGCCGAGGCCTGATCTTCGTCGAGGATTTCCTGCAGCACGACCTGATCCCAGACTTCCGGGTTTTCATCGCTGCGCTTCTTCCACAAGGCGAGGATCTCGCGAGCAGCCGGCGTATCGTTGATGAGGATGGTTCCAGCCATCAGCCGGCCACTTTCGCGATAGACCGCGATGTCGCAATCAAAACCGGCGAGCTCCGGCCAGGGATCATGATGGAAGACCGTGTCGACGTCCACATACAGCAGCGGTCCCTGAAGCCTCCTACGCATATTGACAAGGAATGTCGGCTTCAGGCTCGCGTTGCGCACCCAGGATCCAGCGTCGGCGAATGGCCGGGCTTGGACAGAAAGGCCAAGACGCCACGCTGACGCGGTCATGCGAGCGGCTTCTGTCTCATAGAAGGAGTTGATCGTAAAGAACGCCACGATTTCACCGGCCTTGTCCGGGTTGCCGGACGGCTGTGGGTTTATCGGGAAGGGAGCGAGCATTTCCCGGTGCCTGTGTTTGGTGGCCCGGAACAAATCAAGAACGTGGGTGAGCAACGCGAAGCCTTATTAGGATATGAATATTTAGACGCCAAGCATATAGCAATAAGTCCGAATAGCCTCGCAATGCGATAAAGTCATCGGTAGCGGCGCAGAAAACATTGGGCCACAACCATTTTGTTGACGAGGGGCGCCAGCTGGGCCGAGGCCGCGGTCTGGAACTCCTGTCCTTGCGCTCAACCAGATCATTTCGCCGGCCATGATGCAGCCGTAAGGATCCACCTGGTCGATGACCTCGGCGAGTTCGTGCTTTGGATCTGGCGACGCGCTGCTGGTTTGCCCCCGGCTTCTCGAGGCAACCTCCCTACCCCAGAACTTTCAATGAGCTCCGCTCGCTCTGGTTGCAGCATTCGGCCTACCGTTGCCAGAAGGGCTTTGCCAGCTCCGCCTCGACCTGTTGTCTCGTCAATCCGATGTCGTCGATCAGATGGGGATTGTCCTTCGACATTCGCTCAAGCTCCCAGCGAAAGCGTATCCGCTCGCGCCAGGTCCGATCGTGCCAGGCCGCGACAATGCTTCGCAGGGTCGCCAAGTGCCGACGCGACGCTTCCGCCAGCACTACAGGCATTCTCGGCCGCACCGTCGGACACCGCGTCGATGCAAGGGTATCGTTCATGGCAACCTCCTATGGTTTGAGGGTGGGTCCTCGACTTGGGACCTCGACCTGAAAGAGGTTGAATTGTGCCGGATGCGAACAGTGCCGTAATTAAGCTCTCCCAAATAGTTCTCAAAATTTCCAAACGGGCTATAGATGCGCCTTATGCAGGGATCGCGCTTTGCCTTCGGTCCGTTCGTGCTTGATCCGGATGCGGGAACGCTGCTTCGGAACGATGATCCTGTTGCCGTCGGCTACCGCGGGCTGAAGCTGTTGGCGGCGCTTGTCGGGCGGCCTGGCGAAATCCTCGACAAGGCCAAGCTGATGGATGCGGCGTGGCCGGGTACGGCCGTCGAGGAAGGCAATCTCACCGTCCAGATCGCGCAGCTGCGCAAGCTGCTTGGTCCGTCCGCCGACGGCGGTGAATGGATCACCACTGTTCCGCGCGTCGGCTACCGCTTCACGGGGATCGTCGAACCCCTCGATGGCGCGAACCGAAAAGCTTTGCCGCTGCCCGACAAACCGTCGATAGCCGTGCTCCCCTTCGTCAATCTCAGCAACGACCCCGAACAAGAGCCTTTCGCCGACGGATTGACCGAAGACCTGATCACCGACCTGTCCAGGGCCTCGGGCTTGTTCGTCATCGCGCGCAATTCGACCTTCGCCTACAAGGGAAAGGCGGCGGACGTGCGCGAGATCGCCCGGGAGCTTGGCGTGCGCTACCTCCTGGAGGGCAGCGCAAGACGTGCCGCGGGGCGCGTGCGCATCAACGCCCAGCTGGTCGACGCGGCGAGCGGCGATCACCTGTGGGCGGAACGCTTCGATCGCGGCCTGGACGATATCTTTGCCGTTCAGGACGAGGTGACGGCCAAGATCGTGGAGGCGCTGCTTGGCCGGCTGCGCGCGCCGCCGCCGCGCAATCGGCCCAAGACTCTCGAGGCCTACGATCTGTGCGTGCGGGCGCGCAAGCTGATCGACGATTCGCCGCAGACCGCGCGGGAGGCGCATCTGATGCTGACGCGCGCGGTCGCGCTCGATCCGGACTATGCCGAGGCCTATCGCTGGCTTGCCATGAACCACTGGATGGGATGGGTGCATTGGGGCGAGCCGGTGGAACCCAACCGCCGTATTGCCCTGGAGCTGGCGCGCAAGGCGGTGGCGATCGATCCCAACGACGCCGGCTGCCGCTGGGTGCTCGGCAACCTGCTTGCCTATGAGCGCGACTTCGCCGAAGCGGATGCCGAGTTCGCCAGGGCGTTCGAGCTCGACCCCAACGAGGCCGATGCCTGGGCGACACTGTCTGACATCTCCGTGCTGGCCGGGCGGGTCGAGGAAGGACTCGAACAGATCCGCAAGGCGTTCCGGCTCAACCCGTTTCCGGCAAGCTGGTACTATCTGACGCTCGGCGCGGCGCAATATGCGGCGCGCGACTACGAAGCCGCCGTCAAGACACTGCGCCGGGACGAGACTTACCGCACCAGCTCACGCCGCTTCCTGGCGGCCAGCCTCGCGCAGCTCGGCCGGCTCGACGAGGCGCGCGCGGAAGTCGAACTGTTCCTCGTCGGCAATCCGCATTTCACCACCAGCCATTGGGTCTGGACGGAGCCCTTCCGCGATCCGGCGATGCTCGACCATTTCGTCGATGGCTTCCGCAAGGCCGGCCTTCCGGATTGAAGCGCCGCCGGTCCCTTGGTCATGGCGCCTTCCCGCCGTTCGTGCCGCCTACTCTTCGAACCGACCCGTGGCGTCACGATCGCGCTCATATCGTCTCGTGAGCGGAAACGGCGGCAACCAGGTTTCGCGACGGACGATCCAGCTTTCGTACGTTGGCGTCAGTTGGTCCGGGGCATCCAGGGATCCCAGGTTCACTTCGATTTCGTCGGCGGTGCGACCAAAAATGGTCGAGCCGCAACGGGGACAGAAGAACCGCCCGGCGTAGTCACGGGTTTCGCCATCGATCGTCACCGCATCCTGAGGGAAAATCGCGGAAGCATGAAAAAGCGCCCCGTGATGCTTGCGGCAGTCGAGACAGTGACAAAGGCCCACCCGGTATGGGCGTCCAGTCGCCACAATTCGGACGTTGCCGCACAGGCAACCGCCGGTGAATCGGTCCATGCTGCATTCCTCCAAATCAAGCGAGCTGGATGTTTACGAACAACTCCACCATCCATGAACGCGACGCCAGCCTTTCAGCTAATGCGTCTGCGGTTGAAGTTCGATCCGATAGCCGAGCACGCGCCTTCCGGCCGGCTCGATCAGCATCACTCCTGGCTTGTCGGCGAATTCGCCATCGAAATCCACCGGGCTGGCGAGGCCGTGCCAGGGTTCGATGCAGAGGAATGGCGCGCCGCCCGGCTTTGACCAGACGCCCAATTCCCGGAATCCGTTCCAATGCATCTCGATCGCCGGACCACGATCGGCACCGTAACGCACAGCGGTGCTGGAAGGCTGGTCCAGGATCAAGGCATCCTCGTCAAACAGCCGATCCGACAAAGCGAGAATGTTGCCCTCGATGGGCGTCGGCTGCCTTGCCGCCAGCAGTAACCCGTCCTTGAGACGGCGGATCGGCGCATGCCGATCGACGCCGGTAGCGGCTCGTCGCCGGTGTTGGTGATCTCGAACGTGACGCCAAGCTGCCGGCCGTCGAGAGTGTAGGTTACCGCCAGACGGAAGGCGAAGGGGTAGTGCGTTCGGGTCTCCGCGTCGTCGGTGAGCACCAGCATGCAGGACCGAGAACCCCTCTCCGCCCAGGCAAACGACTTATCGCGGGCGAAGCCGTGCTGCGTCATCGAATAGGTCTGGCCGCGATGGCGCAGTTGGTCGCCCTTCAGCCGGCCGACGATCGGAAACAACACCGGGGAATGACGGCGCCAGGCCGGTCCGGCCTGCCACACAAGCTCCAGCCCATCCGCATCCCGCAGCGAGACCAGTTCGGCCCCCTGCCCGACTATAACGGCCGAGATGTCGTCGCCATGAAGTGTCTGGCTGTCCTGTGCCATATGTTCTCGCGGTTTGTCTTTGCTTGGCCGGCAGGCTAGCAAATGGCCAGGCGTGAACTCAAGGCGGCGGTTTGCATTGCGTTTCACACAGTCACGATGAACGTGCGATGGCACAAGCGGGCAAGGCGCCGTCTCAAATGAAGAGTGGCCGGAGATTTCCCTCCGGCCACGGCAAGATGCAAGGTGTTGCCTGCTACAGTTCGGACTATTCCCGCTCGCCGGTGAAGTTCAGCAACAGCTGGAAGATGTTGACGAAGTTGAGGTAGAGCGAGAAGGCGCCGAAAACGGCCAGCTTCTGCCGCGACTCCGCGTCGAAGTTCTCCGCATACTGTTCCTTGATCGACTGCGTGTCCCAGGCGGTCAGGCCGATGAACACGGCGATGCCGATCACCGAGATGGCGAACTGCAAAGCGGTCGAGCCGAGGAAGATGTTGACGATGCTGGCGATCACCACGCCGATCAGGCCCATGATCAGGAAGGACGAGAACTGGGTCAGGTCACGCTTGGTCGTGTAACCGTAGAGACTGGTGGCGCCGAACATGGTGGCGGCGATGAAGAAGGTGCGTGCGATGCTGGTTCCGGTGAAAACCAAGAAGACCGAGGCCAGCGACAGACCCATGACCGCACAGAAGGCCCAGAACATCGCCTGCGCGCTTGCCGCCGACATCGTCTGCATCTTGAACGAGAACAGCAGGACGAAGGCGAGCGGCGCCAGCATCACCACCCATTTCAGCGGGCTGGAAAAGATTGGCACGTAGAGCGCGGGCGTCGACGACACCATGAACGCGATGAGGCCGGTGACCACGAGGCCGAGGCCCATATAGTTGTAGACGCGCAGCATGTGCTGGCGCAGGCCCTCGTCATAGAGGGCGCCGCTTTGTGCGCCGGTGCCGACGCGGTATCCCAGATTGGGCGTGTTCATTTGCATTCTCCTTTGTGAACGGATCAGTAAAGCGTTCTCGCAAGCGTCTCGGCGGCGCGGTCGAGGTCACGGACCTGGCTTTGCGCAACCACCGCATAAGCGACCTCGCCGATCTGGAAGTAGGCCGAGGAAATGTCGCCCGAGGGCGCGACGGTCGGCTTGACCACGTCGAAGGTTCCCGGCCGTATCGCGAACAGCGACACCAGGCCCATCTCCTTGGTCTCGACCGCCATCTCGACGCTGGGGCCGAAGCGCGATGGATAGACCTGCACGTCGCGGACCTTCCAGTCCTTGGGCAAGGACGGCATGACGATGGCCGTCGCCGCGCGGATTTCGCCGGCATTGTAGTTTGGCGCCTCGGCCTGCGAAGACATGCTTTCGCGCACAAGGGTCGTCCTGTGTGCGCGCACCGCCTCGTCGACATAGGCGGGCGGCTGCGGCGAGGCGACGACCCTGGTCACCGACATCGGCCCGACAATGCCGTTGGCCAGCCAGCCGGCGGCGACGAAAGCGGCCACCGCCGCGGCACGTTGCAAGACGCCGAAGATGCGGCCCCGGGCAAGCCCCCTCTCCAGGCGCCGCGCGGCATCGGTCGTCACCGGCCTCGCCATGCCGCCTGATCCGGCCAGCGCCACGCGCAGTTCGTCCCGCATCCTGAGATCCGACATCACACGCGCGGCCGCTTCCGGCCGGGCGGAGAGGAAGGCCTCGACTTCGATACGGCGCGAGACGTCGAGCTGATCGTCGACATAGGCGTCGAGATCGGCGTCCGTCACGGGGTCGATAGTTCCTGTCATGACGGGCCTCCAACAATCCTGAGGTGATTTTTCGCCTTCGTCGGAGTCCCCTCCTCCATCTCCCGAAGCGCGGCGCGCGCCCTACCGATGCGCGACATCAGTGTTCCGAGTGGCACGCCGCTGGCATCGGCCGCCTGGCTGTAGGAAAGGCCCTCAATGGCGACGAGATGCAGGGCCGAGCGCTGTTCTTCGGGCAGGCTGAAAAAAGCATCGCGCACCTGGCCTAGGCGCACCGAATGCTCCTGCGGCGCCGGCGCGCTGCCGTCCGCAAGGTATCCCGCCTGTTCGAGGCGCGCTGCCTCCGAGCGGCGCGACCGCATGCGGTCGACGAACGTGTTGTGGACGATGGACAGCAGCCAGGCTCGCAGGTTCCCGCCCGAGCGGAAGGTGCCGCGCCGCTCATAGGCGCGCACAAGAGCGTCATGCACGAGATCCTCGGCATCGGCACCGTCGCGCGTCAGCGAGCGCGCGTAACGCCTGAGCGAACCGAGTTGTCCGACGATATCGAAGCGTGGCATCGACCGTTTCATGCCCTGTTTACGGAACATGTGGGGGTTTTAATCCCGGCCCCGCAGATTTTTTCGCGAAACGCCGCAGATATGCAGCCGCCGAGGTAGCTCGCAGCGATGCCAGGCTATGCGATTCAGGCTGGCGCGAGTTAAAACCGCTGGTGCAAGGGGGTCGATTTGCGTATCACTCCGCCGCGCCAACGGAACCATGCAGATGTTTGAAAACCTTCAGCCGGCTGCCGCCGACAAGATCCTTGCCCTGATCGGCCTCTATCGTGCCGATCCTCGACCCGACAAAGTCGACCTCGGTGTCGGCGTCTACAAGGATCGCGACGGCAAGACGCCGGTCATGCGGGCCGTGCGCGAGGCGGAGAAGCGGCTGCTGCAGGGTCAGGACACCAAGACTTATCTCGGCCTCGCCGGCGACACCGGGTTCAATACCGTGATGGCCAGGCTGGCCTTCGGTGCGGATGCAGACATGACGCGGATCCGTGCTGCGCAGGCGCCGGGCGGCTCCGGCGCGCTGCGGCTGGTAGCCGAGCTTTTGAAGCGAACCCGTGCCGACGCGACGGTCTGGTTGTCCGACCCCACCTGGCCGAACCACATGCCAGTGATGCGCGCCGCCGGGCTGCGAATCCGTGAATATCCCTATTTCGACGCGACATCGGGCGCCGTTCGCTTCGACGACATGCTGGCAGCACTGCGCACCGCGAAGCGCGGCGACGTGGTGCTGCTGCATGGCTGCTGCCACAACCCGACCGGCGCCAATCTGGACATCGCGCAGTGGGCCGCTGTCACAGATCTCGTCGTCGAGCGCGGCCTGCTGCCGTTTGTCGACATTGCCTATCAGGGCTTTGGCGATGGCCTCGAGGCCGATGCCGCCGGACTGCGGCTGCTGGCCGAAAAAGTTCCGGAAATGGTCGTCGCGTCCAGCTGCTCGAAGAACTTCGCCGTCTACCGCGACCGTGTCGGCGCGGCGATGATCCTGGCCAGGGACAGCGCGCAGGCCGACGTGGCGCTGGGCCAGATGCTGTCGGCGGCTCGTGCCATGTATTCGATGCCGCCGGACCACGGCGCGGCGGCGGTGCGCATCGTGCTCGAGGACGCGGTCTTGCGCGCGGACTGGGAAGCCGAGCTCGAGGAGATGCGCCTGCGCATGCTCCGGCTTCGGGTGCAATTCGCCGAGGCGCTGCGCCGGCAGTCCAATTCCGACCGCTTCGATTTCGTCGCCAGCCATCGCGGCATGTTTTCCCGGCTTGGGCTCACGGAAGCGCAGGTCGAACGGCTGCGCGCGGAATATGGCGTCTACATGGTCGGCGACAGCCGCATCAATGTCGCCGGCCTGCCGGAAGACGGCATGGACAAGCTCGCCAAGGCGATCGTTTCCGTGCTCGACTGACCGGACTTGTTCGGCGCAACTGTGGACAAGCCCGCTTCGCTCGCCGACAGCATTGGCCGCGCGGCGGACCGCGCGATAGCATCCGCCGCATGAAGCCATCGAAAGACATTTCGCGCCTGATCGAAATCATGGCGGCGCTGCGTGCGCCAAAGACCGGCTGTCCCTGGGATATCGAACAGGATTTCTCGACCATCGCGCCTTACACGATCGAGGAGGCCTATGAGGTGGCCGACGCCATCGCGCGCGACGATCTCGACGATCTGCGCGACGAACTCGGCGATCTCCTTTTGCAGGTCGTGTACCACGCGCGGATGGCTGAGGAAGCCGGCGAGTTCGCTTTCGGCGACGTGGTCCAGGCCATCACCACGAAGATGATCCGCCGCCATCCACACGTCTTCGGCGACGAACAGGCCCGCAGTGCCGGCATGGCCAAGGGCATGTGGGAGAAGATCAAGGCACAAGAGAAGGCCGAGAAGCGTAGCGCCCGTCTCGCGCGCGGACTCGACCCGGAAGACAACGGCAAGGGGTTTCTGGACAGCGTGCCGGTCGCCCTGCCCGCACTGACGCGGGCATTGAAGCTTCAGGAGAAGGCCGCCCGCGTCGGTTTCGACTGGAGCGAGGCAGCCCCCATCCTCGATAAGATCGAGGAAGAGATCCGCGAATTGCGCGAGGCGCTGGCCAAAGGCCAAACCGCGGAGATCAAGGATGAATTCGGCGATATGCTGTTTGCCGTCGTGAATCTCGGCCGTCACCTGAGGCTCGATTCGGAAGCAGCGCTAAGCGGCACCAACGAGAAATTCCGTTCGCGCTTCCACTATGTCGAGCAGGCCCTGGAGAATTCCGGCAGCTCGCTGGAAAAGGCTGATCTGGACGAAATGGAAGCGCTCTGGCAGGAAGCGAAGAGCGCGAAATAACTGGCGTTAGCCGTTATTCTTGCGACGCAATCTGCTTTCGATCTCTTCGCGGGCACTTTGCGTGGCCTTGAGGGAGATGGTGGCGCTGCCGTCGTCATTGTCGGTTCGCGAAACGACATCGCCATTGCGGTAAAGCCAGTCGACAAGGCCGAACTGCGCCGGCCCGATCGTCACCGTCAGATCTTCAAGCTCGCCGGACATGCGTGTCTCGATGATCGCGTTCAGCGCGTCGATGCCTTCGCCCGTGACAGCCGATATGGCGACGGGAGGCGCCTTGGCATCCGTACTCTCGGCAAGCAGCCGTGCGCGATTGCCTTCATCGAGCAGGTCGACCTTGTTCCAGACCTCGATGACCCGCTTGGTATCGCCGGCGTCGACGCCGAGATCGGCCAGGATGCGCTCGACGTCCTCGGCCTGGGCGGATGTGTCAGGATCGGAGATGTCGCGCAAATGGATGATGAGATCCGCCTCGACCACCTCTTCAAGCGTGGCGCGGAAAGCCGCGATGAGATGCGTCGGCAGGTCCGAGATGAAGCCGACCGTATCCGAGAGGATGATCGGCGTGCCGTGCGGCAGCCGCACGCGGCGCAGCGTCGGATCGAGCGTGGCGAACAGCATGTCCTGCGCCAGCACCCCTGCCCCGGTCAGCTTGTTGAACAGCGTCGATTTTCCGGCATTGGTGTAGCCGACGATGGCCACCACCGGAAACGGCACCTTCTTGCGTTTGGCACGATGCAGGTCGCGGGTGCGGCGCACCGTCTCCAACTCGTGCTTCAGCTTGACGATCTTGTCCTGCAGGACGCGCCGGTCCGATTCGATCTGGGTTTCGCCGGGGCCGCCGAGGAAGCCGGCGCCGCCGCGCTGGCGCTCTAGGTGGGTCCAGCTGCGCACCAGCCGGCCCTTCTGGTAGTTGAGATGGGCAAGCTCGACCTGCAGCGTGCCTTCCTTGGTGCGGGCGCGCTCGCCGAAGATCTCGAGGATCAGCCCGGTGCGGTCCAGCACCTTGGCGTTGAATTCCTTCTCGAGGTTGCGCTGCTGCACCGGCGTCAGCGGATGATCGACGATGACCACCTCCGCATGCCCTTCCTTGACGATCTCCGCCAACTCCTCGACCTTGCCGCTGCCGAGCAAGGTCGCCGGACGTGGATCGTTGACGGTAACCACGGCCGTGTGGATCAGATCGAGATCGATGGCGCGGGCAAGACCGACCGCCTCGTCGTGACGGGCCTCGGCTGAGCGCGTCAGCCGCGGACGGTTGGTGTCGTCCTCGCCGCGCGGCTGGCGGGTAAGCACCGGCACGATGACAACTGCCCGGGTCGGACCCTCGGCCTCCGTCCCCGGCTGATGTGCTGATTTTCCGCGAACGCTGCGGTCCGGGTCCTTCTCACGTGCCAATCAGGCGCCCTGGCTTTCCTCGCCATCGAACATCTGAACCGGCTGGCTCGGCATGATCGTGGAAATGGCGTGCTTGTAGACGAGCTGGGAGTGGCCGTCGCGGCGCAGCAGGACGCAGAAATTGTCGAATGAAGTGACGACGCCGGTCAGCTTCACGCCGTTGATGAGAAAGATGGTGAGCGGGTTCTTGCTCTTGCGAACAGAGTTCAGGAACAGGTCCTGAAGGTTTTGCGATCGTTCCGCCATTGTTCTTGTCTTTCGCCGATCCCCTTCGGTTTGCAGGCCAATGCGCCAAATTAACCAGCACATGTCAAGCGCGCAAACACCGTCTTGTCGTCAGTAACGACAAGCAGAACGAGATATATTGATGTTCATTCCACCTGTGCGGTTATCAGGCTGGACTTTTTTCCGCAATGTCAAAAAAGGCTTGCCGCAACGAAAGTGTTATCGAGCCGGGGTGGCCGTTGGCGATCGGATCGCCGTCTATGGCCACGACCGGCATGGCAATCGTGGTCGCGGAACTGATGAAAGCCTCCCTCGCCGCCTTGGCCTCGGCGACGGAAAAGCCGCGTTCCTCGATCTTGAGTCCGAGCTTGGCCGCCACCTCAAACATGGTGGTGCGGGTTATGCCGCGTAGAATGCCGTGCTCGGCGGGCCTTGTGACCAGAACGCCGTCCCTGGTGACGATCCAGGCATTCGACGACCCGCCTTCCTTGACGTTGCCGTCCGTATCCACGAACCAGGCTTCCTGCGCGCCAGCTTCCTTGGCCTTCTGCTTGGCCAACACATTGGGTAGCAGGCCGGTGCTCTTGATGTCGACGCGATCCCAGCGATTCTCGGGCACGGTGATGACGGCGATACCGGTCTCGGCCCGCTTGGCTCCAGCAGCGGGATCCAGCTTCCTGGCGGTGATCACCAGCGACGGCCTGGTATCAGCCGAGGGGAAGGCGAAGTCGCGGCTGGCGACGCCGCGTGTGACCTGGACGTAAACCAGGCCGTTGACGACATGGTTGCGATTGACCACTTCGCGCATGATGAGCGGCAGGACGCCTGGGGTGACGGGCCAGCCGATCGACAGCTCGCTCAGCGAACGGTTCAGCCGGGCAAGGTGACGCGGCATGTCCACGATGAAGCCGCGCGCCACTTCGCAGACCTCGTAAACGCCGTCGGCGAACTGGTAGCCGCGGTCTTCGATATGCACAGCGGCATCAGCATGAGCGGTGTAGCGCCCGTTCACATAGGCAATACGCGGCATTTGTCACCTCGGGGGATCTGCTTCGGCTTGTTTAGGCGATTCCGCCTCAACAGTGATGGATAATCGCGTGGGCCACTGAAGCAATTCCAGGAAGCGTGTAACGGTCTTCCGGCCGGAACTGCTTGAGCAAGGTATTGAACCGGGCCGGCGATGCATCAAACGCCGAACCGCTCAAGACATCAGATCAGACGCCGAGCGACTTCAGCTTGCGGTGCAGGGCGGAACGCTCCATGCCGATGAACTCGGCCGTTTTCGAAATGTTGCCGCCGAACCGGTTGATCTGGGCGATCAGATAGTCCTTCTCGAATTGTTCGCGCGCCTCGCGCAGCGGCAGCGCCATGATGTGCTGGTCCGACTGGTTCGGCGTGCGGGGCATGACATCGCCGATTTCGGATGGCAACAGGTCGGCGGTGATCGGCGCATCGACATCCTCGCCGCGCGCCAGGATCATCAGCCGTTCGACATTGTTGCGCAATTGGCGAACATTGCCTGGCCAATTGTGCGCCTGCAGCACCGCCATGGCGTCATCGCCGATGCGGCGCGGCTTGATGCCGGCCTGACGGGCGATCTGCTTCATGAAATTGTCAACGAGATAAGGAATGTCCTCGCGCCGCTCGGCAAGTCCCGGCACCGTCACCGGTACCACCGCAAGGCGATGGTAAAGATCCTCGCGGAAACGGCCATCGGCGATCATCGCCTCCAGGTTCTGCGACGTCGAGGAGATGATGCGGACATCGACCTTGACCCGTTTGGTGCCGCCGACGCGCTCGAACTGCTGTTCGACCAGCACACGCAGGATCTTGTTCTGCGTCTCGCGCGGCATGTCGGCCACCTCATCGATGTAGAGGATGCCGCGATGGGCTTCCTCCAGGGCGCCGACCTTGCGCTCGACGCCGTTCGATTCGGTGCCGAACAGTTCGATCTCCATGCGTTCGGGCGTGATGTTGGCGGCGCTCAGCGTCACGAAAGGCGCGCTCTTGCGTGCCGACAGCGTGTGGATGGCGCGCGCGGCCAGCTCCTTGCCAGATCCGGAGGGCCCAATGATCATGACGCGGCTGTTGGTCGGCGCGACGCGCTCGATGGTCTGGCGCAACTGGCTCATCGCCGACGACATGCCGATCAGGTCGAAGGTCTCGCCGCTGCGCAGCTTGAGATCGGAAACCTCGCGCCTCAGCTTGGAGGTTTCCAGCGCACGCTCGGCAATCAGAATCAGCCTGTCCGCCTTGAAGGGCTTCTCGATGAAGTCATAGGCGCCGCGTCTGATGGCGGAGACCGCGGTCTCGATGTTGCCATGGCCCGAAATCATTACCACCGGCAGGTTGGGGTGCATGGTCTTGATCTCGTCCAGCAAAGCCAGGCCGTCCAGGCGCGAACCCTGCAACCAGATGTCGAGGAAAATCAGCCGCGGCGCTCGGTCGGCGATGGCCGCCAGCGCGGTGTCGGCATCGGATGCCGTGCGGGTTTCGTGACCTTCGTCGCTCAGTATGCCTGCGACGAGTTCACGGATGTCTTCCTCGTCATCGACGATCAGAATATCAGACGCCATTACCGACCTTTTCAGTTTCTCTTTCGTGTTCCGTCCTGCTTTCGCCGCGCGCTGGCGCCACGGCCGCAGGTGGCAGGATGATGCTGATCATCGCGCCGCGCCCGCCATGGAAATCCGCAGGCGCATCGTGGAGCTCCAGCCTGCCGCCATGGTCCTCCACGATCTTCTTGACGATGGCGAGACCGAGGCCCGTGCCCTTCTCACGCGTGGTCATGTAGGGCTCCAACAGCCGCTGACGATTCTCCCGCGGCAGGCCTTTGCCATTGTCGATGACGTCGATGCGAATCGCGCCATTCTGACGTCCGGCTTGAATCCGGATTATGCCGTGCGAACCGTCCTTCTGTTCCAGCCCGTCGATCGCTTCGGCAGCGTTCTTGATCACG
Organism: Mesorhizobium sp. B2-1-3; assembly: GCF_006442495.1. Classification (NCBI taxonomy): domain Bacteria; kingdom Pseudomonadati; phylum Pseudomonadota; class Alphaproteobacteria; order Hyphomicrobiales; family Phyllobacteriaceae; genus Mesorhizobium; species Mesorhizobium sp. B2-1-3. Next base: position 125,814 of record NZ_VFWL01000011.1, read on the forward strand.
TTGCCGAAAGCCTGCGCCAACAAGCGGCTGTCGAAAGTACCCTTGAGCGGTTCGTTGCCGAATATGCGCTCGAACGTGATGTCGGAACGGCTCACCTCGACCAGGAAGGAGGCCTCGCGCAGGGATTCACGCAGGTCTATGGACTTCATCTCGGGCTTCGGCATGCGCGCGAAAGCGGAGAATTCGTCGACCATGCGACCAATATCCTCGACCTGCCGGATGATGGTGTCGGTGCACTGGTCGAACACCTCGCGGTCCTCAGTGATGACCTTGCCGTAGCGGCGCTTGATGCGCTCGGCTGAAAGCTGGATCGGCGTCAGCGGGTTTTTAATCTCATGGGCGATGCGGCGCGCCACATCGGCCCAGGCAGAGGAGCGCTGCGCCTGGACCAGATCGGTGATGTCATCGACCGTCACGACGTAGGATTTCTCCTCCGTGCCGTTATCGCCGGCCTCGATGGTGATCTGCACGTTGAAAGTCCGCTCCGTGCCGGCGCGGAAAAACGTCACCTGCTCGCGATAGACGGGCTTGCCCGATTGGCGGCCGATCTCGAAGACGCGGCCGACATGCGGCAGAATGGCGGAAAGGTTCTGCCCGAGCGCCGCACTGGCCGAAATGGCCAGCATGGACTCGGCCGAGCGGTTCACGATGGTGACGATGCCATAAGGATCGACGCCGATGACGCCGGCGGTGACACCGGCCAGCACCGCTTCCGAAAAGCGCCGTCGCTCGTCGATCAGATCCTTGGCCGACAGGATCTCGTTGCGCTGCGATTTCAATTCCTGCAGCATCTTGTTGAAAGTATTGCCGAGCGAGGCAACGTCGCCGTCGGACGGGCGCACCGGCACGGCGACGTCGAGATTGCCGGTCGCGACCTCGTCGGCAGCGCCGATGAGCTGACGAATCGGCCGCACCAGCCGGTCGGCCACGGCAATGCCGGTCCAGATTGCCGACAGGATGATAATCAAAGTCAACGACAGATAAGGCAACGCGAAAGCCACCTGCGAAGTGCGCCTGTTGTCTTCGAGATTGCGATATTCGTCGGTGTTCGATCTGACGATCTGGCGCGCCTTTATCACCTCGGGATCGACCAGCCGGATCGTGTAGAGGTAGAGCCCCTCGATCTCACGCAGCTTGACGATGGCGCCCATGATGTTGCGCGTGCGCGGCTCGATCAGAACCGGCTTGCCGTCGGTGGCGCTGGCGACCGCTCCCTCCGGCGGTTCCGGCATGGCGAAGTCGGCATCGGTCTTGGCACTCATCACGAAGGAGCCGTCGGGCTTGATCAGCGCGGCATGCGCCAGCGAGCGGCCCACCGCCTCCTTGCTCATCAGATCGAGGAAGCCAGTTCGGTCGAGGCCGTAAAGCGTGCGCGACGCGTCGAGGTCATAGGCCATCGACAGCGTCGTGCCCTGCAGGTTGCGCGCGTTTTCCTGCACATAGGCATCGGCGATGGAAAGCGACGAATTGACGATCGTCTTGGTGCGAATCTCGAACCAGCGGTCGAGGCCGATATCGAGCGTGATCGATGCGATGATGGCCACCATGATGGCGGGGATGGCGGCGACGAGCGCGAACATAGCCACGATGCGCACATGCAGCCGCGAGGCTGCCTTGCCATGCCGGCGCGCCATGACGATGCGATGCACCTCCCGGCCGATCAGTGCGATCAGCAACAGGACGAAGATGGCGTTGAGCGCGATCAGCGCCCAGGTTGTCCTGGCATCGGGCGCAATCGGCGTCGCGCCGACCAGGATCGCGAACGAAATGGCCGCCATGACCAGCGCACCGACGACCGCCACCACGCCGGGCAGCGCCAGCAGCCGGCGCCCGTCACGCGTGCCGGGGTCGTTGAAAAGCGGTTCGTTCGGTGTCGGAGCCTGCGAAGCCATGTCGCCGTCTAGAGCCAGTGATTGCGTCGGATCTATGCAACGCATTGTGGCGATTATGCAACAAGTGTGGCCTGGACGGAAATCTTTCGCGGACAGTCCCCCGGAAAAGCGCTTCGGCTCTATCCCGGCTCAGGCTTGGCGCGACGATTTGTAGACGTTGACGCCGAGTTCGCGAATCTTCTTGCGCAGCGTGTTGCGGTTGAGCCCCAGCAGTTCCGCGGCTTTGATCTGGTTGCCGCGCGTCGCGGTCATCGAGGCCAGCACCAGCGGATATTCGACCTCCGAGAGAATGCGCTGGTACAGCCCGGCAGGCGGCAATTCGCCGGCAAACGAGGTGAAATAGCGCTGCAGGAAATGCTCGACCGCCTGGCCGATGGACAGGTCGTCGGGAATAAGGTTGCCGCCGCCCGGCACCACGGGACGCTCGCCGGTCTTGAGTTCCGCCTCGATGATCTCGGCGGAAATCTCGTCCTGCGAATAGAGCGCGGCGAGCCTGCGGACCAGGTTTTCCAGTTCGCGCACATTGCCCGGCCAGGGATAGCGCTTCATCAATTCGATGCCGCCCGACGAGATACGCTTGGTCTGGAGACCCTCCATCTCGCCGAGCTTGAAGAAGTGCCGGACGAGGTCCGGCACGTCCTCGGAGCGCTCGCGCAGTGCCGGGAGCCTGAGGGGCACGACATTGAGGCGATAGAAAAGATCCTCGCGGAAGAGCCCCTGGTTGATCAGCGTGCGCAAATCCTTGTTGGTGGCGGCGACGATGCGCACGTCGGTCTTGATCGGCGTGCGGCCGCCGACGGTCGTGTATTCGCCCTGCTGAAGCACGCGCAGCAGGCGCGTCTGCGCTTCCATCGGCATGTCGCCGATCTCGTCAAGGAACAGCGTGCCACCTTCGGCCTGTTCGAAGCGGCCGGTTGAGCGGTTCTGCGCACCGGTGAAGGCGCCCTTCTCATGGCCGAACAGTTCCGACTCGATCAGGTCGCGCGGGATGGCCGCCATGTTGATGGCAACGAAAGGGCCGCCACGGCGGCGGCCATATTCGTGCAGCGCACGCGCCACCAGCTCCTTGCCGGTGCCCGATTCGCCCGAAATCATCACCGTCAGGTCGGTCTGCATCATGCGCGCCAGCATGCGATAGATGTCCTGCATGGCGGCCGAGCGGCCGACCAGCGGCATCGTCTCGGGCTGCTCTTCTGGCCGCGGGTCGATCTTGGGGCGCCGCGGCTCCGACAGCGCCCGGTTGACGATGTTGAGGAGCTCGGTGAGATCGAACGGCTTCGGCAGATATTCGTAGGCGCCGGTCTCGGAGGCACGGATCGCCGTCATGAACGTATTCTGGGCGCTCATGACGATGACGGGCAGCTCCGGCCGAGCTTTCTTGATGCGCGGCAGCATGTCGAATGCGTTCTCGTCCGGCATCACCACGTCGGTGATGACGAGATCGCCCTCGCCCGCCGCCACCCAGCGCCACAGCGTCGAGGCATTGGAGGTCACGCGCACCTCATGGCCGACACGCGAAAGGGCCTGGTTGAGGACCGTACGGATCGCCGCATCGTCGTCGGCGACGAGAATATTGCCGCGAACGGTCATTTGCGGTCTCCTTCAGCGTCTTCATCGGTGCCGAGCGCCGTTTCCTTCCAGGCCGGCATCAGGATGCGGAACATTGTCGCGCGCGGCGTCGATTCGCATTCGATGATGCCGCCATGCTCGCCGACGATCTTGGCCACCAGCGCGAGGCCCAGTCCCGAGCCGTTCGGCTTGGTGGTGATGAAGGGATCGAACAGGATCGGCAGGATATCCTCCGAGACGCCGGAACCGTTGTCGCGCACGCAGAACTCGAGCGGCAGCGACACGCGATCCTGAGTGCCTGGAACCGAAACGCGAATGCCCGGCCGGAAGGCCGTCGACAGGACGATTTCACCTTGGGGATCGCCGCCGATCGCCTCGGCGGCGTTCTTGACCAGGTTGAGGAACACCTGGATGAGCTGGTCGCGGTTGGCGAAAACCGGAGGCAATGAAGGATCATAATCCTCCAATATCTTGATTTTTTTTGCGAAACCGTTCTTCGCGATCGCCTTCACATGGTCGAGTACGACATGGATGTTAACGGGGTAGCGGTCAATCGGCCGCTCGTCGGAAAACACCTCCATGCGATCGACCAGCGACACGATGCGGTCGGTCTCGTCGGTGATCAGCCGCGTCAGCGCGCGATCCTCGTCGGAAGCGGACAGTTCAAGCAGCTGGGCAGCGCCCCTGATGCCGGAGAGCGGGTTCTTGATCTCGTGAGCCAGCATCGCCGCCAGACCGGTCACCGAGCGCGCCGCGCCGCGGTGCGTCATCTGCCGGTCGATCTTGTCGGCCATCGACCGTTCCTGGAACATCACCACGACGGAGCCTGGAAACTCCGGCACCGGGGCGACATAGAGATCGACCACCTTCTCGATGCCGAGACGCGGAGACGACACGTCGACCCGGTACTCGTTGACGGGGGCCCCGCGCTCGCGCACCTGGTCAACCAGTGTCAGCAACGGGCTGCCGAAGGGAATGAGCTTTGACAGCGTGTTGCGGGCGAGCATCGTCGCGCTTGAGCGGAAGAAGTCCTCCGCATCGGCGTTGGCGAAGGTGATGAACCCCTCCGAACTGATCATGATGACCGGACGGCGGATGGTGTTGAGCACGATCTGGGCAGCATCCGCCATTTCCGGGCCCTGGCTGACGGAGGCGTTCATGCGGCGCTCCGCATGGGTGTTTGCTCGGCGGCCGAAAACACGTCGCGAAGCAAGATAATCGTCCGCGCGGGGTCGAAAGACGTGAGAATGGCCTTGCGCCTTTCGCCGGCAAGGGCGCCGGCATGGCGGTCCAGATACCAGCCGAGGTGCTTGCGCGCCTGGCGCAGGCCGCTCTCGACGCCGTAGAGCGCAAGCATGTCCTCGTAATGGGCAATGATGTAGTCGGTCAGTTCCGCAGCGCTTTCCGGTAGCCGGGCAAGCTCGCCTGCCGCCGCGGCCGCGATGGTTCCGGCGGTCCAGGGCGCGCCGTAGTGGGCGCGGCCCACCATCACCGCATCGGCGCCGGATTGCTCCAGAACAGCGGCTGCTTGCGCAGGCGAAGACACATCGCCATTGGCGACGACCGGGATCGACACGGCAGCCTTGACGCAGGCTATTGCGCGCCAATCAGCCTTGCCCTGATAGAACTGGCAGCGCGTGCGGCCGTGCACTGTCACCATCTTGACGCCCGCCTGCTCGGCACGGCGCGCCAGGTCAGGCGCGTTGAGCGCCGTTTCGTCCCAGCCGAGCCGCATCTTCAGCGTCACCGGCACACCGACCGCGCCGACCACGGCGTCGACCAGCGACAGTGCATGATCGAGATCTTGCATCAGTGCCGAGCCGGCATAGCCGCCGGTCACCTTCTTGGCGGGGCAACCCATATTGATGTCGATGACGTCGGCGCCCTCGCCGACGGCGATGCGTGCGCCTTCCGCCATGTGTGCCGCCTCGCGGCCGGCAAGCTGCACCATATGGACGGGCAGGCCCGAATGACGTATGCGCAGGTCGCATCCGGCCCTGCCTTTGGCGAGCTCGCCGCTTGCCACCATTTCGGATACGACCAGGCCGGCGCCATGCGCATGGGCGCGTCGCCGGAACGGCTCGTCGGTAATTCCCGACATCGGCGCGAGGAACACGCGATTGCGGATACTCACGCCGCCGACGTCGAGAGGTGCGGCCAATTTGGTCAGGTCAAGCATGCACAAAAACCAAGCATGTTCATTTGCTGCACATTCTCTAGCCATATCGGCCGCAATGTGCAACGCGGAATGACGCACATTACGGCGCAATTGGGAAATGCCGAGCTCGGCTGCAGTCCCGAGCAAAGCGCCGCGCCTTGCACGAACACGCAATGGACCTTTTAGGGCTTCCTGTTCGGCCTACAATCTCTCCGAAAACCGATTACACTTTTGGGGATCGTGCGCTAAGCCAATCGGCATGACTGACGCGAGCGAAAATCAGGCTTTGGAGGCGAACGGCAAGGTCGCGGTGGTTATTGTTGCGGCCGGCCGCGGCGCGCGTGCCGGACAGGCCGATGGCCCGAAGCAATATCAGCAGATCGGCGGTCGCGCCGTAATCGCCCACGTCATCGATATTTTCCTGGCGCATCCGCGTATCGGCCCGCTCGTCGTGGCAATACACGCCGAGGATCACGAACTTTTTCGACATGCCGTCGGCGCACACTCCAATCGCGTCACGGCAATTGCGGGTGGCCCCACCAGGCAAGACTCGGTTCGACTCGGACTGCAGGCGTTGAGAAGCCACGCACCGGACAAGGTTCTCATCCACGACGCGGCGCGCCCCTTCGTCGACGCGGACCTGATCGACCGCACGATCGCAGCCATCGGCGAGCGCGAGGGTGCGCTCCCGGCGCTGCCCGTCGCCGATACGCTGAAACGCGAATCCGCCGCCGGGATGGTCGCCGAAACGGTTTCCCGGAGCGGGCTTCACGCGGCGCAAACGCCGCAGGGTTTCCCATTCCTGGCGATTATGGCCATGCATGAGGAAGCCTATAACAGCGGCAAAACCGACTTTACCGACGACGCCGCGATCGCCGAGTGGATGCAGATGCCGGTCAAACTCGTTCCCGGCTCACCGGACAACGTCAAACTCACCTGGGCACGGGACATCGCCATGGCGGACCAACGACTTTCCAGCGAGCGCATGCGCTTTCCCGATATTAGAACCGGCAATGGCTACGACGTCCACGCGTTCGAGCCCGGCGACCACGTCACGCTATGCGGCATCGCCATTCCGCATGACAAGAAACTGTCCGGCCATTCCGATGCCGATGTCGGGCTCCATGCCCTTACCGATGCGCTGCTGGCGACCTGCGGCGCCGGCGATATCGGCACGCATTTCCCACCCTCCGACCCGCAGTGGAAGGGTACTGCCTCCCGGATTTTCGTAGAACATGCGGCAAAGCTGGTGCGCGCGCGCGGCGGCCGCATAGCCAATGCCGACATCACGCTGATCTGCGAGGCGCCACGCGTCGGCCCACATCGCGAGGCGATGACGGCTGCCCTGTCGCAGATGCTGGCCATCTCTGCCGACCGCATCTCCATCAAGGCGACAACCAACGAGAAGCTCGGTTTCGTCGGCCGCGAGGAAGGCATTGCGGCGATCGCCACGGCGAGCGTGGTGTTTCCCGGCGAGGTGCCGGAATGAGCAACAGCGAACTGGCAAATGCATTGCTGCAAGCCTGCCAGAAGCGCGGCATCATGCTTGCGACGGCGGAAAGCTGCACCGGCGGCATGATCATCGCCGCGCTGACCGACATCGCCGGCTCTTCCGCCGTGGTCGATCGCGGCTTCATCACCTATTCCAATGAAGCCAAGATGGACATGCTCGGGGTTTCCGCCGCCACGCTGGAGGCTCATGGCGCGGTTTCACGCGTGACAGCGATCGAAATGGCAACCGGCGCGCTGGCGCGCTCCCGTGCCGGGCTCAGCCTCGCCGTTACCGGCATTGCCGGACCGGGCGGCGGCTCGCCGGAAAAACCGGTCGGCCTGGTCTGGTTCGGGATTGGCCTAAGCGGCCGGCCGGTGACGGCCGAGCGCGTGCTGTTCGCCGATGAAGGCCGTGATTTCATTCGCCAGGAGACCGTCAGCCATGCACTCAAGCTGGGATTGCACGCGCTTGGGCATGCTCACGCCGGTCTTGCACCGTAGATGACATCAGCACGCTTTTCGAAGGCTTCGGAGAACATGCGGAAGGCACGGTCGAACATCGTGCCCATCAGGGCGCCCAGAATGCGGCTCTTGAACTCGTAGTCGATGAAGAAGCAGACCGCGCAGCCGCCGTCGGCAGGGTCGAATCGCCAGACATTGGTCAGATATTTGAACGGACCGTCGATGTACTTGACGTCGATCGCACGCTCGTCGGGCTTTAGCAGCACCTGCGTCGTGAAGGTCTCGCGGATCGCCTTGTAGCCGATGCTCATATCGGCGACGAGGATAGTGCGCCCGTCACGCTCCTTGCGCGAGCGCACCGTCAGTGCCTCGCAAAGCGGCAGGAATTGCGGATAAGCTTCGATGTCGGCGACCAAGGCGAACATCTGTTCCGGCGTGTGGGAAACGCGGCGGGTGGCTTCGAATTTCGGCATGAACCCGGCTCTAAAGCGCGTCGCGTCGACACAGACTCATGCGACGCGCTTTAGAGTCTTTGTTTTCGTGCATGTCGTTCTCCCAAAACCCGAGGTCACTTTTGGGCGACATGCATCAGAGCGATTTCTCGAGCTGCGCTTCGCGCGCGGCGCGCAGCCTGGCGAAGTCGTCGCCGGCATGGTGCGAGGAGCGGGTCAGCGGGCTCGACGCCACCAGCAGGAAGCCCTTGGTCTTCCCGATCGTCTCGAAGGACTTGAACTCCTCCGGGGTGACGAAGCGGATCACCGGGTGGTGCTTTTTCGATGGCTGCAGATACTGGCCGATGGTCATGAAGTCGACATTGGCTGAACGCAGATCGTCCATCAGCTGCAGGATTTCGTTCCGCTCCTCGCCCAGTCCAACCATGATGCCGGACTTGGTAAAGATCGAAGGGTCGAGCTCCTTTACCCGCTGCAACAGCCTGATCGAATGGAAATAGCGGGCGCCTGGCCGGACCGTCAGGTAGTTCGACGGCACGGTTTCCAAATTGTGATTGAACACGTCCGGCTTGGCGGCCACGACGATCTCCAGGGCGCCGTCCTTGCGTAGGAAATCAGGCGTCAGGATCTCGATCGTGGTCGAGGGCGTCGCTGCGCGGATCGCACGGATGACGTCGGCGAAATGCTGCGCGCCGCCATCAGCGAGGTCGTCGCGGTCGACAGAGGTGATGACGACGTGGCTGAGGCCCATCTGCTTGACCGCGTGGGCGACCCGTGCCGGCTCCTCCGGGTCGAGCGCGGTCGGGATGCCGGTGGCGACGTTGCAGAAGGCGCAGGCACGTGTGCAGATCTCGCCCATGATCATGAAGGTGGCGTGCTTCTTGTCCCAGCACTCGCCGATGTTCGGGCAGCCGGCCTCCTCGCAGACCGTCACCAGCTTGTGCGATTTCACGATCTCGCGGGTTTCGGCATAGCCTTTCGACACAGGCGCCTTGACGCGGATCCAGTCAGGCTTGCGCAGCACGTCCTGGTCGGGCTTGTGCGCCTTCTCCGGATGCCGCAGCCGCGGCGCATTGGCGATCGTGTCGAGGACGGTGACCATCGGAACCCTGGTTTTCTTTGCGATCGCCGCCGGCGATCGTCACTTACACGTCATCTAGGACTTTTCAGCACAAAGAAAAAGGCTGCGGCGGTACATGCCGCCACAACCGTTTTCGCATGGCGGAAACGATACCGACTAACGGCGCACCAGACGCCCGGCCCAGATCAGCAGGCAGGCGCCGATGAAACCGGTGATCAGGTAAGCGGTCCAGCCGACGCCAAATACGCCGATGTTCAAGGCTCGCAGGATCGCGTTCAGCACCACTGCGCCGGCAATACCTAAGATGATGTTCATCAAGACGCCGGTATTGCTCTTCATGACCATTTCGGCAAACCAGCCCGCCAGGCCGCCGATGATGATGGCTGCGATCCAGCCCACGCCATTCACGTCCATATGCCCTCTCCTTGCTTGAGAAAAAACGCATCCGGAAACGAACTAACTTGCCGTCGAGCTCCTGCGGCTTTCGCGTCTGAGTCTCGTGCGGCCAATCTATCATGCGTTCAACGCACGGCCATAGGCGTCGAGTACGCTTTCCTTCATCATCTCCGACAGCGTCGGGTGCGGGAAGATCGTGTGCATCAGTTCTTCCTCGGTCGTCTCGAGGTTCATCGCAACGACAAAACCCTGGATCAGTTCGGTCACTTCGGCGCCCACCATGTGGGCGCCAAGCAGTTGGCCGGTGTTCTTGTCGAAGATGGTCTTGATGAAGCCCTGGTCCTCGCCGAGCGCGATGGCCTTGCCATTGGCGGCGAACTGGAAGCGGCCGACCCTGACGTCCTTGCCCTCGGCCTTGGCTTTCGCTTCCGTCAGGCCGACCGAAGCGACCTGCGGATTGCAATAGGTGCAGCCAGGGATCTTCAGCTTGTCGGTGGCGTGCACGCCGGGGAAATTGGCGATCTTCTCGACGCAGACGACGCCTTCATGCTCGGCCTTGTGGGCGAGCATCGGCGGGCCGGCGACATCGCCGATGGCGTAGATGCCGGACACATTGGTCTTACCGTAGCCGTCGACGACGACGCAGCCGCGCTCCGTCTTCACGCCAAGCGTCTCCAGGCCGAGGCCCTCGATATTGCCTTGCACGCCGACGGCCGAGATCATGCGATCGGCCGTGATCTTCTCCACCTTGCCGTCCTTCATCTCGACATGCGCGGTGATCGAGTTGGCGCCTTTCTCGACCTTGGTTACCTTGGCTTCGAGAATGATTTTCATGCCCTGCTTCTCGAACTGCTTCTGGGCGAATTTCGACACCTCGGCGTCCTCGACCGGCATCACGGCCGGCAGCAGTTCGACGACGGTCACGTCGGCGCCCATGGTGCGGTAGAACGAGGCGAATTCGATGCCGATGGCGCCCGAACCCATCACCAGCAGCGACTTCGGCATTTCCTTGGGCACCATGGCCTCGAAATAGGTCCAGATCAGCTTGCCGTCCGGCTCGATGCCCGGCAGCGCCCGCGGCCGGGCGCCGGTCGCCAGTATGATGTGCTTGGCGGTGTAGGTGCCCTCGCCCTTGACGCCTTTCGGCACAGGCGGCTGCGGCTCCATCGGCTTCTTGGCCGTCTTGGAGACGACGATCTCGCCCGGTTTTGTCAGCTTGGCCTCGCCCCAGATGACGTCGACCTTGTTCTTCTTCATCAGGAAGGCGACGCCGCCATTGAGCCGCAGCGAAACCTTGCGCGAGCGGTCGACGACGGCCGACGTGTCGACGCTGACCTTGCCGTTGAGCTTCAGTCCATAGTCCTTCAGATGATCCGAATAATGCATGATCTCGGCCGAACGCAGCAACGCCTTGGTCGGAATGCAGCCCCAGTTCAGGCAAATGCCGCCGAGATGCTCGCGCTCGACGATCGCCGTCTTGAAACCGAGCTGCGCGGAACGCACTGCCGTGACATAGCCGCCGGGACCGGAGCCGATGATGATGACGTCGTAGTTCTCAGCCACGGTTTTTCTCCTTCAATCACAATTCCAGCATGACGCGCATGAGCGGCGTCAACGCCTCGCCGATGTTTCGCGTATTTTCGGCATCGAGATGGACGCCGTCGAGCGGCGTGGTCTTGGCCACCGTGCCGGCATCGAAGAAGCCGCAGCCAGCCTCATCGGCAAGCGTGGAATATTGCGGCGCAAGCTCTTTGGAGGCATCGTCGCCGCCGGCAAACATCGCCTTGAACTCGGCATCTTCGGTGCGACTGACGAGAGGCGGCGAGACGATGAGGATCTGCGGCGGCGGCCAGTCGAACGGATAGTCGTGGCCGCGCACGATGTCGATCAGGCGCTGGATGCCTTGTTTGGCCGCAACGGGATTGCCGTGGATCCAGGGCTTCATGTCGTTGGCGCCGAGCATGATGACGATGACGTCGATCGGCGCATGCGTGGTCAGCACCGTCGGCAGCGTTCTTGCGCCATTGCGGTCGGCGCCTGCCAGGTGATCGTCGAACGCCGTTGTGCGGCCATTTAGCCCCTCGGCAATGACATGCACGCCGTCACCGAGCCCAGCCTGCAGCACGCTTGGCCAGCGATCCTCAAGCGCATGGCGGCCACCCTCGGCATTGTAGCCCCAGGTCAGCGAGTCGCCGTAGCAAAGAACCGTCTTCATCTTGCTCAACCCGCCCTTGCGAGGGAGTATTCTTCCTCGGCATTGGTGACGACGGCGAATTCCTGCGCCTCCAAGCCGCCGGCGAAGAGGCCGGTGAAGAATTTCCGCACCGCCTTGTTCTTCCTACACCAGCATGCCCATCGGGTTCTCGATCAGCTTCTTGAAGGCTACCAGCAGTTCGGCGCCAAGCGCTCCGTCGACGGCGCGATGGTCGGTCGACAGCGTCACCGACATCACCGTGGCGATTCTGATCTCGCCGTTCTTGGCCACCGCCCGCTCCTCGCCGGCGCCCACCGCCAGGATCGTCGCATGCGGCGGGTTGATGACGGCGGCGAAATCCTTGATGCCGAACATGCCAAGGTTCGACACCGCCGTGGTGCCGCCTTGATACTCTTCCGGCTTCAGCTTGCGACTGCGCGCGCGGCTGGCCAGGTCCTTCATCTCGTTGGAGATCACCGACAGCGTCTTTTCGTCCGCCTTGCGGATGATCGGCGTGATCAGGCCGCCGGGGATCGAGACGGCAACGCCGACATCGGCATGCCTGTGCTTGACCATGGCGCTTTCGGTCCACGAGGCATTGGCATCCGGCACCGCTTTCAGGGCCATGGCCATCGCCTTGATCACCATGTCGTTGACCGACAGCTTGTAGGCGGGCGCCTCGCCCTTGTCGGTCTTCTTTACCGGTGCGGCCGCATTGAGCTGCGTGCGCAGCGAAAGCAGCGCATCGAGCTCGCAGTCGAGCGTCAGGTAGAAATGCGGGATGGTGGTCTTGGCCTCGACCAGCCGCCGCGCGATGGTCTTGCGCATATTGTCGTGCGGCACCAGCTCGTAGGAGCCTTCCTCGAACAGGCGCAGCACCTGATCGTCCGACATCGCCTTTACCGGCGCGGGAGCAGCGGCCGGCGCGCCAGCCGGAGCTTTGGCAGCGGGTGCCGCCTTGGCGCCGCCGCCGGCTATGGCGGCATCGACATCGGCCCTCACCACCCGGCCATGCGGGCCGGTGCCGGTCACGGCAGACACATCGACGCCCGCCTCTTTGGCAATACGGCGCGCGAGCGGCGAAGCAAAGGTGCGCCCTTCACCCTCCCCCTTGTGGGGAGGGTCGGCAGGCCTTCCGGCCGGGGTGGGGGGCGCGGCGGTGGGTTCACCCGCGGCGCGACCTCCCCCATCGGACGGAGAGGTGGGAGTCTCGGTCTTCGATGTCTCAGCCTTGGGAGGCTCCGCTTTCGCCGGTGCGGCATCGCCACCGCTTTTCGCGGCGGCACTTGCGTCCTCACCCTCGGCGGCAAGCACGGCGATCAGCGCATTGACCTTGACGCCTTCGGTGCCGGCGGGAACGACCAGTTTCGCCACCGTGCCCTCATCGACGGCTTCGACTTCCATCGTCGCCTTGTCGGTCTCGATCTCGGCAATGACATCGCCGGGCGAAACCTTGTCGCCCTCCTTCACGAGCCACTTCGACAGATTGCCCTCTTCCATGGTGGGCGAGAGGGCCGGCATGGTGATGTTGATTGGCATTGTGTCCTCCCGCCCGGTTCAGCGATATGAGACGGCTTTGACGGCCTCGATGACCTCGCCGACATTCGGCAAAGCCAGCTTTTCGAGATTGGCCGCATAGGGCATCGGCACGTCCTTGCCGGCGATGGTGATGACCGGCGCGTCGAGGAAATCGAAGGCTCGCTGCGACACCTGGTTGGCGACATGGTCGCCGACCGAGTTCTGCGGGAAGCCTTCTTCCACCACGACCAGCCGGTTGGTCTTCTTCACCGAGGCGATGATGGTGTCGAAGTCGAGCGGACGGATGGTCCTGAGATCGATAATCTCCGCGTCGATGCCCATGCCGCGCAGTTCCGCTTCGGCCTTGACCGCATAGGTCATGCCAATGCCGAAGGAGACGATGGTGACGTCCTTGCCTGATTTGTGGATGCGCGCCTTGCCGATCGGCAGCACGAAGTCGTCCAGCTTCGGCACGTCGAAGGACTGGCCGTAGAGGATTTCGTTTTCGAGGAAGATGACCGGGTTCGGATCGCGGATCGCCGCCTTGAGCAGTCCCTTGGCGTCGGCGGCGGTATAAGGCATCACCACCTTCAGGCCTGGTATGTGGCTGTACCAGGCGGCGTAGCACTGAGAATGCTGGGCGGCGACGCGAGCCGCCGCGCCGTTCGGCCCGCGGAAGACGATCGGCGCGCCCATCTGTCCGCCGGACATGTAGAGCGTCTTGGCGGCCGAGTTGACGATCTGGTCGATCGCCTGCATGGCGAAGTTGAAGGTCATGAATTCGACGATCGGCTTCAGCCCAGCCATCGCCGCACCGACCCCGACGCCGGCAAAGCCGTGCTCGGTGATCGGCGTGTCGACGACGCGACGCGGTCCGAACTCCTGCAGCAGGCCTTGGGTGATCTTGTAGGCGCCCTGGTACTCGGCAACTTCCTCGCCCATGACGAAGACATCGCCGTCGCGGCGCATTTCCTCCGCCATCGCATCGCGCAGCGCTTCGCGCACCGTGGTCGAGACCATCTCGGTCCCGGCGGGTATGTCAGGATCGGCGGCGACTTCCGTCTTCGGCGCGGCCGCCACAGGCGCCGCTGCCTCGCTCTTGGCCGCAGCGGGTGCCGGTGTCGGCGCCTTTGCCTCAGTCTTGGCGGGCTCTTCACCGATGCCTTCGCCGGCCTTGTCGACGTCTTCGCCATCGACAGCCAGCACGGCGATCACCGCGTTGACCTTGACGCCTTCGGTGCCTGCGGGAACCACGATCTTGGCAAGCGTGCCCTCATCGACAGCTTCGACTTCCATCGTCGCCTTGTCGGTTTCGATCTCGGCGATGACGTCGCCGGCGACGACCTTGTCGCCCTCGTTCTTCAACCACTTGGAAAGATTGCCCTCTTCCATGGTCGGCGAAAGGGCGGGCATGAGAATTTCGATCGGCATGTCCTTGCCCTCCCGTTACAATACGATGTCGGTCCAGAGCTCGGACGGATCCGGCTCGGCGTCGTGCTGGGCAAACTCGGCGGCATCGGCGACGACGTCGCGAACCTCCTTGTCGATGGTCTTCAATTCGTCCTCGCTTGCCCACTTCTTCTGGATCAGCCGCGCTTTGACCTGCTCGATCGGGTCATGCTCGGAGCGCATCTTCTGCACTTCTTCCTTGGAGCGGTATTTCGCCGGGTCGGACATCGAATGGCCCCGATAGCGGTAAGTCTGCATTTCGAGGATCAGCGGCCCATTGCCGGCACGGCACCATTCGGTAGCGAGATCGCCGGCGGCCTTGACAGCACGCACGTCCATGCCGTCGACCTGGATACCGGGAATCTTGAACGAGGCGCCGCGATTCGAGAAGTCGGTCTCCGCCGAGGAGCGCGATACCGAGGTGCCCATGGCATAGCGGTTGTTCTCGATGATGTAGATCACCGGCAGCTTCCAAAGCGAGGCCATGTTGAAGCTTTCGTAGACCTGGCCCTGGTTTGCGGCCCCGTCCCCGAAATAGGTCAGCGTGACATTGTTGTTGCCGCGATAGCGGTTGGCGAAGGCCAGGCCCGTGCCGAGCGACACCTGCGCGCCGACGATGCCGTGGCCACCGTAGAAATGCTTCTCCTTGGAGAACATGTGCATGGAGCCGCCCTTGCCCTTCGACAGGCCGCCTCGGCGGCCGGTCAGTTCGGCCATGACGCCACGCGGCGACAGTTCCATCGCCAACATATGACCGTGGTCGCGGTAGGCCGTGATCATCTGGTCACCGTCGATCAGCGCCATCTTCATACCGGTGACGACCGCTTCCTGGCCGATGTAGAGATGGCAGAAGCCGCCGATGAAGCCCATCCCGTAAAGCTGGCCGGCCTTTTCCTCGAAACGGCGAATAAGCAGCATGTGCCGGTAGGCGGCGAGCTCCTCGTCCTTGGTGAATTCCACTGGTTTGGGCGCGGAAAGGCCCGATTTGCCGTCGGATTTCGATTTGGCAGGCGCTTTCCTGGCTGCGGTTGCCATGCATCACTCCCTGTTGGCGTCTCTTCGCGGACATTTCGAGCAAGATGAAATCTGCTCGAGCAAGATGAAATCTGCTCAGGGGAGATCAGCTCTCCCCACTGATTTTGGGGAGGCTAACACGTGAGAACGTGTTCCGCCATGTCGAAATTGCATAGCTGGCATGCGACTAAGCAATTAGAATCATTGAAAATATTGTGATTAACCTGATATTGGTTACTTTGCCGAGACCGGCAACATGATGGTGATTTCGTCGGCCTGGGACAAATTCAGCGCCTTACGCGCCTGCTCGTCGAGCATGTCCTTCTCCAGCGTGCCGTCGTGCATCAGCTTGACGCGCCGTTCCAGCTCCATCCTGCGCGCCTTGATCGCATCGAGCTGGGCCTGCAGGGCAACAGTCTCGGCCTCCAGCTGGTATTTCGAATTGATGCCGAACTCGCCGTGATAGGCATGAAAGCCGAAATAGGCCAGGAACACCGCGCAGAGCGAGGGGATAATCAGCCGGCCGGTGTTTCTCTGTTTGTGCTGACGCGTCCACATCGTCCGTTCCCTCGCAGTCGCGAACTCGGGCGACCACGGTCTTTTTCGCTCCATTGTGCTTAACGGACGGTTACGGATGACGCGTCCACAGGCGCTCCAACGAAAAAGGGCGGGAATTCCCGCCCCTCACCGCCATCCCTGTGTCAGATGCTCCGGCTCAGCCCTTCAACATCGACTTGCCGGCGTAGCGCGCCTGCTTGCCGAGTTCTTCCTCGATGCGGATGAGCTGGTTGTATTTGGCCATGCGGTCGGAACGCGACAGCGATCCGGTCTTGATCTGCCCGCAATTGGTGGCGACGGCGAGGTCGGCGATGGTCGAATCCTCGGTCTCGCCCGAGCGATGCGACATGACGGCGGTGTAGCCGGCCTTGTGCGCGGTCTCGACGGCATCGAGCGTCTCGGTCAGCGATCCGATCTGGTTGACCTTGACCAGGATCGAATTGGCGACCCCCATGCGGATGCCATCGCGCAGGCGCGCCGTATTGGTGACGAAGAGATCATCGCCGACGAGCTGCGTCTTCTTGCCGATCAGGTCGGTCAGATATTTCCAGCCTTCCCAGTCATCCTCGGCAAGGCCGTCCTCGATCGAAATGATCGGATAATCGGCGGCGAGCTTGGCCAGGTATTTCGCCTGCGCCTTCGGATCGCGTGTCTTCTTCTCGCCTTCATAGACGTAGTTGCCGTCCTTGAAGAATTCCGTCGCAGCGCAATCGAGGCCGAGCGCAATCTCCTCGCCCGGCTTGAAGCCGGCCTGCTCGATCGACTCCATGATGAAATCGAGCGCCACCGGCGCGCTCTTCAGGTTCGGGGCAAAGCCGCCTTCGTCGCCGACATTGGTGTTGTGGCCGGCGTCCTTCAGCTTCTTCCTCAGCGTGTGGAAGACCTCAGAACCCCAGCGCACGCCTTCGCGCAGCGTTGGCGCACCGACCGGCAGGATCATGAATTCCTGGAAATCGATCGGGTTGTCGGCATGGGCGCCGCCATTGATGATGTTCATCATCGGTACCGGCAGCAGATGCGCCTTGGTGCCGCCGACGTAACGATAGAGCGGCAGGCCGGCGGCTTCGGCCGCGGCCTTGGCCACCGCCAGCGACACGCCGAGAATAGCGTTGGCGCCGAGCCGGCTCTTGTTGGGCGTGCCGTCGAGTTCGATCATGGTCTGGTCGATGTGGATCTGGTTTTCGGCTTCCATGCCGCCGATTGCCTCGAACAGTTCGCCGTTGACCGCCTCGACGGCCCGCAGCACGCCCTTGCCGAGATAGCGGGCGCCGCCGTCGCGCAGTTCGACGGCTTCATGCGCGCCGGTGGAAGCTCCAGACGGCACGGCCGCGCGGCCCATCGAACCGTCTTCGAGCACGACATCGACCTCGACGGTCGGATTTCCACGGCTGTCCAGGATTTCACGCCCGACAATGTCGATGATGGCGGTCATTGCGATGTCCCCGATTGATCTGACGAAACGTCGCGCCCGTCTTAGCCAAAGCGGCGCAAAAGGCAATCGGGCCACCGCCAATTATTGCCGCCGGCGCGATTCACGAAGCGCAAATTCCTGTCATCATAAGTCATGCGCCATAGGATGGCCGCCGGTCTATGATGGCGGCTGCGCGGGGCGAAACAGGAGGAGTTTCGCCATGTCCGAGTTAAGCGGTATCGTGAGTTTGTTCCTGATCGCGGCGGCGTTCCTGACGTCCTGCGACAACCAGCAGCCTCCACAGGGCGCGGTGCAACTGTCGACCCTCCGCAGCGCGGAGTAAGCACGGCAGGCGATCATGTAAAAGGCCCCCGCTGGTTTGCGGGGGCCTTTTCACGTCAGGCTGGCCGGTCAATGCCAGTAAGGCTCGACCTTGTAGTAATTGTAGGAGGCGTCACGTGCGGCCTTGCCATCGGCGCCCGTCAGCTCGTTGATCGAATAGGCGGGAGCGGCTTTCAGCTGGTCCTTCGAGAATGGCACGACATAGCCGCCCCTATCCTCATCGTAATCCAAACTCGCCCACGGGATGGCGTGATATTTTTCACCCATGCCGAGAAAGCCGCCAAAACCGATCACAGCGAACATGATGCCGTTGGACAGCTTGTCGAGCATGACGTCCTCGATGCTGCCGATCTTCGTGCCTTCGGTGTTATAGACGGATGTGCCGATGACCCGCGAAGCAGCGATAGCCTCTGTGTGTCCTGCCTGGGTTGTCATGATGTGCTCCTCATTGTCGTTGCTCTGGACTTTCACAATGAGGGGCGAGATCGAAGGTTCCCGACTTTTCCGCCGGTCTGTTCGACTTTTTCCACCTGTATAAAGGTGACTTCTTACTGACGTGGCAGGCCGATATATGCCCTCCGCGGCGACGACCTTCAGCTGCGCCGGGGTCAGCGGGCCTTCGCTACCCGATCGAACGCCATCAACCTTTCCAGAAGTGCCGGCATGTCCTTCAGCGGCACCATGTTCGGTCCGTCGGACGAGGTCGAATTATCCGGATCCTGGTGGGTCTCGATGAAGACGCCGGCAACGCCGACGGCGACAGCCGCGCGGGCCAAGGTCTCGACAAAGCGGCGTTCGCCGCCGGAGGAACCACCCTGCCCGCCCGGCTGCTGGACCGAATGGGTGGCGTCGAAAATCACAGGCGCGCCGATGTCGGCCATAATGGGCAGGGCCCGCATGTCGGAGACGAGCGTGTTGTAGCCGAACGAGGCGCCGCGCTCGGTGGTCAAGACATTGGCGTTGCCGGAGCCGGTGATCTTGGCCACCACGTTCTTCATGTCCCAGGGCGCGAGGAACTGTCCCTTCTTGACGTTGATCACCTTGCCCGTCCTTGCGGCGGCAACCAGCATGTCGGTCTGGCGCGACAGGAAGGCCGGGATCTGCAGCACGTCGACATGCGGCGCAACGATGGCGCACTGTTCCTCGGTGTGGACGTCGGTCAGTACCGGCAAGGAGAATTCCTTGCGCAACTCGTCGAAGACCGGGAGCGCCGCTTCCATGCCGGCACCGCGTGTAGCCGACAGGGAGGTGCGGTTGGCCTTGTCGTAGCTGGTCTTGTAGACGAGGCCGATGCCCAACCTGCCTGTCAGTTCCTTCAGCGCGCCGGCCATGTCGAAGGCATGCTGGCGTGATTCGAACTGGCAGGGGCCGGCAATCAGCGACAGCGGTGCTGCGTTGTCGAAGACGACATTGCCGACGGTTACCGATGAATTGGGCGCCAAGGCGTTGCTCATTGTATCTCCCGAAAGATGAAGGCCGCGCCCTGCCCGGATGTCGGCTGCACGACGATATCACTGCCCGACATATCGTATCTGATGGAATTGGCTGCAAGCAGACCTGCCGCCACAGCGGCACGCCGAACCGAAAAGACGACTGCCGCGAAGCGGAGTTGCGTCGGCTTACCGGCGGGCACGCCAAAGCGTGCCGTGAAGGAGGCCGGGTCGAGTACAGTCAAGATAGCGTTAGGTAGACGAAAAATGGAGGCGCGCGCGTCAGCCGTCGGATCGTTTACTGCCACGGAAATCAGCCGGCGCTGCTCGGCGGGCTCGTCGCTGATCGCCACGATCTCGACAATTCCCGTGGCACCGTTGGCATGAGCCTGCAGCGCCGTGCGGTCCACTTCCGGCGCGTTGACGCGCTGGCAGGCGAACAGGAACGCATCGGTTGAACCCCCGGTCGACGCGAAGGCCAGTTTGAATGACGCCATGTCGCTTTTGCCGGCAGCGTCGGTGAACGCCCGCGAAAAGCCCAGCATGTCCCCGCCCGACAGGCTCGCATCGACAAAGCGTGCATGGTCCGCATCGGCGTCGTCCGTGGTCAGGACCACGGCGGAAAAACCTTCATTGCCATTGCGGTCACGATAGAGCCGGTCGCGCGCGACGAAGACATTGCCCTGGCCGGCGGCCTTCATCGCGGCCTGATCATCGCCTACAGCCAGCGGTTCCAGATAGGTGCCGTCCGCGAGGAAGACGCAGCAATTTTCCGTGCCGAATGGATGGATGCCTGTCGGCGCGACGATGAAGCCGAGGGCCGTTAGCCGCGCCCGCGCCACATCCAGGCTCGAGGTCGGCAGCACGAGGTGATCGAGCGGATGAGTGCCTGTGGGTGGTGTTTGGATCATGCCAGCGCGGTGTGCATCATTGCGCAAAAGGGTTCAAGGGCGCCCGAATCAGCTTCCGGCCACCACATCGGCGGAATAACGCAGTTCGCGCAATGGCTTGACCCTGCTGGTGGTCTGCGCATAGAGCGGATGCGCCTTGTAGGCGGCCAATGCGGCGGCATCCGTGAATTCGGCATAGACGACCACGTCGATCTCATCCGACAGCGGATCGACCTTGGTGTTCAGCGTCACCTCGAACAGGCTGGAATGGGGAATGCCGCCGAGCGCCAGCAGCCCAGAGCGCACTGCCTCCACATCCTCGCCACGCCGCGCGCTGAAGAAAACGATATGCCGGATCAACCCCGCCTCCTCGATCAAAAATCCGGGGTCTTTTGTGACGACGAAACCGTCAGGTCAACCGTTCAGGGTGCCGCGCGTCCTTGCGACGCGCCCGGGATGCATGAGACCTGAACGGGACTAGACCTTGCCGGTGACGTAACGCACCACGTGAGAGACATTCCTCACCGTCATATCGAGGTACCGGCCCTGGTTGTAGAGACCGTCCCAGATCAGGAAAAACGCAACGGCGGCGATGACGATGACATAACGCATGGCTAATCTATCGCATAAGCCCGGCTGTGCTCATAGACGTTCCGCCAGGCAAAGATGGGATCCGTGTCGACCCTCGTACGGTATGTGAGCTCTCGGCACCTGGAACTGCCAAATCAATGCCGGCGCGCCTTCGATCTCGTCGCCGGCGACTGGCCGGACATGATCCAGAAATGGCCCGCGTCCCAATTGCGAATGGCGGTCAGAGAAGGATGCGGTATTTCGCAAATCCTGCCTCGCCGGCGCCCGCCGGCTCGATTTTCAATGACTTCACTTCGGCGATGAGGTCCTTCGCCTTGGGCCCTGTCTCGAACACGACGCTGGTTCCGGGCAGCGGCGCGAACGACCAGTTGCCGTCCGCCGACGGGTTGATGGTGCCCTGCTTGACGATGTAGCGAACGATGACGTCGCGGTTGGTGTCTGGCGCTTCGTAGATAATTTTGGAAGCGTCGATGTCAGGAAAATTGCCGCCGCCTCCGGCCCGGTAGTTGTTCGTTGCAACGACAAATTTCTGATTGGGATCAATCGGTTTGCCGTCGAACATCAGGCCGACGATGCGATTGGCACTAGCATTGGCCAGCCCACCCTTGGGATCGTATTTCGGCGGCTGCGACAGATCTATTCTGTAGGTGACGCCGTCGATAACGTCGAAATTGTAGGACGGAAAGTCGGTGTTGATGAGCGCCTGGTCGGCCTTGCCAGGTTCGATCCGGTTGAAGATGCCGGCCGACATTTCCAGCCATTCCTTGACCTGCGCTCCGGTGATCTCAACGGCCCGCACGGTGTTGGGATAAAGGTAGAGGTCGGCGACGTTCTTGATGGCGATGTCGCCCGCCGGCACATCGGTGTAGTAGTCGGCGCCGTTGCGCCCGCCGGCCTTGAAGGGGGCTGCCGCCGACAGCAGCGGCACGTCCTTCCATTGTGTGTTTTTCAGGATGTCCTGGAGGTACCAGGTCTGCGCCTGGCTGACGACCTGAACCGACGGATCGTCGGCGACCAGCGCGAAATAGGAATAGAGCGGCGCTGCGGTCTTGCCGACGGGACGACGCACATAGGCGAGCGTTGCCTGGTGGTCCTGCTCAAGCGCGGCGATGATGCGGTTGTCGTCCGCGACAGTCGGCTTGTTCTTGTTGTCGACACGTTCGAAGATCGGCCGCGCTTCCGAGGTGGCGGACACGATCTTCCATTTCGAGCCGTCGCGCTCCAGCATCAGGTCGATCAGGCCCATATGCGAGCCCCAGAAGCCGCCCATGACGGCCGGCTTGCCCTGCAGCGTACCCTTTTGCGCATCGACGCCTTCGAGCGCCTGAAAATCCTTCTTGCCAGGGAACACCAGATGCTGGTGACCCGTGAACACCGCGTCGATGCCTTCGACGCCGGCGACAAAGAACGATGCGTTCTCCATCATATCGCCCTGCTTGACGTCGATGCCAGAATGCGAGAGCGCGATGATAATGTCGGCGCCCTCTTCCTTCATCTGCGGCACCCAGGCCTTGGCGGCCTCGACAATGTCGCGCGTTCTGACATTACCTTCGAGGTTCTTGAGATCCCAGACCATGATCTGCGGCGGCACGAAGCCGATGATGCCAATCCTGATCGGTTGCTCGGTGCCTGAACCGTCGCTGATCTTCTTGTGGAGGATGACGTAGGGCTTGAGGTAGAGCTTGTCGTCGCGCGGGTTCGCGGCAAGCTCGGTGCCGCGGATCAGGTTGGCGCAGACGAAGGGGAAATTGGCGCCGGCCAGAACCTTGTCCATGAAGGACAGGCCGTAGTTGAATTCGTGGTTGCCCAACGTCGAGCACTCGTAGCCGAGCAGGTTCATGCCTTTCATGATCGGATGCAGGTCACCGTCCTTCATGCCCTTTTCATAGGCGATGTAGTCGCCCATCGGATTGCCCTGCAGCAGGTCGCCATTGTCGATCAGCATCGAATTAACGGCTTGCTTGCGCACCGCGTCGATCAGGGAGGCCGTGCGCGACAGTCCCATCGTGTCATTCGCTTTGTCGGCGTAATAGTCATAGGGCAGCACATTCACATGGATGTCGGTGGTCTCCATGATCCGGAGATGCGCCTGGTTGGTCTGGGCGCGGGCGGAGAAAGGGTGAAGCGCAATTAGCGCGCCCGTGGCGGCGGCGCCCGCGAGGAGACCGCGGCGGGAGACGGAATGGAGCGGCTGCGACATGTTTTCTCCTTTTCGACGACACGAAAGACCCTGCCCGAAGCGAACTTCGCGCTGAAACCTATTCGAGTCCATTCAAGAAGTTGCGCGCGTCGGAGCTGTCAGTCGATCAGCAACAGATGACGCGCGGATGAACGGTCGCAAGCGCGGAAGATCAGCCCTTGTCGTCGTCGCCCTGCGTGATCAGGCGGGCGCTGCGTTGGCCCGTGACGTAGATCCATAGCCAGCTCAGCGACACCGCGAGCCGGTTGCGGAAGCCGATCAGGAAATAGATGTGCGCCAGTCCCCACAGCCACCAGGCCGGCCAGCCGGTCAGCCTGATCCAGCCGAAATCGATCGCCGCGGCGCGCTTGCCGATCGTGGCCAGGTCCCCGGCATGCTTGTAGTGGAACGGCCGTACGCTCGTATCGCCGGCAAGCCTGGCCTTGATGGTCGCGGCAACATGGCGGCCCTCCTGCTTGGCGGAAGGCGCCACGCCGGGAACGGGCCGTCCATCGGGCCGCAGCACGAGAGCGGCGTCGCCGATGACGAAAATCTCGGGGCTGCCCGGCACGGTGAGATCGGGTTCAACCAGCACCCTTCCCGCCCGGTCGGCGGCGGCGCCCAGCCATTCGGCTGCCGGCGAAGCGGCAACGCCCGCCGCCCACAATATGGTCCTCGCCGGCAGATGCGTGTCGCCGAAGACGACGCCCTCGGCGTCGCAGCGCGTGACCGCCCGGCCGAGTTCGATCGTCACGCCGAGCCGCTTCAACGCCTTTCCGGCATAATCGGACAGTTTCGGCGCAAAATTGGCCAGTATGCGGTCGCCAGCCTCGATCAGCACCACACGCGTCTCGCGCGTGTCGATGTTGCGGAATTCGCCGCGCAGTGTGTCGTGCGCCAGTTCGGCAATGGTGCCGGCAAGTTCGACACCGGTCGGACCACCGCCGACGATCGCAATCGTCAGCAGCGCCTGGCGCCTGGCAGGATCGGTTTCCCGCTCGGCCTGCTCGAAGGCGAGCAGAATGCGCCGTCGAATGGTGGTGGCGTCCTCCAGCGTCTTCAGCCCTGGCGCGAACGGCTCCCATTCGTCGTGGCCGAAATAGGCGTGTCGGGCGCCGGTGGCGAGCACCAGCGTGTCGTAGGCGACGGTGCTGCCGTCATCGAGCAGCACGCGTTTTCCGGCTCGGTCGATGCCGGTGACATTGGCGAGCAGCGTCGTCACGTCCTTGCGCTTGCGCAGCAGGTGGCGGATCGGCCAGGCGACCTCCGAGGTCGCCAGCGCTGTCGTTGCGACCTGGTAGAGCAGCGGCTGGAAAAGATGGTGATTGCGTTTGTCGATCATGGTGATGCGCACGGGCGCACCGGCGAGAGCGCGGGTGAATTCGAGGCCGCCGAACCCCGCCCCTACGACGACGACATGGTGATTGGCTTGATCCATCGCATTCACCCTGACCAGCAATATCGCATGCCTTTGATGTAGGAGCTTTTGTGCAATGCAACAACACGAAGGCCGTGCCCGAGACTCGTCGTTCCATGTCGTGAATGCACATGTCGCATCCCCCCGCCGGGTATAGCGTTATGGAAAACAGCGATGAGGTGAGCATGGCCAACGATCACGACGACCAGGGTCCGGCGCAATATTCCTCGCCGCCATGCTTCATGCACGAACTCGATCCCGCGTTTCACGCGCCGATATCCGATTGGACCGACGTCAGACGATGGCGCAAGGCCGAACGGGAACGCCTGATCGCGGCGCGTCTCGCGGTTTCCGCCGATGCGCGAACGGCGATGTCGCAGAGCATCGCCGGAGCCCTCGACGCGGCGATCGGCGATATCGCCGGCCGCATGGTCAGCCTCTATTGGCCGTTTCGCGGCGAGCCGGACCTGCGGCCATGGATGGCCGCCATCAATGAACGAGGCGGGCGCACCGCGCTGCCCGTCGTCATCGAAAAGGCACAGCCGCTGATCTTCCGGGCCTATGTTCCGGGCGACCGGCTGGAGAAGGGCGTGTGGAACATTCCGATTCCGGCCGAGGGCGAACCGGTCTTGCCCGACATCGTCATCTCACCGATCGTCGGCATCGATTCCGGCAATTATCGCCTGGGCTATGGCGGCGGGTTCTACGACCGAACGCTGGCGGCGATGCCGTTCAAGCCGCTGGTCATCGGCGTCGGCTACGAATTGCAGCGAATCGCCACCATCTACCCGCAGCCGCACGATATCCCGATGGACCGGATCGTGACGGATGCTGCCAAGGCGTAGACGGCTGAAGGCGTGGAAGGCTGAGAATGCTCAGGCCATTTCGGGCTTCAGGCCCATCGCCGTCCGGTCGATGATTTCGCGCAGGGCAAAAGACGAATTGATCTTCGTCACATGCGGCATCGCCGACAGCCACTCCTTGTGGATGCGTTCGTAGTCGGCAAGGTCCTTGGCCGCGATCCTGAGGATGTAGTCGTACTCGCCCGACATCAGGTGGCAGGACAGCACGTTCGGGCAGCGCTTGATCGCAGCCTCGAAATCCGACAGCGTCTTCTCGAACTGGCCCGACAGCGATATGTGCACGATCGCCGTCATCTGGTGACCAAGTGCTGCATTGGAAAGCCGGGCATGATAGCCGCGGATGGTTCCGGATTTCTCCAGATTGTCGAGCCGGCGCGAACAGGCCGACTGGGACAGGCCGACCCTTTCGGCAAGGGCGGCGTTCGGCATCCGGCCATCCTTCTGCAATGTCTCCAGAATGGCGATATCAATCCTGTCGAGCGGCATTCTTCGTGATTCCTGCGAATTTCTATGCATTTTACGCAACAATTATCGAATAGCGAGCCCTCCTGCAAGTGCATTCGCAAACACTTACGCAACGATTCGTGGTTGACTACGTCAATACAGGGAACGAGCCCCGAAGGGCCGTGTCAGGAGAAAAGAAAATGCGCGTCGGCTGCCCCCGGGAAATCAAGAACCATGAATATCGCGTCGGACTTACGCCCGGCTCGGTCCGCGAATATGTCGCCCACGGACATGAGGTGCTGGTCGAGACCGGCGCCGGGGCTGGCATTGGCGCCGACGACAACGCCTATCGCGCCGCCGGCGCCACCATCGCCAAGACGGCGGCCGACGTGTTCGCCAAGTCGGATATGATCGTCAAGGTCAAGGAGCCGCAGCCTAACGAATGGGCCCAACTGCGCGATGGCCAGATCCTCTACACCTATCTTCATCTCGCTCCGGATCCGGAACAGACCAAGGGCCTGCTCGCTTCGGGCGTTACCGCCATCGCCTATGAAACGGTGACCGATGACCGGGGCGGCCTGCCGTTGCTGGCGCCGATGTCGGAAGTCGCCGGCCGCCTGTCGATCCAGGCCGGCGCCACGGCGCTGCAGAAGGCCAATGGCGGCCGCGGCGTGCTGCTCGGCGGCGTGCCCGGCGTGCTGCCCGGCAAGGTCACCGTGCTCGGCGGCGGCGTCGTCGGCCTGCACGCGGCCAGGATGGCGGCTGGCCTGGGCGCCGACGTCACCATCATCGACCGCTCGATCCCGCGCCTGCGCCAGCTCGACGACCTCTTTGCCGGCCGCGTCCACACCCGCTATTCGACCGTGGAGGCTCTGGAAGAAGAGTGCTTTTCCGCCGACATCGTCGTGGGCGCCGTGCTGATCCCGGGTGCTGCGGCGCCGAAGCTGGTCTCGCGCGAAATGCTTTCGGGCATGAAGAAGGGGTCGGTGCTGGTCGACGTCGCCATCGACCAGGGCGGCTGCTTCGAGACCTCGCACGCGACCACGCATGCCGAGCCGACCTACGAGGTCGACGGCGTCATCCACTACTGCGTCGCCAACATGCCGGGCGCCGTGCCGGTCACCTCAGCACATGCACTCAACAACGCGACTCTGCACTATGGCCTTCAGCTCGCTGACAAGGGCCTGAAGGCGCTGGTCGACGACCATCATCTGCGCAATGGACTCAACGTCCACAGAGGCAAGATCACCAACCGTGCGGTCGCCGAAGCGCTCGGCTACGAACTGGTCGAACCGAAGGCGGTTCTCGCGGCCTGATTCTCCTGAGAGGATACCTGCCTCCCGTCAGCCCGCCGGTCATTCCCGGCGGGTTTTTTCTTTCCGGATTGGCGGCTGTCAGGCCTGCACCCGGCTCGGACTTAAAACATGTGCCGCAACCTGCGTCTCGGCGCCAATTGCAAGTTTAACTGAGCCCTCCAGGCAAATAGTCGAAGCCCATATGCTTCTTTGCGCAGAAAATTTCTGTGGAAGGTTCAGGCAAACAAAAAAGCGGAGCCAAGGCCCCGCTTCCTCGATGTCGAGATTTGCCGCCGGTTCATCCGCGGTCGACAAATCGATCGACGGCTACCCGTGTACCGCAATGGTATGACAGGAGTACGACAGCGCTCCGCTATCGCACCGCCACATGCGCCCGTCAGACACGTTCGATCCGGCACTGGAAGCAATTGTTGCGCGCCGAGCGGACATGCACGTAGGCAATCTCGTCGCGTTCCAAGAGAGCCTCGGCGCGCGCGGCGATCGCATCGGTCGCAATGACGCCACCGCTGCCATAGACGATGCGGTCATCCCTGCCGTAGCCGCGCACGATATAGTCCGGGCTTTCGAGAATTTCGGGAAGTGCCTGAGATTCCGCGGCGCGCTCGCATTCCTGCGCGTGAAGGAAGATCGGTCCGGTCTCGGCATAGGGCTGAAGTTTGGGGAATGGCCGGTAGGCCAGGATGAGATAGTCGTCTCCGTCGGCGATGTTCTTCAGGCAATGCCGGCATGGCATGCCGTCGCCGTCGGAGACCTTACGCTCGGGCGTGTTTCCATAGGCATCGGGCCCGCCGCGCTGAAGCGCTCGTACATCTTGTGTCGGCAAGGCTTTGAACTGGATGGTCATGGCGAAAATCTCCGATGTCGTTGATCGGAAATTATGCGCATCAGCCCCCGCCTCCCACCCGATTCCTGACAATCATTGGCCCTTGGTCGGCTTGTTCCAGCCGACCAAGGCAAGGCGAACTTTACCGGATTGTCGGAACTCCCTCAGCGAATGAAGTCGTCAAAGCGACGGAGGGTGACCCGCCGGTTCCGCCAGTTTTCGTTCTGCGTCTGCACCAGCAGGAATTCCTCGCCATAACCGACCGTCTCCAAAGCATAGGCCGGCACGCCGAACTCGCGCACCAGCGTGCGCTTCAGCGAGGCGGCGCGCTGTTCCGACAGGATCCGGTTCGATTGGAAGGAGCCGACGGCGTCGGTATGGCCCTCGATGAGGACGCGCGCCCCGGGGTTGCGGCGCAGGATACGCTGCAACGCATCGGCGATAGTGTCGATCTTGTCGTATTGCGAGCTGGAGATCGCGGCCGAGCCGAAAGCGAAATTGATCGACTGGATATCGATCGACCGGGCCATGCGGCGCAGGTCCGGCCGGCGCTTGAACTCACGGATGGTGACGCGCTCGTTCGGGCGCAGCTTCACGCGGGGTGCCGCCTCGAGCTTTCGTTCGATGGTTGCGGCCGAAGGCGTTGTCGCCTGCGCGGCGGCGAGACCGGGCATTGCGATTGCCGCGATCAGCGCGGCGGCAAGGGTACGGCGGGTCAGCATGTCTTTTCTCCTTCGGCCCGTATTATGTGCGGGCAAGATGGCAGAGACAGGCTGAAGCGCGGATGAACGAGAGGTTCAGCTTTTGTGAGGGCGTCGCTATGGCCGCATGACGCTGGCCGAGCGCTCGGCGAAGGGCAGAGGGTGAACGGTCTCCTTCTTCTGCGCCACCGGCGCGAAGCCGAGCTTCTGGTAGAGCGGCAAGGCAGCAGGATGGTCGAGCGTGCAGGTCTGCACCGTCACCCGCTTCGGTCCATACGACCAAGCCGCGGCGATCGCCGATCCCAGGAACCAGCGGCCGATGCCTTGCCCGGTGGCGTGTTCCATCATGCCGAAATAGGCGAGCTCGACTTCTTCCGGCAGATGCGGCTTGAGGTCGAAAAAACCGGCGGGTGCGCCATCGAGATAGAGCACCCTGATGTCGCGATCCTCGCGGTGGATGCCGGCCGAAAGCTCGTCGTCATCCAGCCTCAGCACATTGACCCAGTGCCATTTACGCCCCACCCGATCCATCAGGTACCGGTAGAAATGCAGCGGAATGTCCTTAGTTTTCAGGAGTGCGACCTGGCGGTTGTAGGGCATGGGCGGCGACACGGCCGGTGGCGCATGCATCTCGAGGAACGTCACCGTGACTTCGATGTCCTTCAGCTCGCCGTTTTCCATCGTCATTCCTTGCCTGTCACGACTGGTGTGTCGGAGAGACCGCCCCATTCGGTCCATGAGCCGTCGTAAAGCCTGTTGTCGGTATGGCCAAGCGTTTCCAACGCAAGCGTGATCACCGCCGCCGTAACGCCGGAGCCGCAGGAAGTGACGATAGGCTTCGACAGATCGAGGCCGGCGTCCTCGACCACCTTGCGCAACCGCTCCTTCGGCAGAAGCACGCCGTTTTCCGACAGCGCCGAATAAGGCAAGTTGCGCGCGCCCGGCATATGGCCGGAACGGACGCCCGCACGCGGCTCCGGCTCCGCGCCGGTGAAGCGTCCTGCCCCGCGTGCATCGGCAATCTGGCTTTCCCGGGTTTCGACGATGGGGCGCATCTCGGCAAGGCTGGCGACCCGGCCGGCGTCGAAATCGGCGTGGAACACGCTTGGCGCGATTTTGGTCGGTTCGGCCGTCACCGGCCGACCTGCCGCTTTCCAGCCATCGAAACCGCCGTCAAGGATATAGGTCTGGAAGACGCCCATCACCCGGAACATCCACCAAGCCCGAGGTGCCGAGAAAAAGCCCGGGCCGTCATAGACGATGATCGTGTCATCTGCCGAAACGCCCATCGCGCCGACATACTGCGCGAAATGCTGCGGCGACGGCAGCGTATGCGGCAGCGCGGCGTCCGGATCGGAGACCGCGTCCTGATCCAGGAAGCGGGCGCCCGGAATGTGCCCAGCGTCGTACTCGGCGCGCGCGTCGCGGTTTTGCGCCGGAAGATACCAGGATGCATCGACAATCGTCAGGCCAGGCTGGCCCAAACGCTCCTGCAACCAGTCCGCGTCGACGGTGAAAGGACTGTCTTCAGCCATTGTGGTTCTCCTGCCGCCATTGACCAGACGTTGTCTTGCCTTGCCGCATGATCTTGTCCGAAAACATCGTAGCTTTCGAGATCATGTTTGGGGCATCGGTCCAAACCGGATGCGGAAGCGCCGGTTTTCACGCCCCTTCTTCTCAATCTTGCCGATATGGATTTCGCCGATCTCGCCGGTGCTTTTGACATGGGTGCCACCACAGGGCTGACTGTCCACCGAAGCATTCTCGCCGATGCAGACCAGCCGGATTTTGCCGGTACCTAGCGGCGGACGGACATTCTTGGACTTCACCAGACCCGGATTGGCGGCCAGTTCCTCGTCGCTGATCAGCCTGGTAAAGATCGGATGATCGGCCCGCACCAGGCCCATCAGGCCAGCCGTCACGTCTTCCTTGCTGAAGCTGGCGTCGGGAATGTCGAAATCGACACGGCTGTCGTCTTCCGAAACCGCCGCGCCGGTGATCGGAAACGGGCAGACGACGGTGAGCAAATGGCAAGCGGCATGCATGCGCATCAAGAGATGACGTCGCTCCCAGTCGATTGCGAGCTTCAGGCGCTCGCCGACCGCAGGCGCGGCTTGTTCCGGCGCCGGCACGTGGATGATCTCGTCCTTTGTTTCCCCGGTGATGGTGGCGGCCAGGACGATGCGGCTGCCATCGGCGCGCTGGAGATGGCCGCTATCGCCCGGCTGCCCGCCCGAGGTGGCATAGAAGATGGTGCGGTCCAGAACGATGCCGCCGCGCTCGTTGACGGCGACCACCACGGCATCGGCCGTCCTGAGATAGGCGTCGTCGCGAAACAGCGCTTCGGTCTTGTGCGCCATCACACGACCTTTTCAAACGGCACGGAAATATCTGATTTCTCTTCCATCCAGCCGGGCACCGGCAGCTTCTTTTCGCGCAGGAATTCGGGATTGAACAGTTTCGATTGGTAGCGTGTGCCGTAGTCGCAAAGAATGGTCACGATGGTATGGCCGGGGCCGAGTTCACGCGCCAGTCGGATCGCGCCCGCTATGTTGATGCCGGTCGAACCGCCGACGCAAAGGCCTTCCTCCTGGACCAGGTCGAAGACGATCGGCAACGCATCCTCATCACGAATTTGGAACGAGAAGTCGGGCGTGAACCCATCGAGGTTGGCGGTGATGCGTCCCTGCCCGATGCCTTCGGTGATCGAACTGCCCTCGGATTTCAGCTCACCGCTGGTATAGAAACTGTAGAGCGCAGCGCCCAGCGGATCGGCGAGAGCGATCTTTACGTCCTTGCTTTTCGCCTTCAGTCCGAAAGCGACGCCGGCCAGCGTTCCGCCCGAGCCGACCGCCGAGACGAAGCCGTCGACCTTGCCGCCGGTCTGGCTCCAGATCTCCTGCGCCGTGGTGCGGATGTGCCCGTCGCGGTTGGCGACATTGTCGAACTGGTTGGCCCAGATAGCGCCGTTCGGCTCCGAACGCGCCATTTGCTCAGCCAGCCGCCCCGACAATTTCACGTAATTGTTGGGGTTCTTGTACGGCACGGCCGGAACCTCGATCAGCTCGGCGCCGAGCAGCTTGATCGTGTCCTTCTTCTCCTGGCTCTGCGTTTCGGGAATGACGATGACGGTGCGGTAGCCGAGCGCCTTGGCGACCAGCGTCAGCCCGATGCCCGTATTGCCGGCCGTGCCCTCGACAATGACGCCGCCCGGCCTGAGCAGCCCACGCTCTTCGGCATCGCGGATGATGAACAGGCCGGCGCGGTCCTTGACCGACTGTCCTGGATTCATGAATTCGGCCTTGCCCAGGATCTCGCAGCCGGTTTCTTCCGAAGCCCTGTTGAGGCGGACCAATGGCGTGTTGCCGATAGCGTCGATCACGGAGCGGGGCATTCGGGAGTCCTTGTGTAGCTGCGCGAAACCCTAGAAACCCGAAGCTTCGGTTTCAAGGCAAGAATTTGCCTGGTCCAGTCGCATTTTCCGTACTGCATTTGCGCCGGCGTCACCTTGGTGCCGGGCCTATCCGCGTTGTTCATTTGCGGCCGGCGTCGAAAACCGCTCTTTTCATTCGATTTCTTCGCGGTTAGAGCAAAAGCCAAGAACAATTCGACGGGGGCGCAGCATGACACTCTATCGGGCCGACCCGAAGCATGGCGTCGCCTGGGTCACGGGAGGCAGCAGCGGCATCGGCCGTTCGCTGGCCAGGGACCTTGCGTCCCAGGGCTATGCGGTGGCCGTAACGGCACCCGATGGCGATCCCATCGACACGCTGATTGTCGAGACCGCGCAGATGCCAGGCAAGGTCAAGGCTTTTCCCTGCGACGTGACCGACGAGCCGCGCATGGCAAGAACCGTCGCTGCAATCGAGAACGAGCTTGGCCCCATCGTGCTCGCCGTCTTAAACGCGGGCAACTACATTTCCACGCCTGGCGAGGCTCTCGTCGTCAGCGATTTTCGCCGGTCTTTCGAGGTCAACTATTTCGGCATCATCAACGGGCTTGTGCCGGTCGTCGAACGCATGCGCGTGCGGGCGCGCGGTCATATTGTGCTGGTCGGCTCGGTCACCGCTTATTTCGGCTGGCCGACGACCGCCGCTTATGGCGGCACCAAAGCGGCGATCAACATCCTGGCCGAATCGCTGAAATACGATTTCGACAAGATGAACGTGCGCGTCCAGGTCATGAATCCGGGCTTCATAGACACACCGCTGACCGAGAAGAACATGCTGCCCATGCCGGGGCTGATGCCGGTCAGCCGAGCGACGCGGCGCATGGTGCGGGGTATCAAATCCGGCGGCTTCGAGGTCACATTCCCGCGCCGGACGAGCTGGCCCCTGAAGCTGCTCAGCCTGTTGCCGAGACCGGTGTACCGAGGCGTGATCAGCCTCATGACGAGCTGGAAGGCACGGCCGCTGAATTACGACCGCAAGCCGCCGAGCGAATAGAAGCCAGCGGATCGGCGGCTTCATCGCCGGCCGGTCGTTGCCTGTTCCCCGCCACCGCCGTAGGTTTGTTGTTGTTGCGTTTGGAGTCTGCGATGGGGCGACGAATCGTGCTTGCTGTGCTGGGGTTAGTCGCCATCCTCGCACTGGCCTTCGTGCTCGGCCCGCGGGTTCCCGTCGACACCACGATCCGCTTCGATCCATCCGCAATCGGCGACGATCCGCAGGCCTACGTGGCCAGGACGGAAGCGGCGATATCCGGCATCCGTGACGGGCTGGAGAAAGAGATCATCTGGGCCAATCCGATGGTGCATGCCAGGACACGGCTGTCCATCGTCTATATCCACGGCTTTTCGGCGTCGAAGGGCGAGCTCCGCCCGCTGCCCGACGAGGTTGCCGACCAACTCGACGCCAATCTGTTCTTCACCCGCCTCACCGGCCACGGGCAGGATGGCGCGGCCATGACGCAAGGCAGCCTCAATGCCTGGATCAACGACTATGAGGAGGCGCTCGCGATCGGCCGGGCCATCGGCGACAAGGTGATCGTCATCTCTACCTCGACCGGCGGCTCGCTGGCGGCCTGGGCGGCAACACAGCCGGGCGCTTCGGACGGCGTGGCGGCGATCGCGTTCATCTCGCCGAATTTCGGCGTCAAGGCGTCGGGCGCCGGGATCCTGACCATGCGATGGGGCAAACAAATAGCCGAACTCGTCGCCGGCAAGGAGCGCAGCTTCATGCCGCGCAACGCGCTGCACGAGAAATTCTGGACCACCAGATATCCCCTTGCCGCGACGCTGCCGATGCAGGCGCTGACGGAACTTGCCTATGGCGCGCCGGTGGAGAAAGCGGTGGTCCCTGCCCTCTTCATCTTTTCGGATTCGGACAGCGTGGTGCGGCCTGACCGCACGCGTGAAATCGCCGGGCGTTGGGGCGCGCCGCACGAGCTGGTTCCGGTCGACGATACCGGCGATCCCGACAACCACGTCATCGCCGGCGACGCCCTGTCGCCATCGACCACGACCTTCCTTGCACAAAGAATTGCCGTCTGGATCGAGGCGGTCGCGAAGTAGCCCGAGCTTCCATACGGAAAGGGCGACCGCAGCCTCACCGCGGTCGCCCTTTATCTCACTGGTGACCAGCCGGGCACGCAAATGCCCGGCCAATACGAAGCGGCCTGCCTACGCGGCCCGCGCCGCGGGCCGCTTGCCGCCGAAGCGGCGTTTATTGTTGCCCTTGAAGGGCTTGGCGCCTTCCGGTTTGCGGTCGCCAGCGAAGGCCGGCTTGTCACCGAAGCGCTTCTTGCCGGAGCCGTTGTTCTGGCCGCCCGGCCGCCTGCCGTCGCGACGGCCATTGCGGTCGTTTCGGTCATTGGCAGGCTCGAAGCGCTCGTTCTTCTCAGCCGGGTTGCGCTGCGGATCGGGGCTGCCGAGATGGTCGGCGACAACAGGCAGCTTGGCGCGGATGATGCGTTCGACCTGGCGCAGCTTGCTGTTCTCGGACGGATCGCAGAGCGTAATCGCAATGCCGTCCCGGCCGTTGCGGCCGGTGCGGCCGATGCGGTGGACATAGCTCTCCGCCTCATCAGGCAGGTCGAAATTCACGACATGACTGATGCCGGGCACGTCGATGCCGCGCGCGGCGATATCGGTGGCCACCAGAATGCGCACCGAACCCTCGCGGAAATCGTTCAGTGCCTTCTGCCGCGCATTCTGCGACTTGTTGCCGTGGATGACAGCGGCCTTGAAGCCGTCGCGCTCGAGGTCCTTGGTTACCCGGTCGGCGCCGTGCTTGGTGCGCGAAAAGATGATGACGGACTTCATCGTCTCGTCGGCGAGCATCGTCGACAGCACTTGGCGCTTCTGCTTGGTGCGGGCAAGGACGACGCTCTGCGCGATCTCGGCCGCCGCCGTGCTTTGCGGCGCGACTTCGACACGGATTGGGTTCTTCAGCAGGCCTTTCGCCAGTTCGGCGATTTCATTGGGCATAGTCGCGGAGAACAGCACCGTCTGACGGTCCGGCGCGGTCGCCTTGGCGATGCGCTTGACGTCATTGATGAAGCCCATGTCGAGCATGCGGTCGCCCTCGTCGAGCACCAGCCATTTGGTGTCGGCAAGCATGAGGTCGCCTTCGCGCACCAGATCGGTCAACCGGCCAGGCGTGGCGATCAGGATGTCGACACCAGGCGCAACCTTCTTCACCTGGCTGAAGCGCGAGACGCCGCCCAGCACGAGCGCGGTCGAGACATGCGCGCCCTTGGCGAGGATCTTGATGGTGTCCTCGATCTGCACGGCGAGCTCACGAGTCGGCGCCAGGATCAGCGCGCGTGCCGTCTTCGGCCGGCGCTTGGTGCCGAGCGCAATGATCTTCGACAGGATCGGCAGCGCGAAGGCCGCAGTTTTGCCGGAGCCGGTCTGGGCGATGCCGAAAATGTCACGGCCTTCCATCTGCGGCGGGATCGCCTGAGCCTGGATCGGCTTCGGATCGGTGAAGCCGGCGGCATGGGTGGCCTTGAGCAGCGCACCCGTAATTCCCAGTGCTGCGAAACCGGAGAGTTCTCCAGTGTCGTTGCCGGGCAAAGTGTTTTCGTTGGTCAAAATATTCTTCTTTCACGCGGCCTCTGGCCGCAAACATCAATGGCGGCAGGGCGCAACCTGCCGTCGAATCAATTGTCATGGAACGACAAGGCGGCGGACGTGTTCGTCCGCGCGGCTGCGCTGTCGTGCCCGCAGGCATCATGCCACGGGGCTTTTTCGCCACCTTGCTAACCAATCGGGGCCGATCAGCAGGAAAGAGGGAAAACAGACGCAACCAGTCTCATTCGAGGAGAAGGCCGGATCGGTCCGGCCCAAGCGCCTATGCCGTGCATATGGCTGAGTTCGCTCTGAAATGCAAGGGCATCATGTTGCAGCGCAACAAAACGCCTCGAAAAAGCGACGCTTGCGCTCACCTGCGGGCATCATTACCACAAAGCAGCCCGCGCAGGAGATCGAGAATGAAGGACGTGCTGAAGGAACTCGAGCGTCGTCGCGAGATCGCCCGCATGGGCGGCGGTCAGGCTCGCATCGACGCGCAGCACAAGAAGGGCAAGCTCACCGCCCGCGAACGCATCGAGGTGTTTCTCGACGAGGGTTCGTTCGAGGAGTTCGACATGTATGTCGAGCACCGTTCGACCGACTTCGGCATGGAAAAGACCAAGATCGCCGGCGATGGCGTTGTCACCGGCTGGGGCACCGTCAACGGCCGTCCCGTCTACCTTTTCGCCAAGGATTTTACCGTGTTCGGCGGCTCGCTGTCGGAAGCGCATGCCGAAAAGGTCATCAAGGTGCAGGAGATGGCGCTGCGCAACCGCGCGCCGATCATCGGCCTCTACGATGCCGGCGGTGCCCGCATCCAGGAAGGCGTGGCTGCACTCGGCGGCTACGCCGAGATCTTTCAGCGCAATGTGCTGGCGTCGGGCGTCATTCCGCAGATTTCCGTGATCATGGGGCCTTGCGCTGGCGGCGACGTCTATTCGCCGGCCATGACCGACTTCATCTTCATGGTGCGCGACACCTCCTACATGTTCGTTACTGGACCGGACGTGGTGAAGACCGTCACCAACGAGACGGTGACCGCCGAGAGCCTCGGCGGCGCTTCCGTTCACACGACGAAATCCTCGATCGCCGACGGCGCCTATGACAACGACGTCGAAGCACTGCTGCAGATGCGCCGGCTGGTCGATTTGCTGCCGGCCTCGAACACATCGGAGATTCCCGAGATCGAATGCTACCAGTCGGTCACCGATCACGATCTGTCGCTCGACCGGCTGATCCCCGACAACGCGAACAAGCCTTACGATATCAAGGAGCTGATCCTGAAAGTCGCCGACGAGGGTGATTTCTTCGAGATCCAGCAAAGTTTCGCCAAGAACATCGTCACCGGCTTCGGACGTATTGAAGGCCGCACGGTCGGCTTCGTCGCCAACCAGCCCATGGTGCTGGCCGGCGTGCTCGATTCTGACGCCAGCCGCAAGGCGGCGCGCTTCGTGCGCTTCTGCGACTGTTTTTCGATCCCGATCGTCACCTTCGTCGACGTTCCGGGCTTCCTGCCGGGCACAGCGCAGGAATATGGCGGGCTGATCAAGCACGGCGCCAAACTGCTCTTCGCCTATGCCGAGGCGACCGTGCCGAAGATCACCGTCATCACCAGGAAGGCCTATGGCGGCGCCTATGACGTGATGGCTTCGAAACACCTGCGTGGCGATATGAACTATGCCTGGCCGACGGCGCAGATCGCCGTGATGGGCGCCAGGGGCGCGGTCGAGATCATCTATCGCAAGGACATCGGAGACGCCGAAAAGATCGCAGCTCATACAAAGGCTTACGAAGACCGCTTCCTGTCGCCCTTCGTCGCCGCCGAGCGCGGCTATGTCGACGAGGTGATCATGCCGCATTCGACCCGCCGCCGCATCGCCCGCGCGCTGCGAATGCTGCGCAACAAGGACATGCAGAACCCCTGGAAAAAGCACGACAACATTCCGCTGTAAGCTGAATGTCGCGGCAAGTCAGCGCGCGCCGCGAGCCGCCACCAGTTCACGCAGCACAGGCACCAGCGCCAGCGGGAAATCCTCGGCGATCAGCCCCGGCCCGAACCGGCTGCCGGCCTCGGCATGGATCCATACCGCCGCGCACGCCGCCTCGAAGGCCGGCATGCCTTGCGCCAGGAAGCCGGCCACGAGCCCCGAGAGCACGTCGCCCGAACCGGCGGTTGCCAACCACGGCGCGCCACTGGAGTTTATCGCGGCCTTGCCATCGGGAGCAGCGATTACGGTGTCGGCGCCCTTATAGACGATCACGGCATTGGCACGGGTGGCGGCCATACGAGCCCTGCCCAACTTGGACGAAACGGCGCCACCCGCGATGTCAGCAAACAGCCTGGCGAACTCGCCTTCATGCGGCGTCATCACCAGCGACGGCGCGCTCGGCTGGCGCGAGGCTTCGAACAGGACATCCGGCTTCTCGCGAAACGAGGTGATCGCGTCGGCGTCGAACACCAGACCATCGACCGAGGCGGAAACGTTCCGCTGCTGGCCAGCGGCAAGCAGCGTGAGAGCAAAATTCCGCGTTCTTTCACCGACACCGAAGCCAGGGCCCAGTACAAAAGCGGAGGGCCGGCGTTCGCCGATGAAGGCGTCGATGTCGGCGCTGTCATTTGCTTTGCGCAGCATGATCGAGGTCAGATGCGCGGCATTGACCTGCATGGCTTTCGCCGGGGACAGGACGGTGACCGCCCCTGCCCCGCTTCGCGCCGCGGCAAGCGCCGCAAGCCGCGCCGCGCCAGTGGCGCTCGGGCCGCCGGAAAAGACGCCGACATGGCCGCGCTTGTACTTGTGCGTATCGACGCCCGGAATCGGAAAGGCGCTGAGCCAAAGCGCCGGCGAGTTCTCGAACGCCTGGGGCCGAATCCGGGCAATGAGACCATCGGCGATACCGATATCGGCGAGCACGATCTCCCCGCACAGCTCGCGCCCGGGCAGCAAAAGATGACCAGGTTTTTTGCGGGCGAAGGTGACGGTGACCCCAGCCCGAAAAGCATGGCCGAGCACTTGGCCGCTGTCCCCGGAAACGCCTGATGGCAGATCGACCGCGACGACCGGCAAGGCCAGGCTTGTCACCACGCCAACCGTTCTCGCCGCTTCACCGGACAGCGGTTTGGACAGCCCTGCTCCGTAAAGAGCGTCGACGACGACAGCGCCGGCTTCGGCCGCGAAATTCGCCAGCGGCCGAGGTTTGACCGGGCATTCGCCGGCGGCAAGCGCGGCATCGCTGCCCGGCTTCGGCGTGCCCGTCGCCCAGACCACCGTGTCGACGCCAGCGGTTGCCAGGCAGCGGGCCACGACATAGCCATCGCCGCCATTGTTGCCGGGACCGCTAAGCACATGGACCCGCTTCGCTGCCGGATCGCGCCTGAAAATTTCGGCCGCGACGGCTTCGCCTGCACGGCGCATCAGGCCGATGCCGTCGATTGCGCCGGCGGCAATCGTCAACCGATCCGCCTCGCTCATCTCCTCGGGAGAAAGAAGTTCGTTGCTCATGGATTGCCGATCCGCATTCGATAAAGCATTGTCCAGTTTTCGGCTCGACGCAAACGCAGAGGAGTTGGCGCGGTCCCAGCCAAGCTGAGCAATGCCCACCAAATAAGCAATACGCCTAAATATCGGGCAGACATAAACACCGACGCCGCGTAGGCTGCAGCCATCCGTCGCGCGCTGGATGCAGTGAACGATGCGAATTTGCATCTTCGTGCGGCATGGTTCTGGAATCGAATGACACCGCTTGAAATCCCGCCAATTGGCACAGTTCGTGCTTGATGGAGGCGCAAGCGGGGGCTCACAACCCGTTTTTTTGGCAGTGGAGGCCACTTTTTACATGAAAAAGATCGAAGCGATCATCAAGCCATTCAAGCTGGACGAAGTGAAGGAAGCGCTTCAGGAGGCCGGACTGCAAGGCATCACCGTGACGGAGGCCAAGGGTTTTGGACGCCAGAAGGGCCACACCGAGCTTTATCGCGGCGCCGAATATGTCGTCGACTTCCTGCCCAAGGTGAAGATCGAAGTCGTGCTCGGCGACGATGCGGTCGAAGGCGCCATCGAAGCCATCCGCAAGGCGGCCCAGACCGGGCGCATCGGCGACGGCAAGATCTTCGTCTCCAACATCGAGGAAGTCGTGCGCATCCGCACCGGCGAAACCGGCATGGATGCCGTCTGACACCTCGCCCATCTTCCGAAACGTCATTATTAAAAAACGTCACACAGGGATACATGACATGACGACAGCCAAAGACATCATGAAGCAGATCAAGGACAACGATGTGAAGTTCGTTGACCTGCGCTTCACCGACCCGAAGGGCAAGCTGCAGCACGTGACGATGGATGTCATCGAGGTCGAGGAAGACATGTTCGCCGATGGCGTGATGTTCGATGGTTCTTCGATCGCCGGCTGGAAGGCGATCAACGAGTCCGACATGGTGCTGATGCCCGATCCTGAAACGGTCCATATGGATCCGTTTTTCGCTCAGTCGACCATGGTCATCCTGTGCGACATCCTCGATCCGGTTTCGGGCGAATCCTATAACCGCGACCCGCGCGGCACTGCCAAGAAGGCCGAGGCCTACATGAAGTCGGAAGGCATCGGCGACACCATCTATGTCGGCCCGGAAGCCGAGTTCTTCGTCTTCGATGACGTCAAGTACAAAGCCGATCCCTACAACACCGGCTTCAGGCTCGATTCCACCGAACTGCCGTCCAATGACGACACCGACTACGAAACCGGCAATCTCGGCCACCGTCCGCGCGTCAAGGGCGGTTATTTCCCGGTGCCGCCGATCGATTCGGCGCAAGACATGCGCTCCGAGATGCTGACCGTGCTCGCCGAGATGGGCGTGCGGGTCGAGAAGCATCACCACGAAGTGGCCGCGGCCCAGCACGAACTCGGCATCAAGTTCGACACGCTGGTCCGCAACGCCGACAAGATGCTGATCTACAAATATGTCGTGCATCAGGTCGCCAATGCCTACGGCAAGACCGCCACCTTCATGCCGAAGCCGATCTTCGGCGACAACGGCTCGGGTATGCATGTCCACCAGTCGATCTGGAAAGGCGGCAAGCCGACCTTCGCCGGCAACGAGTATGCCGGTCTCTCGGAAAGCTGCCTGTTCTATATCGGCGGCATCATCAAGCACGCCAAGGCTATCAACGCCTTCACCAACCCCCTGACCAACTCCTACAAGCGTCTGGTGCCGGGCTACGAGGCGCCGGTGCTGCTCGCCTATTCGGCGCGCAACCGC
The DNA here is from genome assembly GCF_006442495.1 of Mesorhizobium sp. B2-1-3. Classification (NCBI taxonomy): domain Bacteria; kingdom Pseudomonadati; phylum Pseudomonadota; class Alphaproteobacteria; order Hyphomicrobiales; family Phyllobacteriaceae; genus Mesorhizobium; species Mesorhizobium sp. B2-1-3. The sequence continues at coordinate 166,721 of NZ_VFWL01000011.1, forward strand.
TCGGCGTCCTGCCGTATCCCGTTCGGCTCGTCGCCAAAGTCGAAGCGCGTCGAGGTCCGCTTCCCCGATCCGGGTGCGAACCCCTATCTCGCCTTTGCCGCCATGCTGATGGCCGGCCTCGACGGGATCAAGAACAAGATTCATCCCGGCCAGCCGATGGACAAGGATCTCTACGATTTGCCGCCGAAGGAGCTGAAGAAGATCCCGACCGTCTGCGGCTCGCTGCGTGAAGCGCTCCAGAGCCTCGACAAGGACCGCGGCTTCCTGAAGGCCGGGGGCGTCTTCGACGACGACCAGATCGACAGCTACATCGAGTTGAAGATGGCCGAGGTGATGCGCTTCGAAATGACACCGCATCCCGTCGAATATGACATGTACTATTCGGTCTGATTTTTGATCTCCCTGGACCCGGCGCAACCCGGATCCAGCGGCTTCAATTCAGCCTGCAAATGCGGGGCCGGAAGATGAACCTCTTCCGGCCCCTTTGTTTGCACACATCGAGGCTTCCATTCAGCCAAATCCGCGGACACCGACGCGTTCGATCGGATGCTGCCCGATCCAGCGACTGGAAAGGCGCACCGGCTGCTGAGGTTCCGTCGGCTGGTCACGTCACACGTGTCGATTGCGCTGAGGCACAGACCGGCTTGAGCCAGCCAAGCTGGGCGGCCAGGCGATCCGGCATGCGCTTTTTGCAAGTAAAGGGATAAGCCAGGAGCGAGCGGCACACTGCCTCAGGCTGCAATGCCCGCTCGTCCGGCGCCCCCGCCAATGCTGTCGTTCAAGAAACCCCGCCCCGTTCGAACAGCACCGCTTGGCGTATCCCCCAATGCCTGCGAATACGCATGTTGCGCCGCAGCCTGTCAATGTCGCCTGCCGGGCGTCGAGACGGTCGATTTTGGTGTATGAACAGGGGCTTATGAAAGGATCGGTCGACAGGCATTCTTGCCGGAATGGCCGGATTTCCGGGCTTTTTCGAGGATTTCGAAGCCTGCGGCCCGGCGCCAAGGTATGCTTTCGTCAGCCCAAAGCCGCCTTGTCGGGATGGGTTTGAGCCGCCCTTTTTAACCTGACTTTTTTTGGGGGAATTTGCTTTGCCAGGCCAGGAGCCAGGAAGACGAGGAGCGGAGAACGGAAACAGCGGCATGCGATAGTGCCCGCCATCGTCACACGAAAAAGCCCCGGCAACTCCCGCCGGGGCTCGCGTCATGGTTGTCGGGATCTTGAGGCCCGACGTGAAATATCAAGCAGCGGCCGAAACCGATGCGCCGGTCGAAACCTGCGAGATCGTCTTCAGGACCTGGGAAGCGATCTGGTAGGGGTCGCCCTGCGAGTTCGGGCGGCGGTCTTCCAGATAACCCTTGTAGTCATTCTTGACGAACGAATGCGGCACGCGGATCGAGGCGCCGCGGTCGGCGATACCATAGCTGAACTTGTTCCAGGGCGCCGTCTCGTGCTTGCCGGTCAGACGCTTGTCGTTGTCCGGGCCGTACACGGCGATATGGTCCATCAGGTTCTTTTCGAACTGCGCCATCAGGGCCTCGAAATAACCCTTGCCGCCGACTTCGCGCATATATTTGGTCGAGAAGTTGCAATGCATGCCCGAGCCGTTCCAATCGGTGTCGCCGAGCGGCTTGCAGTGGAACTCGATATCTATGCCGTACTTTTCGGTGAGGCGCTGGAGCAGGTAGCGGGCCATCCACATCTGATCGGCGGCCTTCTTGGAGCCCTTGCCGAAAATCTGGAATTCCCACTGGCCTTTGGCCACTTCGGCGTTGATGCCTTCATGGTTGATACCCGCGGCAAGGCAGAGGTCGAGATGCTCTTCGACGATCTGGCGCGCGATGCTGCCGACGTTCGAATAGCCGACGCCGGTGTAGTACGGGCCCTGCGGGGCGGGATAACCGCTCTCGGGGAAACCGAGCGGACGGCCATCCTTGTAGAAGAAGTACTCCTGCTCGAAACCGAACCAGGCATCCTCGTCGTCGAGAATGGTCGCGCGGCTGTTGGACACGTGCGGCGTGACGCCATCGGGCATCATGACTTCGCACATGACGAGAACGCCGTTGGTGCGGGCCGGATCGGGATAAAGCGCGACCGGCTTCAACACGCAATCGGAGCTTCGGCCCTCGGCCTGCATGGTGGACGAGCCGTCGAAGCCCCACAGCGGCAGCTGGTCGAGCTTCGGGAACTCGGCATAATCCTTGATCTGGGTCTTGCCGCGAAGATTGGGGGCCGGGGTGTATCCGTCGAGCCAGATATACTCGAGCTTGTATTTGGTCATTCTAGAGCCTCTCGTTGTGCTTGACCACCGCACGCGGTGTCGACGCATGGCCGGAGCAAGCCGACCTGCCGACTGGTAAAAAGCAATTCATATGCCACTCTGGCATCGACCGGTGCGACAAAATGGTCGTACGATTCCCGTGAATTCACTGCACCGCCCCAGCAATGCGCCGGGATCGATCAGACGCAGAGATTGCGCAAATAATAGGCAATAACTGATCTTTTCATAAGCATATTGCCTAAATGAATCGCAGAACCTATTTTGAGGAAAAGCTGAATCAACTGACCCTCGGAGAAGAAAGGAGACCGCCAATGGAAGTCACCCTCGCCCGTCCGTCGGCAAAGATCCTGATGTTCCCGCTTGCAGGCCGCGTATCTGCCTCAAATTTAGGCGCGAAGGCCAAGTTCGCGGCAGAGCTTGCCTCGCTGCGTAACACGCATGCCGATTTCGATGGCTGGTATCACGAGGCCGCTGTCGAGGAAGAAAACCAGCAGCCGAAGAGCTGAACGCATCTTCAGCCTCGATATGAAAACCCGGCGCGATCGCTCGCGCCGGGTTTTCTCATGCATGTGGATCCGACCCGTTACTGCTTGGTCTCCAGGTTCGTGCCGAGCGTATCCTTGACGAAGATCATGCCGATGACGAGCGACATCGCCGCGATTATCACGGGATACCAGAGGCCATAATAGATGTCGCCCCTGTAGGCACTGAGCGCGAACACCGTCGCCGGCAGCAACCCGCCGAACCAGCCATTGCCGATATGGTAGGGCAGCGACATGCCGGTGTAGCGGATGCGGGTCGGGAACATCTCGACCAGGATGGCCGCGATCGGACCGTAGACCATGGTCACGAACAGGACGAGGACGAACAGGATGGCGATCGTCATAGGCCAGTTCACGGCCGCAGGGTCGGCGAACATGGCGAAGGCACCGCCGCCGGGTATGTTGTAGACGGTGACCTCAGGCGCACCGGCAGCCTCGTCGGCGGTCAAAAGCTTGTCCTTGATAGCCTGATCGGTAGGAACCGTCGCCTTTTCGCCGGCGCGGATGGCGGCGGCGTCGAGCTTCAGTTCGGGATTGGCAGCGACAAACGCGTCGAGCTTCTGGTCCGGTATCTTGATCGCAGCACGCTTCAGCGGATATCCGCCGTCCTGCAGCGACATGTTGACGGCCTTGACGAAGGCGGCCTCCTTGGCCTTGGCCTGGTCGCCCGCGGCGACAGCATCGTAGGATGCCACCGTTTCATTGCCGATCTTGACCGAAGCAGCCGTACCGGGTGCCGCCGTGGAAACGACGTCATAGGGCACCGAGTTCTTGGTCAGGAACGAGGTCGCGATGTCGCAAGACGTCGTGAACTTGGCGGTGCCCACCGGATTGAACTGGAACCTGCAGTCGCCGGGTGCCGCGGTCACCGTCGCGCGGGTGCTCTGCTGTGCCTCGGCAAGGGCCGGATTGGCGGCCCAGGTCAATGCCTTGAACAGCGGGAAGGTGCAGACGATCGCCAGTGCGAGCCCGGCCATGATGATCGGTTTGCGGCCGATCTTGTCGGAGAGCCAGCCGAACACGACGAAGAAGATGGAGCCCAGCGCAAGCGCGATGGCGATCATGATGTTGACCGACTGTGCGTCCAGCTTCAACACGTTCTGGAGGAAGAACAGGGCGTAGAACTGGCCGTTGTACCAGACCACGGCCTGGCCAGCCGTAAGGCCGAGCAGTGCCAGCAGCGCGATCTTGGCGTTCTTCCACTGGCCGAAGGCTTCCGAGAGCGGTGCCTTGGAACCCTTGCCCTCTTCCTTCATGCGCTGGAAGGTGGGGGATTCGGAAAGCGACAGCCGGATCCAGATGGAAATGCCGAGCAACAGGAACGACACGATGAAAGGAACGCGCCAGCCCCAGGCGGCATAGGTTTCCTTGCTCATGGAGCCCTGGACGATCAGGATGACGATCAGCGACAGGAACAGGCCGAGTGTGGCGGTCGTCTGGATCCACGACGTATAGTAGCCGCGCCGGTCGTCCGGCGCATGCTCGGCGACATAGGTGGCCGCGCCGCCATATTCGCCGCCCAGTGCCAAGCCCTGGAGCATGCGCAGGATGATCAGGATCACCGGAGCCGCGATGCCGAGGCTCGCATAACCAGGCAGCAAGCCCACCAGGAAGGTCGACAGGCCCATGATCGTCATGGTGACGAGGAAGGTATATTTACGGCCGACAAGGTCGCCGATGCGGCCGAACAGCAAAGCGCCGAACGGACGGACGAGGAAGCCGGCGGCGAAAGCCAGCAGCGCGAAAATATTGCGCGTCGCTTCCGGAATGGTCGGGCTGAAAAAGGTCGAACCAATAAAGGCCGCGAGCGATCCGTAGAGATAAAAATCGTACCATTCGAAAACGGTGCCGAGCGAAGAAGCGAAGATGACTTTCTTCTCTTCTCGCGTCATGCCGCGGCTCTTTCCGCTGGCGGTCGATGCGATAGCCATTGAGATGCTCCTCCCGTGAGACCCTTGTGCTCGATGCAGCGCCCCTGCGTTCGCATTTCTCTCCGAACGCAGACTCGCGGCAGCAATCACGGGAAAAATGACAGAAAGCGCCTGCCAACGGCAGATGACTTTGGGATTATGACTTTGGTATTAGGTGCGGTGCGGTGGCCGGTCAGCCTTCGAGCGCCTCGATCAGACCGACGGCAGCCATCATGTCGCGCTTGCGGGCGGAGCGGCGCGCGACAGCTTCCGCATCCTGTCCCCAATGCTCGATCTGCCAATCCTCGTCGACATGGCCGGCAGTCCAGGCCGCCTCACCGCCGAGTTCGCCGAACTCCACGGCCAACGCCAGCAGCGCCGAACCGGTCAGCGAGGTCATGACGTGGATCGCTGCCAGGCGCAGCGGCTCGGCGCGCTGGGCAAGATGCGCACCCAGCACAGCAATGGTTTCGCGCGGTTGATCGACGTGAATGATGCCCTCGGCAAGGTTGAAGCGAGCGCCGAGTGCTGCCTGCGCCCAGTCGAGGACAGGATCCCACAGCTCGTTCTGCCGCTCGACCAAGCCTTGTGGTGCGTCGGCGCGATAACAGAGCAGATCCGACGAGGCAAAGCGCAGTATGTCCTCCAGCACCGCCTGCGGATCGCTGGCGACGCCGTCGAGCGCGGTGTTGACGAGACGCATCACCGGCATCGACACCGGATCGATGGTCTCGCCCTGGGCGGCGAATTCATCGGCGACCAGCGATGCCGCCTTCTCGGTCGGCAGCGTCAGCAGCGCCTTGCCCGGCGTGCGCACCGGTTTGCCGTCGAGATGGACGGCAAAGCCATCATCGGCCGGCGCGACCGAAACGATCTTGTAAAAACGCTTCGGCAGCGGCTTCTTCATCTGGATCTGGGCGCGGCGCACCGGATCGGGGTCGGAGAGCAGTTTCCCCGCCTCGAGATCGCTGAGGATATCGCGCATGTCAGCCTCCTTCGGCCGTCTGCTGGCGCGGCGGCCTGTTGACGATGACCAGACCGGCGGCAATGAGACCAAGTGCCAGAAAAATGCGTATGGTCAGCGGCTCGTTCAAGAACAGGGCGCCGCACAGCACGCCGAAGACCGGCGACAGGAACGTGAAACTCGACAGGCTGGAGGCGGGATAGCGCCGCAGCAGCCAGAACCACAACACATAGGTGAAGGCGACGATATAGAGCGCCTGGAAAAGCAGGGCCAACGTCGGCAACAGCGCGGGATCGCGCACGGAGGGGCCGGCCAGAGGCAACACCAGGACGCCGACGATCGCAGCGCCGGAGAGTTGATAGAGCAGCAGCTTTTCGGCGCTCGTGTTACCCAGCTTCGAGCGCTTGATCAGGATATTGGTCAAGGCCCAGACGAATCCGGAGCCAAGGCTCAGCAGATCGCCGAACAGCATGTCCCCGCCGCCGCCGAGCTTGTCGGAAAAGACCGCGGCGAGGCCGGCAAAGGCAAGCAGAAGGCCAAGGGATTTGCGCAGGCTGATCGGCTCGCCGAGCAGGAAATGCCCTCCCAGCAGCATCCAGAACGGCATGGTGTTGACCAGCAGCGTGTTGCGGGCGACCGTGGTGTGCTCCAGCCCGACATAAAGGCAGAGGAACTCGATGCCGAAGAGCACGCCCACTGCAATGCCCGCGAGCAATGTCCCGTCCCTCTTGAAAAGCGCAATGCCGCGCCAGCGGCACCAGAGGAAGACGCAGAGCCCGCCGATAACCGAGCGCGCGATCGACAGGAAAACCGGATCATAGCCGGCATAGGAGATCTTGGCGGCGACGTAATTCAGGCCCCAGGAGAACGTCAGGCCGACCATTATGGCGGCGGCCGCCATGTCGACCGCATCGCGACGGTCGAGCGCATCGGCAGCGCCGCTCATGGTCAATCCTCCGCACTGGCGTCGTCGAAGCCGATCAGGTTCCAGCTCTGGCGCATATGCGGCGGCATAGGTGCGGTGACGTCGATGAAACCCTGGTCCGGATGCGGGATGACGATTCGGCGCGCGTGCAGATGCAGGCGGTTCTGCATCCCGCCCGGAAAATCCCAATTGGTGTCGGCCTCGAAATATTTGGGATCGCCGATGATGGGACAACCGATATGGGCGGCATGAACGCGCAACTGATGGGTGCGGCCGGTATAGGGCTCCATCTCCAGCCAGGTCAGCGCCTGCGCCGCCTGCTCGATGATGCGATAGTAGGATACGGCATGGTCGGCGCCCTTTTCGCCGTGCTTGGCAATGCGCACCCGATCGCCATCCGGCGTGGCTTCCTTGATCAGCCAGGTCGATATCTTATCCTCGCGCTTGGGCGGCACGCCTTTGACCAAAGCCCAGTAGGTCTTCTTAGTCTCGCGGGCGCGAAACGCCTCGGAGAGCTTCATCGCCGCCAGCCTGGTGCGGGCGACGACCAGCACGCCAGACGTGTCGCGATCGAGCCGGTGCACCAGCCGCGGCTTCTCGCCCTTCTGGTTGCGCCAGGCTTCCAACATGTCGTCGACGTTACGGGTGACGCCCGAGCCGCCCTGCACCGCAAGGCCAGCCGGCTTGTTGAAGACGAAAACCTTCGGATCCTCATGGATCAGCATCTTTGCCAGGACTTCGGCATCGCCCTGGTTGCGGATCGAATGGCCGGTCAGCGGGCTGTCGCCCTTCTTGTCCACTTCCAGCGGTGGAATGCGCACCGTCTGGCCAGGCTCGACACGGGTGTCGGCCTTGACGCGGCCGCCGTCGACGCGGATCTGCCCGGACCGAAGCAGCTTCTGCAGATGACCAAAGCCAAGGCCCGGGAAATGGGTCTTGAACCAGCGGTCGAGCCGCATGCCCGCCTCGCCGGCCTCCACCGTGATCTGTTCAACGCCTGCCATATTGTTTTCGCTTACCCGTTTCCTGGCAGGCCCAGGCCTGCTCTCGGCGCGGCAATAGCATTAAGGCAGGCTTCTTGCGAGCCAAAGACCCAAAAACAGGGCAATGATGGCGCCAATCACGCTGGCCAGCGCATATCCAAACGCCGGCAAGGTGGCTCCCCGCTCCCACAAGGTCGCGAAATCGAGCGAAAAGGCGGAAAAGGTCGTGAAGCCGCCTAAGATGCCGGTGGCAACAAACAGCCTGAGTTCGTTAGACCCGCCGCGGCGCGCCAGGGCAGCGATGAACAGGCCCATCGCGAACGAACCGACGATGTTGATCGCCATCGTGCCCCAGGGATAGTTGGGACCGACAAGGCGCAGCGAGCCCATATTGGTCAGATGGCGAACGCCGGCGCCAATGCCGCCGCCGGCGGCCACGAGAAGCAGATTGAACATCGCCGTATACTGTCCCCGACTATTCATACCTATCCGGCGCGCCGGCTACGTTCGAAAACTTGCCAGCTCAGGTGGTTTCTGCTTTTTTCGGCTTGGTCGAGCCGATCATCTTCCAGTTCTTGTAGAACATCGAATTGATCCTCTCGACACTCACCGAGACGATGGCGAGAAGGCCGGCGATGAGCCTGGGGACCGGGGACGGCCTGATAATGTCCATGAATACGCAGTAGCGACGACCGTCATACTCGTTGACCGAGCGATGCAGCAGCGTGTCGTCGAAAATGAACAGCGGATTGTCGTACCAGTAGTTCTTGACGTTGCCGCATTCGACGAAGATCTCTGACTTCACCGGAATGAGGTTGTAGAGGATGCGGAGGCTGAGCCGCAGCGGTCCGAAGTGCCAGGAGGTCGATTCGCGTTTGCTGAAGACCGAGACGGCAATCGTCTTGATGTATTTGAAATCCTTGTTGAACTCGGCGACGTTGTCTATCCTGTGCTTGCCATACCATTGGTAGACATACATGCCGCGCCGGCCGGCGCCGAAATTGGCGTCGATGTCGGCGATGATTTCGGCCTTGCGCGCCTTGAAGACATCCAAGACCTCGTTGACTTCGCGCTGATAATCCTGCGGGAACTGTTCCAGCTTCCACACGCCCGGATTTCTGTAGCACAGGAGGTCGACCAGCAGGTTGAATGGCGAAAGCAGCCAGGTGAAGAGGCCATTGCCCAGGAAATAGCCGCTGAACAGGGACAGATTCTTGCGGTCGTTGCGCAGCACGTCGATCAGGCCACAAACCACGAAAATCGTCGTGAGGATCGGAATGAAATAGAAGCCAAGGGCAAGGAGCGGGATGGCAATGGCGAATTTGCGAAGGGTCTTGCGAAGGGTTTTTGTCATTTTTCCACGCGCCGAGCGCGATCCTGTTGCGAATGAATAGTGCCAAAATCACGACAACGACCACCGCCCGGCCGTGCGCCTTGATAAGGTCTTTTGGGTTGCCGCACAACGGCCACGGCATCGTGGCCGGCTGACCGCCTTGCCGAGACCTCGAACTGTCGCGGGGTCAGGATGTCGACCGTTACCTGCTCTTCCTCCGGCCGGCTCGGAAGCTGCGGCATTGGCATCGATATAATCGTGGCCGCGAGCAGCGCGTGCAGAAGAACCGACGTGGATACCCCAGGTGAAGCCTCGTTTCGGACCGCAACCGCCACCGGCCGCCGCAAGCCTGCTATTCCCGCTCTTTGCGCAGCTTTGCCCAGTAGTCGAGCCGTTTCCTGATATCGCGCTCGAAACCGCGTTCGGGTGGGTCGTAGAAGGTCTGGCGGCCCATCTTTTCCGGAAAATAGTCCTGGCCGGAAAACGCGTCCGGTTCGTCATGATCATAGCGGTAGCCGGCCCCGTAATCTTCGTCCTTCATCAACTTTGTCGGCGCGTTGAGGATGTGCTTGGGCGGCAGCAGCGAACCGTGCTCCTTGGCAGCGCGCGTGGCCGCTTTGAAGGCGGTGTAGACCGCGTTGGATTTGGGCGCCGTGGCGAGATAGACGGTGGCCTCGGCGAAGGCGAGTTCGCCCTCGGGCGACCCCAGATAATCGTAGGCGTCCTTGGCCGCATTGGCGACGACCAGCGCCTGCGGATCGGCCAGCCCGATGTCCTCCATCGCCATGCGCACCAGCCGGCGGCCGAGATAGAGCGGATCCTCGCCGGCGTCGAACATGCGCGCGAGGTAGTAGAGCGCGGCATCGGGATCGGAGCCGCGCACGGATTTGTGCAGCGCCGAGATCAAATTGTAGTGACCGTCCTGGCCCTTGTCGTAGATCGGCGCCCGACGCTGGATGATGCGCTGCAAGCCTTCGGGGCCGAACACTTCGCCTGGTTTGGCGGCGCGCCACACTTCTTCCGCCAGCGTTAGCGAGGCCCGGCCATCGCCGTCGCTCATGCGGATGAGCATCGCTCGCGCCTCATCATCGAGCGGCAGCGCCCTGCCCTCCGTCTCTTCGGCCCTGGCCAGAAGCTTTGCGATGCTTTCCTCGCCAAGCGAATGGAAAACCAGCACGCGCGCACGCGACAGCAGAGCTGCATTGAGCTCGAAGGACGGATTTTCGGTGGTAGCGCCGACGAGCACGACGGTGCCGTCTTCCATGACTGGAAGGAAGCCGTCCTGCTGGGCGCGGTTGAAGCGGTGGATCTCGTCGACGAACAGCAGGGTCTGGCGGCCATTGGCGCGGCGCAGCTTGGCCGCCTCGAACACTTTCTTCAGGTCGGCTACGCCGGAGAAAACCGCCGAAATCTGCTCGAAGGCAAGGCTGGTTTCACCGGCAAGCAGGCGCGCCACCGTGGTCTTGCCGGTGCCGGGCGGCCCCCAGAAAATCATGGAGCCGAGCGAACCGGAATTAATCAGCCGGGTCAGCGCACCATCGGGGCCGGTCAGATGCTCCTGGCCGACGACCTCGCCAAGGTTTTTCGGGCGCAGCCTGTCTGCCAGCGGCCGGCCTGGCGGCGCCTTTTCCGGTTCATCGACACTGAACAGATCGGCCATGCACTTCTTTTTGGGTTTGGAGCGCGATCTCTTCAGCGATCGAGCTCAGTAACGCAACACCTGGCGCAGTATCTGCCCGCCGCGCTCGACGGTAAAGCGCCACCAGCGCGTATCCTGCTGGGAAGCCTGCGCCAGCGTCGCCGCCGTATCGATTGTCGTGCCGTTGACCTCGCGCACGATGTCGCCCGGCTGGAAGCCGAAATCGGCGGCCGGCGAATCGCGATTGATGTCGACCACGGTGACGCCCTTGATGTCGGTGCGCAGGCCGAGCTTCTGAGCCAGCCGCGGCGATAATTCCGCAACCTTGGCGCCCGAGAAGGGGCTGCGGCCATGCAGCGTCACCTCCGAGGGTTTTGCACCCTCGGGCGCGCGTTCCAGCGCGATGTCCATCGCTGCCTGCTGGCCTTTGGTCAGCACCGCGAAATTGGCCTTTGTACCGATCGACAGCGTCGCCATGCGATAGTCCAGTGCCTCGATGCTCTCGACCGGCTTGCCGTTGATCTGCAGGACGACATCGCCAGGCTTCAATCCGGCCTTGCCGGCCGGTCCGGACGCGTCAACGGACGAGACCAGCGCGCCGGCAGGCTTTTCCATGCCGAGCGATTCAGCGATCTGCGGCGTCACCGCTTCGAACTCGGCCCCGATGTAAGGCCGCTCGAAGAAATCGAGACCGGCCTTGGCGGCATCGGCGAAAGCGCGCACCATATTGGCAGGAATGGCAAAGCCGATGCCGATCGAGCCGCCGCTGCGGCTGAAGATGGCGGTGTTGATGCCGACCAGCTGGCCGCCCATGTTGATCAGCGCGCCGCCGGAATTGCCGGGATTGATGGCAGCGTCCGTCTGGATGAAATAACCCGAATCCGAAACGCCTATATGGCTGCGGGCAAGTGCGGAAACGATGCCGCTCGTGGTGGTCTGCCCGACACCGAAAGGATTGCCGATGGCCAACACTAGGTCACCGACTTCGAGCGCATCGGAATCGCCGATGGCGATGACCGGGAATGGCTTGTCGGATTCGATCTTGAGCACGGCAAGATCGAGCGTCTCGTCCTTGAGCATCACCTTGCTGGTGAATTCGCGCCCGTCGGCGGTCGCGACCTTCACCTCGTCGGCATTCTTGATGACGTGGAAATTGGTGACGATGACGCCGCTCGGATCGACAAGCACGCCCGAGCCCAGGGAGGACTGCGCGCGCGGCTGCGCGCGACCGAAGAATTCTTCGAAGAACGGATCGCCTTCGAAGGGCGAAACGACCTTGGCCGTTTGCGAGGCGTAGACATTGACCACGGCCGGCGCCGTCTGCTTGACCAATGGCGCGAACGACAACTGCACCTCCTCACGGCCGAACGGCACGCGCTTGTCGGGGCCCGAGGTGGCGTTTTCGCCCTCGACGCCGTGCAGCAGGTCGGTGAGCACGTCGGAGAGGCCCGGATCGGCTTTGGGGGCATCCTCGGCCAATGCCTGCCGGACTGTCGGCGTGGTTGCGAACGCCATAAAGGCGCAGAGCAGAACCAGGGACAGTCTTTTAGCGCGCATTGCGAATCCTCCGTGCGAGTTGGGGCGCATTGTCCCGACGAATGTGCAAAATGAAAGGCTAAGGCGATTAAATCGAATTATTTTGACGCAGGAGCAGCCGAGGCGGCCAGAATATGAAAAAGGGGCCCGCAGGCCCCTTAAATCATTTGAAAAGCGAAGCCTTAAGCGGCTGCGGCTTCCGCATCGGTGCCTTCGGCTTCGAGGCGGGCGCGGTCGCCGGCGCCCTTGGCCTCCGTGTCGCGGTCTACGAATTCGATGACCGCCATCGCGGCATTGTCACCGTGGCGGAAGCCCGCCTTCATGATGCGCAGATAGCCGCCGTTGCGGGTGGCGTAGCGCGGCGCGATGGTGTCGAACAGGCGCTTGACGACGCCTTCATTGCCGATCTGCGCGATCACCTGGCGGCGGGCGTGCAGGTCGCCGCGCTTGCCGAGCGTCACCAGCTTCTCGACGATCGGACGCAGGTCCTTCGCCTTGGGCAAGGTGGTGACGATCTGCTCGTGTTCGAGCAGCGACACGGCAAGGTTGGCAAACATCGATTTGCGATGGCTTATGCTGCGGGCGAACCGGCGGCCTTTAAATCCATGGCGCATGGCTCTTCTCCTTCATTCCGGGTTCGAGAAGCTCCTCGGAGCCTCAATATTGATCTTCGTAACGCTTGGCGAGGTCTTCGATGTTTTCCGGCGGCCAGTCCGGCACTTCCATACCGAGGTGCAGGCCCATCGCCGCGAGGACTTCCTTGATCTCGTTCAGCGACTTGCGGCCGAAGTTCGGGGTACGCAGCATCTCGGCTTCGGTCTTCTGGATGAGATCGCCGATATAGACGATGTTGTCGTTCTTCAGGCAGTTGGCCGAACGCACCGAAAGCTCGAGTTCGTCGACCTTCTTGAGCAGCGCCGGGTTGAAGGCGAGCTCGGTGACGGCTTCGGTGGCGACTTCCTTCTGCGGCTCGTCGAAATTGACGAACAGGCCAAGCTGGTCCTGCAGGATACGGGCGGCGAAAGCCACCGCGTCCTCGCCCGAGATCGAACCGTCGGTCTCAATGGTCATGGTCAGCTTGTCGTAGTCGAGGACCTGGCCCTCACGGGTGTTCTCGACCTTGTAGGAGACCTTCTTGACCGGCGAATAGAGGCTGTCGACCGGGATCAGGCCGATCGGCGCATCCTCGGCGCGGTTGCGGTCGGCCGGCACGTAACCCTTGCCGGTATCGACAGTGAATTCCATACGGATTTCAGCGCCCTCGTCCAGCGTGCAGATGACGTGATCCGGATTGAGGATCTCGACGTCGCCCACCGTCTGGATGTCGCCGGCGAGAACCGCACCCGGGCCCTGCTTGCGCACAACCATGCGCTTGGGGCCGTCGCCTTCCATGCGGATGGCGATTTCCTTGATGTTGAGGACGATGTCGGTCACGTCCTCGCGCACGCCGGCGATGGACGAGAATTCATGCAGGACGCCATCGATCTGTACGGCGGTGACTGCCGCGCCGCGCAGCGAGGACAGAAGCACGCGACGCAACGCGTTGCCGAGCGTGAGGCCGAAGCCGCGTTCGAGCGGCTCGGCCACCAGCGTGGTCAGCGTCTTCTTCTTCGACGAGAACTCGATCTTGTTCGGCTTGATCAGTTCCTGCCAATTTTTCTGGATCATGATGCTTTCCTTCCGTTGACCCGCCACCATCCAATCGTGGCGGGCGACCTGGAAAACCGCGGAGGAACGCTTCTGGCGTTCACGCGGCGTTCGGTAATTCCTTAGACGCGACGCTTCTTGCGCGGACGGCAGCCATTGTGCGGGATCGGGGTCACATCACGGATCGAGGTGATGGTGAAGCCAGCCGCCTGCAGGGCGCGCAGCGCCGATTCACGGCCGGAGCCGGGTCCGCAGACCTCGACCTCGAGCATGCGCATGCCGTGTTCCTGGGCCTTCTTGGCAACATCCTCGGCAGCCATCTGGGCGGCGAAGGGGGTCGACTTGCGCGAACCCTTGAAGCCCTGGGCGCCGGCCGACGACCAGGCGATCGAATTGCCCTGTGCGTCAGTGATGGTGATCATGGTGTTGTTGAAGGTCGAATTGACGTGGGCAACGCCCGACGAGATGTTCTTGCGTTCGCGACGGCGAACACGAGCGGCTTCCTTGGCCATGGTATTCCTTTCAGTTGATCTCTACACCGCCGTAATGCCAGCGGCTCCACCTTGGTAAGGGAGTGGGGAATAGGGCAGTAAGGGAGTAGGGAAAGTGCGACCCGATTGCCGGGCATTCCCTACTGCCTTACTCCCCTACTCCCTTACTGCCCTAAATTACTTCTTCTTGCCGGCGATCGACTTGGCCGGGCCCTTGCGGGTGCGTGCATTGGTGTGCGTGCGCTGGCCGCGAACCGGCAGCGAGCGACGGTGACGCAGGCCGCGGTAGCAGCCGAGGTCCATGAGCCGCTTGATGTTCATCGACACTTCGCGGCGCAGGTCGCCCTCGACCTGATAGTCGCGGTCGATCGTCTCGCGGATCTGCAGCACTTCCGCGTCGGTCAGCTGGTTGACGCGGCGCTCGGCCGGGATGCCGACCTTGTCGACAATTTCCTGGGCGAACTTCTTGCCGATGCCGTGAATGTACTGAAGCGCGATGACAACGCGCTTGTTGGTCGGAATGTTGACGCCGGCTATACGAGCCATGTTCTTCTCATCTCCATATGGGCCGGCCACCTTCAAAACAAGGTAGGCCCGGCGCTGTCTGCGTTGCCCCGCGTCCGGTGGAGGCCGGCCCTTGCGGGAGTTTCCTGGTCAAAAACGGCTGCCCTGCCCTTGCGGGCAAGCAAACTCCATGCCTGACAGGAAGACGGGCCGCCATACCCCAGCGGACCGCTTCAGTCAAGCACAATCGCTATTTGGCCGAGGCGGCCTCTTTCACCGTCGCCGCGAGCACGGCTTCGATCTCCGACGTCACGGCATCAATACCAGCCATGCCGTCCACGCTCTTCAGCCGGCGCTTGGCATAATAATAGCCGATCAGCGGAGCGGTCTTCTTGTAATATTCCCGCAGCCGCTCCTCGAACACCGCCGGATTGTCGTCCTTGCGCACCGGCTGACCGGCTGCCTTGGCCTCATCGGCTCGCTTGACGATGCGGCCGACCAGCGCCTTGTCGTCGACGACAAGCTCGATGACGGTGTCGAGCGCAATGCCACGTTCGTCAAGCATCGATTCAACCGCATCAGCCTGCACCAGCGTACGCGGGTAGCCGTCGAGGATGAAACCATTGGCGCAATCGGGCTGGTCAATGCGCTCGGCCACGATGGCGTTGACGATGGCATCCGAGACCAGCTCGCCGGCATCCATGACCGCCTTGGCGCGCTTGCCGACTTCGGTACCGGCCTGCACCGCGGCGCGCAGCATGTCGCCCGTGGAAAGCTGGGGGATGCCGTGTCTCTCTACCAGTCTTTGTGCTTGTGTCCCCTTGCCCGCTCCTGGCGGCCCAAGCAAAATCAACCTCATCTGGCTTTCTTCCCCCCGCGCAGCTTCGACTTCTTGATCAGGCCTTCATATTGGTGCGCGATCAGGTGGCCCTGAATCTGCGCAACCGTGTCGAGCGTGACACTGACCACGATCAGAAGCGATGTGCCACCAAGGTAGAATGGTACGCCAGTCGCCGAGATCAGGAACTCCGGCAGCAGACAGACCAGCACCAGATAGATGGCACCGACGACAGTGATGCGGGTAAGAACGTAGTCGATATAGTCGGCGGTGCGCTCGCCCGGACGGTAGCCGGGGATGAAGCCGGAGTGCTTCTTGAGCTGGTCGGCGGTGTCCTTCGGGTTAAAGACGATCGCGGTGTAGAAGAAGGCGAAGAACACGATCATCGCCGCGTAGAACAACATATAGAGCGGCTGGCCATGGCCGAGCGAGGCCAGGATGGTGCTGGCCCAGGCCGGCATGTTCGTGGTCTGCGAGAAGCCGGCGACGGTGGCCGGCAGCAAGAGCAGCGACGAAGCGAAGATCGGCGGGATGACGCCCGACGTGTTGAGCTTGAGCGGCAGGTGGGAAGTGTCGCCCTGGAACATGCGATTGCCGACCTGACGCTTCGGATACTGGATCAGCAGACGCCGCTGGGCGCGCTCGAAGAAGACGATGAGCGCGATGACGACGATGGCCAGCACGATGATCGCCAGGATCAGGCCGGTCGACAGCGCTCCGGTGCGGCCGAGCTCCAGCGTGCCGGAGATGGCATGCGGCAGGCCGGCGACGATGCCTGAAAAGATGATCAGCGAAATGCCGTTGCCGATGCCGCGCGCGGTGATCTGCTCGCCGAGCCACATCAGGAACATGGTGCCGCCGACCAGCGTGACGACGGTCGAGATGCGGAAGAACATGCCGGGATCGCTGACGATGCCGTTGCCGCCTTCAAGCCCGACCGAAATACCATAGGCCTGCACCAGCGCCAGGAGCACCGTGCCGTAGCGCGTGTACTGGTTGATGACCTTGCGGCCCTGCTCGCCTTCCTTCTTCAGCGCTTCCAGCGACGGGATGACCGAGGTCATCAGCTGCATGATGATGGAAGCGGAAATGTAAGGCATGATGCCGAGCGCGAAGATCGCCATGCGTTGCACGGCGCCGCCGGCGAACATGTTGAACATGCCCAGCACGCCCTTGCTCTGCGAAGAGAAGGCCTGCGCGAAGGCATCGGGATTGATGCCGGGAAGCGGGATGTAGGTGCCGAGGCGGTAGACGAGCAGCGCGCCGACGGTGAACCAGATTCGTTTCTTCAGGTCCTCCGCTTTGGCGAAGGCTGAGAAATTCAGATTCGAGGCTAGTTGTTCAGCAGCCGAAGCCATGCCCGATTCTCCGCTTGGTCACGCTTGATGGCCCTAAGGTCAGGCGGCGCGTGTCACCGAAGCTCACGAGATAAGCTCCGGACTGTAAACATGCAAGCGGCCGCGTTGACGCGGCCGCCATATTGAACAGGTCGAAGCGCGATCGAAAGCAAAACCGGATCCGGCCTTGCCGAGCGCGCTTCAAATTGCTGTTACTCGGCGGCCGCCTCTTGCGGCAGCTTGACCGAACCGCCGGCCTTTTCGATCTTCTCGATCGCGGCCTTGGAGGCCCCGGCGACGTCAAAGGCGAGCTTCGCCTTGAGATCGCCGTCCGACAGCACGCGCACGCCGTCCTTCACGCGACGGATGACGCCGGCGGCTACCAGCGCCTCGGCCGTCACGGTCGCCTTCGCATCGAGCTTCTTGGCGTCTACAGCGGCCTGGATACGGGCCAGCGAGACGACGGTGAAGCTCTTGGCGAAGATGTTGTTGAAGCCACGCTTCGGCAGGCGCCGATAGAGCGGCATCTGGCCACCCTCGAAGCCGTTGACGGCGACGCCGGAGCGCGCCTTCTGGCCCTTGACGCCGCGACCGGCAGTCTTGCCGGAACCGGAGCCGATGCCGCGGCCGAGACGCTTCTTCGAATGCGTCGCGCCGTCCTTGTCACGCAGATCGTTGAGTTTCATCTTGCTTCTCCTGCGCCTGTGCTCAGCCCTCGTCCACGACGCGGACGAGATGCTGGACGGCAGCGATCATGCCGCGCACGGAAGGCGTATCTTCCAGCGTGCGCTGCTTGTGCATCTTGTTGAGGCCGAGGCCGACCAGCGTCGCGCGCTGTTCCTTCGGGCGGCGGATCGGCGAACCGATCTGCTCAACGGTGATGGTCTTGGTTGCTTTCTTGGCCATGGTCAAAATCCCTGGTCAGATCGACTATTCTTCAGCCGCGACGGCGGTGCCGCGGCGGGCCTGAAGGGTCGAATACTTGATGCCGCGCGCGGCAGCCACATCCTTGGGATGCATCTGGCTCTTCAGCGCGTCGAAAGTGGCGCGAACCATGTTGTAAGGGTTCGACGAACCCATCGACTTGGCGACCACGTCATGCATGCCGAGCGTCTCGAAGACGGCACGCATCGGGCCGCCGGCGATGATGCCGGTACCTTGCTTGGCGGCGCGCAGGAGAACACGGCCGGCGCCCCAGCGTCCCTCGACATCGTGGTGCAGCGTGCGGCCCGAGCGCAGCGGCACGAAGATCATGTCGCGCTTGGCCGATTCGGTTGCCTTGCGGATGGCTTCCGGCACTTCGCGCGCCTTGCCGTGACCGAAGCCGACGCGGCCCTTCTGGTCGCCGACGACGACGAGTGCTGCAAAACCGAAGCGGCGGCCGCCCTTGACGACCTTGGCGACACGGTTGATGTGGACGAGCTTGTCGACCATGCCGTCATCGCGTTCTTCACGATCGCGGCCGCGGCCGCCATCCCTACGTTCCTGTGCCATATCCTGTTCCTTGTTCTTTTCCGGAAGCACGGGTTGCTGAATGCCGACGCCTCATTGCGGGTCGCCGACGGTGAAAATCATCACTCCCTTGCATGATCCGTTTCGAAAAGTCTGCAACTTTCTGCCGACTTTCGGTCCGGATCAGGCTTAGAAGCTCAAGCCGCCTTCACGAGCCGCCTCGGCCAGCGCCTTGACGCGGCCGTGATAGATGTACGGGCCGCGGTCGAAGACGACTTCCTTGACTCCCGCCTTGGCGGCACGCTCGGCGATCAGCTTGCCAATCGCGGCAGCGGCAGCGGTATCTGCGCCGGTCTTGAGCGAACCCTTGAGGTCCTTCTCGAGGGTCGAGGCGGCAGCGATGGTGTGGCCCTTGGCGTCGTCGATGACCTGGACGTAGATGTTCTTCGACGTGCGGTGAACCGACAGGCGCGGACGCTCGCCGGCGACCTTCTTGATCTGGCGGCGGACGCGCTGCGCGCGGCGCTGAGTGGCTTCCTTGGTACCCATGATGGTCTTCCTTGCCTTCAGAAAACGGGGGCCGCCCTGTGCGGTAGGCGAAAGCGCCTCCCGCGACCGCTCCCCGCGGCGTTACACTTCCTGGCTTGGCCCCTTCCGAAAAGTCTGCACCTTCCCGGGGCCAAACCCACTACTTCTTCTTGCCTTCCTTGCGGACGATCTTCTCGCCTGCGTAGCGGACGCCCTTGCCCTTGTAGGGCTCGGGACCACGGTATTCGCGGATTTCCGCAGCCACCTGGCCGACCTGCTGCTTGTCGATGCCGGCCACGGTGATTTCGGTCGGCTTCGGCACGGTGATGGTGATGCCTTGCGGCGTCTCGTAGACGACGTCGTGGCTGAAGCCGAGCGCCAGCTGCAGGTTCTTGCCCTGCAAGGCGGCGCGATAGCCGACGCCGGTGATCTCGAGCTTCTTCTCGAAGCCGTCCTTGACGCCCTGCAGGATGTTGACGATCTGCGTGCGCGACATGCCCCACTTGGAGCGGGCGGTCTTGGACTGGTCGCGCGGCTCGACAGCGATCTCGCTGCCTTCCATCTTGACCAGCACTTCGTCGTTGACCACGAACTTCAGCTCGCCCTTGGGGCCCTTCGCCGTCACGGTCTGGCCGTTGACGGTCGCGGTCACGCCCTGCGGCAGCGAAACGGGTTTCTTTCCAATACGAGACATTTTGTTGTCCTCGTCACTTCTCTTGTTTCAGGTCTCTGTCTTCGGGACGATCCGAAGACCGGATTCCATTTTTTTCGGGATCACGCTGCCGGATCAGAAGATCTGGCAGAGGATCTCGCCACCGACGTTCTGTTCGCGCGCTTCGTGGTCGGCCATCACGCCCTTCGGCGTCGAAAGGATGGCGATACCGAGGCCGTTGGCGACATGCGGGATCGACTTGGCCGAAACGTAAACGCGGCGGCCCGGCTTCGAGACGCGGGCGATTTCGCGCACCACCGGCGCTCCGTCGAAATACTTCAGCTCGATCTCGATTTCGGACTTGCCGTTGTCGAAATCGGTCTGGCTGTAGTCGCGGATATAGCCTTCAGCCTTCAGCACGTCGAGGACGCGGGTGCGCAGACGCGAGGCCGGCGTCGACACGCTCGACTTCTTGCGGCCATAGGCGTTGCGGATGCGGGTCAGCATATCGCCGAGAGGATCGCTCAATGACATGTTATGTCCTCCTTACCAGCTCGACTTGACCAGGCCCGGGATCTGGCCGTTATTGCCGAGATCACGAAGCGCGATGCGCGATACTTTGAGCTTGCGATAGTAGGCACGCGGACGGCCGGTGACTTCGCAGCGGTTGCGGATGCGGATCTTGGCCGAGTTGCGCGGCATGGCGGCAAGCTTGAGCTGAGCGCGGAAGCGCTCCTCCATCGGCTTGGACTGGTCCATGATGATCGCCTTCAGGGCAGCGCGCTTGGGACCGTACTGGTCGGCAAGCTTGCGGCGCCTGTTGTTCTTCTCGACTGAGCTGGTCTTTGCCATTTCAGATTTTTCCTTTTCTCGCTGCCGTTACTGGCGGAAGGGGAAGTTGAAGGCCTTGAGCAGTGCCCTGGCTTCGTCGTCCGTCTTCGCAGTCGTACAAACGATGACGTCCATGCCCCAGATCTGATCAACCTTGTCGTAGTTGATCTCCGGGAACACGATGTGTTCCTTGATGCCCATGGCGTAGTTGCCACGGCCATCGAAGCTCTTCGGATTCAGTCCGCGGAAGTCGCGGACGCGCGGCAGCGCGATGTTCACGAGGCGGTCGAGGAACTCGTACATGCGTTCCTTGCGCAGCGTGACCTTGGCGCCGATCGGCATCTTCTCGCGGACCTTGAAGCCTGCGATCGAATTGCGGGCGCGGGTGACGACGGCCTTCTGGCCGGCGATCATCGCCAGATCCTCGGCCGCGATCGAAGGCTTCTTCGAATCGCCGGTCGCTTCGCCAACGCCCATGTTCAGCACGATCTTGTCGATGCGCGGAACCTGCATCTCGTTGTCGTAGCCGAACTGCTCCTGCAAGGCCTTGCGGATGGTCTCGTTGTAGACCTGCTTGAGGCGCGGCGTGTTCTGGGCAGTCGCCTGCTTGGTTTGAGCCTTAGCCATTGATGACTTCTCCCGAGCGCTTGGCGACGCGCACCTTCTTGCCGTCCTTCTGGAAGATGAAGCCGACGCGGGTCGGCTTGCCATCCTTGGGGTCGGCCAGCGCGATGTTCGACAGCTGGATCGGCGCTTCCTTGGTGATGATCCCGCCCTCTTGGGACTGGGACTGCTTCTGGTGACGACGGATCATGTTGACGCCGCGCACCAGCGCGGTGTCGTCCTTCGGCTGAACCGACAGGACTTCGCCCGAACGGCCCTTGTCCTTGCCAGCCAGCACGACGACCTTGTCGCCTTTTCTAATCTTCTGCATTGGTCCGGCTCCTTACAGCACTTCAGGCGCGAGCGAGATGATCTTCATGTGGTTCTTGGCGCGGAGTTCGCGCGGAACCGGTCCGAAGATACGCGTGCCGATCGGCTCTTTCTTGTTGTCGACGAGAACGGCCGCGTTCTTGTCGAAACGGATCACGCTGCCGTCCGGGCGGCGGATGTCCTTGGCCGTGCGAACCACGACCGCTTTCATCACATCGCCCTTCTTCACGCGGCCGCGCGGGATGGCTTCCTTGATCGACACCACGATGATGTCGCCTACGGAAGCGTATTTCCGCTTCGAGCCGCCCAGCACCTTGATGCACATGACACGACGGGCGCCGGAATTATCCGCGACGTCGAGGTTTGTTTGCATCTGAATCATGACTGGCCGCCTTCTTCTTTTCTAACGGGACGGGTTCTTCACCCCTCCCCGGTCTGTCCAAAATTCGTTTGTTTACGCCCAGAGATCAGGCTTGGTCCGAAGACACGACGATCCAGCGCTTGTCCTTGGAAATCGGCTTCGATTCCTGGATGAACACCTGATCGCCAACCTTGTGGGCGTTGTTCTCGTCGTGCGCCTTGTACTTCTTGGTCATGCGCACGGTCTTCTTCATCACGGGATGCGTGAAGCGCCGTTCGACCTTGACGACAACCGTCTTCTCGTTCTTGTCGCTGACGACGGTGCCCTGCAGAATGCGCTTTGGCATGGTTTTCGTCCTTAAGCCTTCTTAGCCGCGGACTTTTCCGCAGCGATGGTCTTGATACGCGCAATGTCCTTGCGGACCTGCCTCACGCGCGCGGTCTTTTCGAGCTGGCCGGTCGCCTTCTGGAAGCGCAGGTTGAACTGCTCTTTCTTCAGGCTGGCCAGGTCGTCGGTCAGCTGGTCCTGGGTCTTGGTCCGGATGTCTTCGGCTTTCATGATCAGCCCGTCCTTATTCTGCGATGCGCTGTACGAAGCGCGTCCTGACCGAGAGCTTGGCCGCGCCGAGACGCAGTGCCTCACGGGCGGTTTCTTCGTTGACGCCGTCGATCTCGAACATGATCCGGCCCGGCTTGACGCGCGCCGCCCAGTAGTCGACCGCGCCCTTGCCCTTGCCCATGCGGACTTCGGTCGGCTTCGAGGTGACCGGCAGATCCGGGAAAATACGGATCCAGACACGGCCGGCGCGCTTCATCTCGCGGGTGATCGCGCGGCGGGCCGCTTCGATCTCGCGCGCGGTGACGCGGTTCGGCTCAAGCGCCTTCAGCCCGAAACCACCGAAATCCAGGTTGGTCCCGCCCTTGGCGGTACCGTGGATACGGCCCTTGAACTGCTTGCGGAACTTTGTGCGCTTTGGCTGCAGCATCGTTCTAACTCCAAATTCCTAAATGTCTCAGGCGTTTTCGCGACGACGACCGCGTTCGCGATCACCACCACCACCGCCATGCGCATGATCGCCCTCGGTCGCGCGGCGCTCCGAAGCCATCGGGTCGTGCTCGAGGATCTCGCCCTTGAACACCCACACCTTGACGCCGCAGATGCCGTACGCCGTATTCGCCTCGGCCGTGCCGTAGTCGACATCGGCGCGCAGCGTGTGCAGCGGCACGCGGCCTTCGCGGTACCATTCCATGCGCGCGATTTCGGCGCCGCCGAGACGGCCCGAGCAGTTGATGCGGATGCCTTCGGCACCGAGGCGCATCGCCGACTGCACGGCACGCTTCATGGCGCGGCGGAACGCGATGCGGCGCTCGAGCTGCTGGGCGATCGACTGGGCGACCAGGGTCGCGTCGATTTCCGGCTTGCGCACTTCCACGATGTTGAGGTGCGTCTCGGACTTGGTCATCTCCATCAGCTTCTTGCGAAGCTTCTCGATGTCGGCGCCCTTCTTGCCGATGATCAGACCCGGGCGCGCGGCATGGATGGTGACGCGGCACTTTTTGTGCGGACGCTCGATCACGACCTTCGAGATGGCAGCCTGCTTGAGCTCCTTCTCGAGGTACTTGCGGATCTTGATGTCCTCATGCAGCAGCTTGCCGTACTCGCCGGTGTTCGCGAACCAGCGCGAATCCCAGGTGCGGTTGATGCCGAGGCGAAGACCGATCGGATTGACTTTCTGGCCCATTATGCGGCCTCCCCTTTTTCTTCGACTTCACGAACGACGATCGTGAGGTGCGAGAACGGCTTCTCGATACGGCTGGCGCGACCACGGCCCCGGGCATGGAACCGCTTCATGACGATCGACTTGCCGACATAGGCTTCCGCCACGATCAGCGCATCGACGTCGAGGTCGTGGTTGTTTTCCGCGTTGGCGATCGCCGATTCCAGCGTCTTCTTGACCGTGCCGGAAATCCGCTTGGCCGAGAATTCCAGGTCGGAAAGCGCTGTCGCGACCTTCTTGCCGCGGATCAGCGCGGCAACCAGGTTCAGCTTCTGCGGGCTGATACGGATCGTGCGCAGTACGGCGCGCGCTTCGTTGTCAGCAAGCCTGCGCGGAGCTTTGGCCTTGCCCATGATTATTTCCTCTTCGCCTTCTTATCCGCGCCGTGACCGTAATAGGTCCGCGTCGGAGCGAATTCACCGAACTTGTGACCGACCATGTCCTCGTTCACCGAGACGGGAACATGCTTCTGGCCGTTGTAGACACCGAAGGTGAAGCCGACGAACTGCGGCAGGATGGTGGAGCGACGGCTCCACATCTTGATCACCTCATTGCGACCACCTTCACGAACCTTGTCCACCTTCTTGAGAAGGTAGCCGTCGATGAAGGGGCCTTTCCAAATAGAACGAGTCACTTGGCGTTACCTCTTCTTAGCTCTTGCGCTGATGGCGCGAGCGCAGGATGAACTTGTCGGTCGCCTTGTTGGACCGCGTCTTCTTGCCCTTGGTCGGCTTGCCCCACGGCGAGACCGGATGGCGGCCACCGGAGGTGCGGCCTTCACCACCGCCATGCGGGTGGTCGACCGGGTTCATGGTCACGCCGCGATTGTGCGGGCGCTTGCCACGCCAAACCGTGCGGCCGGCCTTGCCGTCGTTGATGTTGCCGTGGTCCGGGTTGGACACGGCACCGACGGTAGCCATGCAGGAGCCGTGAACGACACGCTGCTCGCCCGAGTTGAGGCGCAGGATCGCCATGCCCTGGTCGCGGCCGACGAGCTGGGCGTAACCGCCAGCCGAACGGGCGACCTGGGCGCCCTTGCCCGGCTTCAGCTCGATGTTGTGGACGATCGTGCCGACCGGCATCGAGGCCAGCGGCATCGCATTGCCCGGCTTCACGTCGACCGCTTCGCCAGCCACGATCTTGTCGCCTGCGGCAAGGCGCTGCGGAGCGATGATGTAGGACAGCTCGCCATCGTCATACTTGATCAGCGCGATGAAGGCGGTGCGGTTCGGATCGTATTCAATGCGCTCGACCGTGCCGACGACGTCGAACTTGCGGCGCTTGAAATCGATGATGCGGTACGAACGCTTGTGACCGCCGCCGATGAAGCGTGCAGTGATGCGGCCGTAATTGTTACGGCCGCCCGACTTGGTCAGGCCCTCGGTCAGACCCTTGACGGGCTTGCCCTTGTAGAGGCCCGAGCGGTCGACGATGACTAGCTGACGGGTGCTCGGCGTTATCGGGTTGAATTTTTTAAGTGCCATTGTCCTGTCCTCGCGGCCTTGCTCAGAGACCCGTCGCGACGTCGATCGACTGGCCGTCGGCCAGCGTCACTACCGCCTTCTTGACGTCGCTCTGGCGGCCGATCGTGCCGCGGAAGCGCTTGATCTTGCCCTTGCGGACAAGCGTGTTCACGGCCATCACCTTGACGCCGAACAGCGCTTCGACGGCGGCCTTGATTTCCGGCTTCGACGCCTTCTTGGCGACGTTGAAGACGACCTGGTTCTGCTCGGAAGCCATGGTCGACTTTTCGGTGATCGCCGGGCTGACGATTACGTCGTAGTGACGAAGGTCGGTCATTTAAAGCGCTCCTCGAGAGCCTCGACGGCGGCCTTCGAAAGGACCAGCGTGCCGCGGCGCAGAATGTCGTAGACGTTGATGCCCTGGATGGGCAGCACGTCGATGTTCGGGATGTTGGTCGCGGCCAGCTTGAAGTTCCGGTCGAGCTCGGCGCCACCAATCACCAGGGCGTTCGTCAGGCCCAGCGTCGCGAAATTCGCGATCAGCGCCTTGGTCTTTGCCTCGGTCAGCTTCAGCTCGTCGATGACGATGATCGACGCGCTCTTGGCCTTGGCCGAGAGAGCATGCTTGAGGCCGAGCGCGCGGACCTTCTTCGGCAGCTCGTGCTCGTGGCTGCGAACGACCGGGCCGTGAGCCTTGCCGCCGCCGCGGAACTGCGGAGCGCGTGCCGAATGGTGACGGGCGCGGCCCGTACCCTTCTGTTTGTACATCTTGGCGCCGGTGCGCGCGATCTCGGCGCGGCCCTTGGCCTTGTGCGTGCCCTGCTGCTTCTTGGCGAGCTGCCAGCGCACGACGCGCTGCAAAATGTCCTCGCGCGGATCAAGGCCGAAAATCTCCTCGGAGAGTTTCACCTTGCCGGCGTCCTTGCCGCCCAGCGTTGTGATCTTGAGATCCATTATTCCGCTCCCTCTGTGGCCGGAGCCTCATTCTTCGTGCCCATACCGGCAGCAACTGGGCGGATCGCGGCGGGCTTCGGCGCATTGGCCGGAAGCGCCACCTTGGCGGCGTCGCGAACCAGGATCCACGCACCCTTCGACCCGGGAACCGCGCCGCGGATCAGGATCAGGCCGCGGTCGGCATCGGTCGAGACGATCTCGACGTTCTGCGTGGTGACGCGCGTGTCGCCCATGTGGCCGGCCATCTTCTTGCCCTTGAACACCTTGCCGGGGTCCTGGCGCTGGCCGGTCGAGCCGTGCGTGCGGTGCGAGACCGAGTTACCGTGGGTCGCGCGGCCACCACCCATGTGGTGGCGCTTGATGACGCCCTGGAAACCCTTGCCGATCGTCGTGCCGGTGACGTCGACCTTCTGGCCGGCGACGAAATGCTCGACGGTGATCTCGGCGCCGACATCGATCATGTTGTCGGCGGAGACGCGGAACTCGGCAAGTTTGGCCTTCGGCTCGACGGAAGCGGTCGCGAAATGGCCGCGCATCGCCTTCGACGTGTTCTTCACCTTGGCAAGGCCAACGCCGAGCTGAACGGCGGTGTAGCCATTCTTCTCCTGCGTGCGCTGCGCCACGACCTGGCAGTTCTCCATCTGGAGAACGGTGACGGGAACATGTTCCCCGGCATCGTTGTAGATGCGGGTCATTCCCACCTTCTTTGCAATCACACCTGAACGCATCGGTTCAATTCCTTTAGAGTTCCGGGCCAGGGGCACCGCCCCTTACCGCGCTCTCATTCCCTTAGAGCTTGATCTCGACGTCGACACCGGCGGCCAGATCGAGCTTCATCAAAGCATCGACGGTCTGCGGGGTCGGATCGACGATATCGAGCAGACGCTTGTGCGTGCGCATCTCGAACTGCTCGCGGCTCTTCTTGTCGACGTGAGGCGACCGGTTGACCGTGAACTTTTCGATCCGCGTCGGCAGCGGAATGGGGCCGCGGACGTTGGCACCGGTGCGCTTGGCCGTCGACACGATTTCGCGCGTCGAGGCGTCGAGCACCCGGTGATCAAACGCCTTCAGGCGGATGCGGATATTCTGTCCGTTCATGCGTCACTTCCTTGTTCTGGCGCGGCGCGGGCACCCGCGCCCGCGACAGATCGGTTTAAGTCCAAATTACTCTTTGATGGTGACGACGATGCCGGCACCGACGGTGCGGCCGCCTTCACGGATGGCGAAGCGCAGCTTCTCTTCCATGGCGAT
>NZ_VFWL01000012.1:0-188063 GCF_006442495.1 Mesorhizobium sp. B2-1-3
GGGCTGCGCGGGGCAGGAAGGCGTGGTTGCCAGGACAGTTGTGAAACGTCGCATTTGACGGCGATTGCGGACATCGTCGTGAATTTACCCGCAGCGCAACCTTTGGCTCTCAGCACGGCGAATGACTGCTGTGCTCTTGATGCGACAGCTAGACCAGAGTGAATGTGGTGAACGGCGACATCCGAAATGGGAAGGGTCAAGGGTGCCCTCAATCGGGTGACCCAGGTTGCGCAGCCATCAGACTTGGATGAAGTGATATGGTAGGAAGACGTAGCTTCTTAGCGCCTTTAGCAACGCGAGCATTTCACGAACATCTCCGAGACTCGCCTCCCGTAGAAAGTATCGCCTTAATTCGGCCTTTGCCTTGCGGTCGAATTCGCGATGCGTACGTCCGGCAGCGCTGCGGCGTGCCGTGACGGCGCCTGGATTAATTACCTCGAAGGCAGCAAGCAGTCGTTCTGAGCAAAGGTCCTCAATCTCCCAATTTAACTTAGTGAATTGCCGATTCGCCTGTATCATCTCCGTTTCCAAGTTCACTGCACCAGCCGTAAGCACGGGCATCACCGGATGGAGCAGGATGAGATCGGTGTACGCGCAAAGGCGTCGATCGAATTTGCAGGCTGCTTCAAGAGCGTTTCGACCTGCCCAGTCGTTGTCCAACAGTCCGATGAACCGATAGACGATCGCACCGGAAGGATCCCTATCGGTGTCCGCGAGTTGACGCATCATGTTCAGCCGACGATTGACACCATCTACACCACCGTCGTCACCAAAGCCTGCAGCAACAACTGCGAAATCCGCGTCCAGAATGGCTCCGCCAAAGGCGCGGGAATGCAGACCAGCGGCGTGTTCGAGGAATGCTACGTCAGATGTACCCTCAAGGACCACGGTATTCCTCCCGATCCGCCATCTGAGTTGTGCAGCGACCTGATGAACGAGACCAGTCACCTTCGTGATGCCGTAAGCGGTCGAAGCAGCGGCCCATTGTGGCCGAAGGATACATATCCATTGATTGACGTGGCTGGTCTTAACAATTCCCCCCCAAATTCCGCTGACCGAAACGGGACCTCGACGTTGTCGAACTCTTGGACACGCGCGAAGCTCCTGCCCTCGCCGTTCGACACGACCTTCGCTCGCACTTGGCGGCGGTCAGTCCGTGAAGGGTTCAGAAGCCAATGGAGCCTTTGCGGCACTTCGACATAGTTCTGCCCCTTTCTCCACAGTCCGCGCAATCTTCGGAACTGCCGATCTGCCTCATGCGAGCGGCCAACTTGAAAAAGAAGAAGGCCCATTTCGAGTTCCATCTGGGGCGTAAACGATGGCCCGCTTCCTTGAAGCGATTGGAGAAGCTCTAACTGTAATTCGAAATTTTGCGGGTCGTCGAGCACCGCCAGCGCATACCTCAGTTTCACCGCCTGGACATTCCCCGCCAAGATCGGGGCGGCAAGGAGCGCCGCAGCCTTCTTGCGATTTTCGGGGGGATAGTTCCCAAGCTCTATGCCTTGGCTACGTTCCACGCCTTCGGCGAGGCTGGCCAGGGCAACGACGGTCGCCCCGGCCTCAGACTCTGGATCGACGTCGCGAAGCTCGCCTGCGTTGTTCGCCAGCAGGATGTCGAACGCGGCAAGAGACAGTCGGCTTAGGGCGTTACGACGCGATTCGAAACCGGGCCTATTAACCAGCGAATAGACCAGGTTTAGGACTTCGAGCGCATTGCTGACGATGCGATTAGAGTCGCCGTCCAGTGGACTCAATAGGGTACGGGCATAGGTCTCCATCACGAAGGAGTTGTCAGGGTTAAGAGAGTACGCCCGCCGTGTGGCCTCACGCGCGGCTGCTCGCGATTTCATAATCATTGCTGGGTCGAACTCGGCCTTCGCTTGAGCATCAGCGAGGTCATGGTAGGCGAGCGCCAGAGAATTATAGAGATTGACGTCCGTCTCTTCGCCAGGGACCATCTCGAGCCCAAGGGCGGCTTCTATGTCCTCGACCGACCGCTTCAGGAGTAGAACTCGATCCCCTGTCGGCATCGCAAAAAGGTCTTCGTCGGCGGCAATTCGTCTTCGCGAAATCGCGCCGTGATGAAGGAAGGTGCGGCTGGTGGTACGGAGCGACTTGGGCATTCCGTCAAGCGCCTCTAGCGCTTCACGCCAGAACGGCACAAAGATCGCGTGACCATGATCTGGATCGATCTTGAAGATCGTGATGGCAAAGTTTTCCGCAACCTCGCGCAGGTCGCGTCGCTGCAGGGCTGAAAGACTGCTGATCTCCTTGAGAATGAGAAACCGAAGGTGCTCCGGGTTCAAGGCAGTCGCGTACCCAAGAGACTTGCGCGCCTCAAAATCGTAAAACAGCGCCGTCAATAGATACCGACCAAGCAGGTCATGGGCCATCGCCCAATAGCGATCGACGTCGCCTTGAATGCGCAGTAGGCCCAATGCACCCAGTTCCTTGCGCAAGTCCTGCAGGCGGTCCGCAATCGGCCATGTTGTCGTCGGGGGGAGGAGCGCATCCGGCAGCGGCGTACGAACCGTGCTGAAAGCCGCAATCCTGAGGATCGCTACCCGCATGCTGTCGTCGAGGCCGGCCGCATTGAACTGACGATAGACGCGCGACTGAACAGTCTCACCGAGGTCGATCTGACGCTGCAGCCAGAATGATAGCACGATCCAGAACGCCGCGATGCCTTGGGACTCCTGGACTGAAGTAGATCTGAAAAACGCTTGCCACTCCTGCTCGCTGCGAGCGGTATTGTGGGCCGAGAGATACCTGTTTAGGTGCTTCCCCAAGGCAAGTGCGTCACTCGGTGTCACCTGGTGGGTTAGGTGCGCGAGTTCGACGAACCGCCGTTCAGCTTGTAGGCCCAGTCCAACGTATATGCCAACTACGAGAAGAATACAGACGCGACGACCACTGCGCTCTATCTCGCGCGCGAAGCTCACAAGTTCTGATTCCCGCCCGCTCCAATGATCCTGATCAAAAGCCAATACACAAGGCGTCTCGTACAGGCGCTCTTCGTCGTACGTTCCTTCATCCCCTGCAGCCATAAGCCGAGTAAGGAAGTTAGTCATCTCTAAGCCGCTAGTCGTGAACGGAGCAGCACGTGCAACGAGGGTGGGATAGCCGGATTCTGCTGACTTCCAAGCGAGGTCACGGAGGAAGGTAGTCGCGCCCGCGCCAGACTCCGCCGAAATGTAGAGTATCCTGTTCTCTTCTGGTCCCTTTTGATCAAGACTTCGCAACCGTGCTTTAACTTTTGACCAAGCTGATGGATCGCGCTCCCAAACCATGCCAGCCGCGTAGGGTCGCCATGACATAGTGGTGTTCGCGAAAAACCCGTCCACCTCCGCTGCCGCGAGGTCGCTAGGGAGGAGCGATGTAAGTAGTTCATTTCCCAGAAGCTCGTACCCGGCGAGGACTGGTCGCTGTGGGTCATCAATTTCTGAGACGTCCACCAATCTTGTGCCCCCCCGCTCGTCGCGCATGCGTAGGACGATCTTGCCGTCACGTCCTTCGAGAAATTGATGCTCGAGCTCGTGTGCAAAATCAGTTGGAGACAACCTTATCAACCCGACTGGTGGGCCGGATACGGAACTGCGCCATTGGTCTATTAGTTCGTCAGCTGAGGGATCGTCCGAAACGAAAGTGACAATCGTACGGAACCCGTCCGCCCACATGTCAGCGAGATCGGTAGGAACTTCGAATGGCCCCGCTATGGCCACGACCAACTGCTTTATGGATCGCTTGCGCAGTTCTGAAAGCATCGTGAGCCGACGTGTTAACGCGGTCATCCCGGTCCGACGCTGGGCCCCGCGTCCATTCAAGAGCAACACAGCTAAATGCCTCGGCGGCAGAAGAATCTCGGCAGGATCCGTATCCACAGTATGCACGAGGCCGCGTCGCCGAACCAAAAGGCCTTCAACAGGCTCAGGTTCGTCGAGATGCGCAAGCATCGCTTCGTCGGCGGACTCTGACAGAACAATGTTCCATGGCATCCGACACAGCCGGGCGACCATGTCGGGCTCGAGGCCTTCAACCTCCGGTCCCGAGAGCCAGAGTGCCGCGTCGCGGTTGTCTAGCTGGCTGAGCAGGGGCGGAGGCAGGTGAATACGGGTAGGTGGCATGGTCGCTTTCATTGATCTAGCCTCTCCGAACCTAACGGCACTGTCCAGTCGTCAATGCAGAGGCGTCTTAAGCGGCCAACTAATATTATCGTTCGTAGCAGGGAAGCGCATCGGAACAAACACTATCGTCATCTAAGCCGCAGTGTAATAAAAAGCTAGCTGCGTAATAAAAAGCTAGCCGCAAAGAGTGCGCGTTCGAATAGTTGGTCACGGCATCGGGCCGAAATTCCAAGGATCAGTCGCTCGGCATTGTTCGCGAAAATGGCTAGCCCGGACACCACCTGCGATAAGCGCTGATCGTTCGGCCTGCGCTGGTTGCGGTCACAAAACCGATTGTGCTGCCTAGGACAACATCGCATATGTCGCTATGGCGGCCGTGACGCAGAAACTGCGTGAGAGCATTTCCGCGAGCCGGTTGGGCCGCGCGGGGCAGGAAGGTGCGGTTGCCGAGACGATTGTGAGATGTCGCTTTTGCGGTCGGAGCGGCTGGTCCGTTATGGAACGAAAAGATGCGGATATCTGGCTTAGCAACTGCCTGCGCGGCAAGGAGCCGTCGAGATCAGAAGAAAAGGTTGAGCCTGACCGATGTTTTTAGAGTTTCGGCCATGTCTTTTGAAAGCCGCAGCCGATCGACAACATTGGTTCGCTTCTTCGACGTTTGAATTTCGCACCACCGGATGCAGGCATCGCGAGACAGAAATTACTAAATTCAGAAGGTCAGGCGGGGGTGGAGGCGCTCGCGTCGCTTTGAACTGTTGAGCACTTCCCGCCCGCGTCTGACGCAGAAGCGGGAAGTTTACGCCTTGGCGGCGTTGTGTGCAGCCTCGAACACATCGCGTGCGGACGTCGTACCGGCTACGTGCTCCGTACTCGCGACGCCAAGGTCCATCCATCCCGCGTTCACGGCTTCGAACATTTCTTCGGCAGGTCCGGAGTGGCCTTTCGGGATGCCGAATTGCTCGAAGGCTTTCGCCCACCCTGCACGCGGGATTGCAAAGGCTTTCACGTCGCGATTGAGGACTTCACCCAGCTGTCCCGCGACGTCATCGGCGGTGACCATCGAACCAAGCTCGATGACGCGCTGGCCCGACCACGCCGGCCCGGTCAAAAGGGTTGCGACCTCCGCGCCGATGTCGTTCGTCGCGACCATGGTCGATTTGCGGTTTGTCGGATTGTAGTAGACCGGTAGCGTTCCGCCCTGCGCGACCTGCAAGCCGTAGAGGAAGTTTTCGAAGAACCCGCCGGCGCGCACAAATGCGATTGGCGATTTCAGGTCGCGAAAACCTCGCTCCAGAAGCGACAGGGCCGTGATCACCCCGTGTCCGCCGGTTCTGTTCGCGCCCATCGACGAAAGCGCAACCACGCGCGGCGGCGCTGCCTTGGTGAGCGCCTCGACATAATTTGTAATCACGCCCTTTGCTTCCTTGTAATCGGGCGAGGGCGCCCAGACAGGGGGCAACATGACGAACGCGCCTTCGACGCCTCCGAGCGCTTCCTCGATGGCTGCCGAATTATTCCAATCGCCCTCTACCAGCTCCACGCCCTTGCTCGCCCAGTTGGCTGCCTTCTCGCGATTGCGGACAAGCGCGCGTACTTCCTTGCCGTGCGCCAGCAGATGTTCTGCCGTTGCGCCGCCAACTTTTCCCGTGATTCCCATGACTAGAAACATGTGTTTTCTCCTGATGTTGAGGGACAGGGCACTGCCCCGGTTGGTTCAATGGATGAGTGGTAGAATGGCCCGGACTCGGGGATCGCGCAGATAGAGGCCGCCCCATGCCAGCGCGCCCAGAAGCAGGGAAATGATCTCCGGCGGCGACCCCAACTCACCAATGCGGACGTGGGCGCAGATGGCACCGCCCAAAAAGCCCGTCACCAGGATCGCGCCGAGGACGGCGGTGGCCGGAATGGCGTAGAGGATGGCGCAGGCGAGTATGATGGGACCCACGACACGGGTCAGGTCCAGCGCGAACCCGGTTTCCTGCAACATGCTCGCGATCTGTGCCGGCGCAAAAAGCTGGATGGTGCCGTCTGCCACCAGAACGATAACGACAAACGCGCTCATGATCCGGCCGGTCCACAGGGCGCGATGCAAGGTCACGGTTTCGGCTGTCTGACGCGGGTTCATGGTTTCGGACACTTGTCGTTCTCCGATGGGGAGATCCCATATCCGAAACTTACTGTGCCTCCTGAGTGTGATAAACACCGAGGAAATGAACCAACTGTTCTCTTTCTGGAAAACAATACGAGGCACGAATGCAGAATCTCGAGCACGTCCTCATTTTCATAACGGTCGCGGAAATGGGCAGCTTCACCCGCGCGGCCGATAGCCTGGGCATCCAGAAGGGGAGGGCCTCGACGGCGGTCCGGAAGCTGGAAGAAGATGTCGGTGCCAGGCTCCTGCACCGGACGACGCGCAGCGTGCGGTTGACGGAGGACGGGCGCGCATTTCATGCCCGTGCCCGCGATCTGCTGGCTGAAGTCGATGATCTGCACTCGATGTTCGCGGGCGATCGCGTGGCGCTTCGCGGGCGTTTACGGGTCGATCTCCCGACCGAAGTGGCCCGCACGACGATCGTTCCGGCCTTGCCGGAGTTCATGGCGGCTCACCCCGAGTTGGAGCTGGAGGTGTCGAGTACCGACCGGCAAGTCGATCTGGTTCAAGAGGGGTTTGACTGCGTCTTGCGACTTGGTCCCATCGGAGACGAGACGCTGATTGCCCGCCCGCTGGGCCTGTTGCGCATGGTCAACGCCGCCAGTCCCGCTTATCTGGCGCGCTATGGCGTCCCTCGGTCGCTGGACGACCTCCAGCGCCAGGAACATCGGACAATTCATTTTTCGACGATGCTGGGCGCGAGACCGCATGGATGGGAATATCCGGACGGCGACGGCTACTCGACGCGTCAGTTGCCAGGCGCGCTACACGTCAACAGCGCGCAGACCTACGACGCTGCCGCCGTCGCCGGCCTTGGCCTGATTCAAGCGCCGCTTCTGGGGATTGGCCAATACTTGAAGAGTGGAGCGCTGGTGGAGATCATGCCCGATTTGCGTCGCCGGGCGATCCCCGTGTCCTTCGTCGTAGCACATCGCAGCAATCTGTCGCGCCGCGTCCGCGCATTCATGAAATGGATCGAAGATGTACTGGCGCCGTATCTCGAATAGCGGGACGAACATCTTCGTCCCGCCTCGAAATCAACATTCTGGGTATGTCTGCCGGTCGGCGGCCCGGCGGGCCAACAGAATGCGACACCGAAACCGGCGGGGCCGACATGAGATATCGCTGCTCGCAACCTATCCGGGGCCGCCCGTCTGGACGAAATCGGGGAGAGAGGAACCGTCCCTCTCTCCCCCAAGACCTCACGGGCGAACGCGGATGACCGTTTTCCCCGCGCGTCGCTCGGTCGAGTTGAAGGCGGCGATCGCCTCGTCGAGAGGAGCGACTTTGCCGATGTTCGTCCGCAGCCGTCCGTTCCGCACCCGCTGGACGATCTCGCTCAGCTGGGCACGATCGGCTTCGACGACGAAGTCGACCGCCAGGCCATCCACGGGCCTCGCCTCGGCCGGGCCGACGACAGTCACCATCGTGCCTCCGGCTCGGATCAGCGCCGCGGACCGCTTCTGGATGTCGCCGCCGATGACATCGAACACCAGATCGACGCCGCGCACGTCTTCGAGGGCGTCGTTCTCGAGGTCGACGAATTCGTTTGCGCCGAAGTCGAGCGCCTTCTGGCGGTCGGCAGAGCGTCCGGTGCCAATGACGTAGGCGCCGGCCTCTCGTGCGAGCTGCGTCACCATCGACCCGACGGCGCCGGCCGCGCCATGCGCAAGGACGCTCTGCCCCGCCTGAAGACGGCCGTGCTGAAACAGTCCCTGCCACGCGGTCAGGCCCGAGATCGGCAGGCTAGCGCCCACCGTGAAGTCGACATCGCCCGGCAATGGCGCGAGGTTGCGGGCCTCGATAGCGATATACTCCGCCAGGGTGCCGTCGCGATACCAGTCGGCGAGGCCGAACACCCGCTGGCCCACCGACAGTCCCGTCGTACCGTAGCCCAGGGCGGTGACCACCCCGGCCAGCTCGTGCCCGGGGATCGATGGCGTCCGGTCGCCGTCGACGCGATCGGTCCAGGTCGAGGGCCACGTCAGCTCGGTCGGGACGAACCCCGACGCATGGATCTCGACGACGACATCGTTTATCGCCGCCTGCGGCTCGGGCCGCTGCACCACCTTCATCCCGGCCGTTCCTGCAGCCTGGTCCGTCACTACGATCGCTTTCATGGGAATTGTCTCCTCAGACATTTGTTGGTTCGGGGTAATTTACGGGCGTGGAAGGTCTTCGATCTCTCACGCAATCAGCCATTGGCGCGGCGCCTTCCACGAGAGCGGCAGTTCTTGCCATCCTTGTCTCCGTAAGATCTGGAGTTGCTGGGGATTATGCAAAGTCCAGGACATCGGCCACCGGCATGCGCGGCTTCTGCGGCCAGTTGCCGGCTCGCTCCGGGCCGACGGTCAGCAGCATCACCGGCACTTCGTCTTCGGCCAGGCCGAACTCGCGGTGCACGGCCTCGGCGTCGAAACCGATCATCGGTGTCGAACCCAGGCCCAACGACCGGGCCGTGTAGATGATCGCCGCGGTGCCAAAGGTCGCGGAGCGTACCGCCTCGTCGCGCTGGCGCCGCGGCTGATCGTCATACAAACCGCGAGCGGGGATCTCCCATTCCGGCACCAGGTGCGCCGGCATGATGCCGGCCTCCACCACGGGCGCCAGGCGGGCTGGGACGGTGCTGGCATCGGCCAGCCTGCCGATGATGATGAAGGTCACGGCCGCATCGGTGATCGCCGGCTGATTCCAGGCGATCGGGCGCAGCCGTGCCTTGGCTTCCGGCGAGCGTACGGCGATGAAGCGCCAGTTCTGCAGGTGGAAGGAGGTTGGCGCGGACGTGCCGATACGCACCAGGTCGCGGATTTGGTCGTCGCTCAGGGTGGCAGCGGGATCGTAGTACTTGGCGGCGCTGCGGCTTAGGATCGTTTCGATGACGGCATTCGTCGCGAAAGCGTTTTCGCTCTTCCCGGTTTGCGCGAAGATCTGGGCGGCTACGCGGGTTGCGGGTCCGGTGGTGGCGAGGCAGTTCATTGGATGGCTCCCTTATCAAGTGATTGCGGAGCCTAATCTACGGGGAAGAGTGATTATTTCGAGGCTGAATTAGCTCAATGTGATGCGCGAAAGGATCAAATTGCGCTTTCTCGATTCCGGACCGCGCGTCTTACTCGCCCTTGTGCGCCAGTCGCCGCCACTCCCCCGGCGTCATCCCCGTCCTTTCGGCGAAAACACGCCGGAACGCCGAAACGGATTGATACCCGACGGTCTCGGCCACGGCCTCGGTGCTGATCGCCGGCTTCTTCAACTCGTTGGCGGCCAGGCTCATGCGGAGATCGGTCAACAAATCGAGCGCGGAGCGACCCAGCTTGTCCTGGAACTGGCGCATGAACGTAGCGCGCGACATCCCGCACAATTCGGCCAGATCGGGCAGTTTCCAGGGCCGTGCCGCATCGGCGAACATCGCGGAAATGGCTGGAGCAAGCCGGGGATTGCCGGCCAGGGCCAACAAGCCTTCGGGGGCTTTCCCGGATTGGCTCGCCGCGCGCAGTACCAGTGTGAACAGGGCCGAAGAAAGCGCGTTGAGAATGGCGCGTCCTCCGGCTCTGTCTCCGGCGGACTCCATTCGCATCAGCGTCACCAGGCCGGCCAGTTGGCTGGAGGCGGAGCCGATGCCGTTTTCTTCATCGCCGTCCTTGGACCGCGCCACCAGATCCGCAGGCAGGTAGTTGCGGACCAGCCGATCATGGGGTGGTGCGATAAAAAATCGCCCACACAGCAGATCCAGTTGCTCGCCCTGGCCATCATTCTCGCTCAGCATCCATCCGGCAGCCCCCCGCCGTTGCTGGGTAGGGATTGGTATTTGCCCGCTGCCGTCGTGCAGCACATGCGCCGCGCCGTGAGGCAGCAGCACAATATCTCCACTCACCAGCTCCCTTGCTGCTCTCGTGTCCGGATCCTCCAAAATGGCCCGGCCCCTGACGATGACATGGTAGGGAATTTCGTTTGCGGCAGCCTTGCTCCAGGCAATGCGCCACGGCGCACCGTAGGCGCAGCGGACCTCGAGCTGGCCGGTAACGGTGATGATTTGCAAGAGATGGCTGAGCCAGTCCACTTCAGACATTGGACCTCGAAAACCGGAATGGTGAAACATCTTATCGCAATTGTGCACTGGTTCTATCTGTCGCTCACATTTCCAAACCCGGCTACGCTCGCGCCTGGATCGCGAGCGAGCCACCGAGCGCCGCACGATCGGAACAGGGGCCTGTATCAGGCGCCGCGGCCAAGTGCAGTTTCTTTCGCCTTTCAAAACGGATGCACGACCCAACCGCGCAGGCTATATTGTCGCATCGGGCCGACGTCATCGAAGGGGAGGGCATGACATGCAGGCAATGCCGATAGCGCATCACGTCGCGCAACCCGAGGTCGTGCCCTCCGTGACCGGCTATCCGGCCGCCGTCCTGTGCTGGCTGCTTTCGGCTGGCGTCTATATCGCGGCCAAATGGGTGGCGCCTGAAATGCCACCCTGGGGCCTCTGCTTCTGGCGGCTGACGCTTGCCTGCGCCATCCTGCTGCCGATCGTGCACCGTCATCACGACGCGATGATCGGACTGTTGCGAACGCGCGTCGTGGAGGTCGTCGCGGTGGGGGCGATCGGCCTCACCCTGTGCCAAGGTATGATCTACCATGGCCTCAACGACACCGACGCCACCACGGCCGGCATCATCATGGCGCTGTCGCCTGTCATGACGATGGTGCTCGCCCGTTTCGTGCTTGGCGAGCCGCTCGGGCTGTGGAAGTCGCTAGGCGCGCTGGTTGCGCTAGCCGGGATGATTTTCATCGTTGCCCACGGGAACCTGACGGCGCTGCTGCAACTCAAGTTCAACGCCGGCGAGCTGTGGATCGTCGGCAGCGCGTTCTGCTGGGGCCTGTACACCGTGCTTTTGCGCCGTGCCAAATTCGGCATCGAACTCCTGCCGATGGTCGTGCTGCTGCTCGGCGCCGGTGCGCTGGTCGCCTTGCCGTTCCATGTGTGGGAATTGTTCAACGACGAACGCTCCGCCATGGACGTCCACAGCATTCTCGCGCTCGCCTATCTGGCCGGTCCGGGCGGCGCCTTGATGTACTATCTCTACAATAAAAGCGTGGAAACGCTCGGTGCGAGCCGAGCGAGCATGCTGCTCTACCTGCAGACGGTGTTCGTCGCTGTGTTAGCCTATCTGCTGCTCGGCGAGGGCTTGCACGATTACGATCTGGTCGGCGCGGCCTTCATCGTCACCGGCATCGTACTCGCCACCGTGGTCAAACCCAGGCCAGCTCAACCACGCGTGGCGTAGATAAATCGAAGGTCAGGACGGTTCACTGTCGAAACAGGCGCGCAGCAAATGCAACCCTTCTTCGATGCGGGGCGTCGGAATGGCGCCATACCCCAGCATGATGCCGGCTCGCGGTATGGCGTTCACGGCGAACCGTGACAGGATCTGGACGGCGACGCTGCGATCGGCTGCGCGGCGCGCGACCTCGGCGATCTGGTCCGCCGACATTTTCCGGGCAAGAGCGGTGAGATGGAGCCCCGTTGTCGATGGGATGAGTTCGAGATGATCGGCAAAATCATTGGCGATGGCGTTCGCGATGATCTGGTGCCGTTCCCGGTAGATTGCGTTCACCCGACGGATGTGACGCGCAAAGGCGCCCTCATCGATGAAACGCGCGAGCGCTGCTTGCGCCGGGGTCGATGAATGCCAGTCGCTGACGAATTTCGCTTTGTGCACGGCCGCTCGCAGCGATGGCGGCGTCAATATGAAGCCCAGCCGAAGCATCGGCAGCATTGTCTTCGAGAAGGAGCCGACGTAGATGACCCGGCCGTTTGCGTCGAGCGTCTGCAACGGCTCGAGGGGACGGCCCCCGAAACGGAACTCGCTGTCGTAGTCGTCTTCGATGATGGCCGCGTTATTTCGCTCGGCCCAGGCCAGCAGCGCCTGCCGGCGCGGCAGCGTCATCGTCACCGAAAGCGGAAATTGATGAGACGGCGTGACATACACCGCTCGGACTCCGCGCGGTAGCGCATCAACGACCAGACCCTGGCGATCCACCGGTACACCGACCACACGAATACCCAAGGCCTTGAACAAATGCCTCGGAGGACCGTAGCCCGGATCTTCAATGGCAATTGCATCGCCCGGTGCCAGCAGGACGCGGGCCAGGACATCCAGTGCCTGCTGCGTACCGTTTGTGACAATGATGTCGTCCGCAGCCGCCCCGATCCCTCGGGAGATGCCTATGTGCCTGGCGATTGCGACCCTGAGATCGTGATGTCCGGCGGGATGCTCGTAAGTGCCGGCGGTCGCTTCGCCCGAACGCAGCGCCCAAACCACCGACCGCCGCCACGCCCCGTGCGGAAACAGCGAAGCATCGCAAAACCCGGCGTGAAAGTCGAACCGAACCGGCTCGAATGCGGGTGGTGGGGCTATCGCCTCCCAGATCTGGCGTGGCTGGAGCACGCCGGTAGATCGGCGTCCGGTCTTTTCTCGCCCGGCCGGCACGACCAATTCGCTGATGAACGTCCCAGACCCCTGCCGGGATGTCACGAACCCTTCCGCGGCGAGCCGTTCATAAACCACGGTCACGGTGGCACGCGACACGGCAAGCGTCCGCGCCAGTTCGCGGCCAGGCGGCAGAGGGTCGCCGGGCCGCAGCCGTCGATCCAGAACGGCGCGCCGTATCTGACGATAAATCTCGCCGCTGAGATTCTTGCGCCCGACCAGGCTTATGTGAAAGGCGGTCATTGTTCAGCACTGGAATTGGTCTGACGCAGGCACTGGAATTCAGCCTGCCACCAGTCCTCCTGCGTCCTGCGCTGGCTTAGCGGTAGCGCCTTGCAAGTGTCGTCATGCCAATTGGAATTGGACTGGCCAAGAATCCATGAATTGGCACTTCTATCGGTCCTCTAGCCTCCTTACCATTGCTTCGGCGGCAAGGGAAGAAGCGGATGGCTGGCTATGGCAGGCTGAAATGCCTCGAGCGGAGACTCGAATCCATCACCCGTCGAGCGTGCGACTACCTTGGTCTATGCCGAAAACCACAGTCGCGGCCCTCAAGACTTGGCAATTATCCGTCTCAAGAGGTCGGGCAATCGCGGATTTGTCCCCCGAGCTGTTGAGGGACATTCGGACCACGGGGCCGATCCTACGCCGGTCGCCAGGGCTGACCCTATTGCGCGCCATCGGCGCGGCCTTGCGAGCACAAGGCCGCCGCCGCTTGCTGGTGGACCATTCGATCGGCGGCATTTTCGAAACCCGCGCCGTCGAGACCACCGCGCGGCTCGAAGCTGCGAACCAACCGTCAACATTTTGGGGAGAGTGCCATGCCCAACCATCAGCGCTCTGCTACGCGCACGACAACGCTTGCCCACCAGCCCGGTTCGATCCCGGGCGAGACAGGGCTGCGCGCGGCCGACCGACCAATCGTCACCAAGCAAGAGCTTCCTTCCGCTGTCCCACTGATGGCGCTTTCGACCGGTTTCTGGGCCTTCAAGACTCTGGCCGCCGCGCACGAGTTGGACCTCTTCAGCCGCCTTGCGAGCGGCGCCGCCATCACGGTTGCCGGTTTGGCGGAAGCGCTCGGCCTGCATCAACGACCGGCCGAGATGCTGTTGACCGGCTGCGCTGCACTTGGGCTCCTGGAGAAAACGGACGGCCGCTATCGCAACACGCCCTTAAGCGAAACTTATCTCGTGAAGGGTAAGCCGTATTACTTCGGCGGCTTCGTGCAGATGGCCGACAAGCGACTCTATGCGGGCTGGGGAAGGCTTGCAGAGGCGCTGCGCACGAACCGGCCAACCACATGGGATCCGGCAGTGCAATCCTCGATGTTCGAGGGCGAGGATCCTACGATGCTGGCGCTTTTCTGGGAGGCGATGCATTCGCTTTCCACGATGACCGCGCGCAAGCTCGGCGAAGCCGTGGATCTCAGTCATTTCCGCCGCCTCCTGGACATCGGCGGCGGATCGGGCGCGTACGACATCGAGCTTTGCAAACAATATGGGGCGCTGCGTGCGACCGTGTTCGACTTGCCGCATGTCGCCGCGATCGCCGCGGGAAAGATCGCCGAGGCCGGCTTGACCGACCGCATCGAGACCGCGGACGGCAATTTCTTCGAACAGCTTCCCGGGGATCACGACGTGCATCTCCTGTCGATGATCATGCACGATTGGGACGAGGCGAAGAACCGCGCCCTGCTGCGCCGATCCTTCGAGGCTTTGCCAAGCGGCGGCGCGGTCGTCATCAGCGAGCTTCTCGTCAATGATGAAAAGACCGGCCCGGCGCCGGCCGCGCTGATGAGCCTCAACATGCTGATCGAGACGGAAGGACGAAACTACACCCCGGCCGAGTATTCGGCGTGGCTCGAGGAAGCCGGATTCAGGCACGTCGAGACGGTCTGGTTCGATGCTCCCGCCGCGAACGGCGCCGTGATCGGCCGCAAACCGTAAGGCGCAACGTAGAGCGGATCAGGTGCGCCGCAATCGGCTGGCCGGGCTGCGTAACGGCAGCCCCCGACGGGAGCACGACAAAGGTCATAGGAGAAGCCAAGAACAAACCAAGGGAGAAAACCATGTTTCCAGCGTCAGTTCGTCTCGCATTGCTCACGGCCTCGGTCGTCGCCCTTCCATCATACGCCGCCATGGCCGACGACGCGCAGGTCGCGCGTGGCGAGTACCTGGTCACGATCGCCGGCTGCAACGACTGCCACACGCCCGGCTACTTCTTCGGCAAACCCGATATGTCGCGTTTTCTTGGCGGCTCGGATGTGGGCTTTGAGATACCTGGCGTCGGTGTCTTTCCCGGTCGAAACATCACACCCGACAAGGAGACCGGCATCGGCAGCTGGACCCCGGAGCAGATCGTCGCTGCGATCCAGACGGGCCAGCGGCCGGACGGCCGCACCCTGGCGCCGATTATGCCCTGGCCTGCTTTTGCGCATCTCACAGCGGACGATGCCATGGCGATCGCGGCGTTCCTGCAAAGCGTGAAGCCGGTAAGCAACAAGGTCCCGGTCCCGTTCAAGCCTGGCGACACGGTGTCGAGATCCATGATGCGGATCATACCGCCGGGCGGAACCGCTGCCGCTGCACCGAAATAGGCCGAAAACCGGCCTTCCACCGGACGTCGTGCTCGACGCCGCCCGGCGTCGTCCCGGAGCATGGCCAAAATGGCATCCGCGCCGGCCTCGCCATTCGCGGTCAGTCCCACAGCCATTTCCACACGCGGAACTGACGGCGGCTGACGCCGCAATCGCGCATCAGCTGCTTCGTGCAAGCGCGCTGATGCTGTCGAGCAGCGGCTGTTGGTCGCCGACCCAAAACCAGTGGTCGTCACCGGCGACCTCGATGAACCGCGCGCCCGGGATCCCGGCGGCCAGGAGCCGCCCCGCCTCGACGCGCACGGCGCGGTCGCCGGACCGGTGCAGGACAACCGTCGGGACGGAGACCTTTGCGAGCAGGGAACGGACATCGGTATCACGCAGGGCTTCGAGCAGGCCCGCGACCGCGCCGGGGCTGGAGGCTGCCCTGAGCAATCCCGCCCACCAGGTCTCCGCCTGGCGGTCTCCGGTGAGGCCCGGGGCGAACGTCTCGATTTCCGCCGGGCCGCCCCAGCCGGCGATCAGCCGCTGCTTCCACAGATCGTATTGCGCGGCGGTCAAGGCGAAGGGATAGTCCGACGCGCGGCTGCCTTTCGCGAGCGAGCCCCACAGGACAAGGCCGATGAGCCGATCCGGATGATCGATGGCGAAACGGACACAACCCGGCCCGCCTTCCGAGGCGCCGATGAGCAAGGCCCGGCTGCTGCCGGCCGCGTTCATGACTGCCAGAATATCCTGCGCTGTCGTTTCGACTGTGGCACGGACACCGACACGGTCGGAAAGTCCCATGCCGCGCCGGTCGAACAGGATCAGGCGGCCCAAGCGCGAAACCGCTGATATCCAGGCGCGGCAGCGTCTGTCTTCCCAGATACGCTCGACATGCGAAATGAAGCCGGGAACAAGCACGATGTCCGTCGGTCCGCTGCCGACGATCTGATAGGCGAGATGGATGCCGTCCACTTCGACGTAGCGCGTCCTGGGCACGTCCAAAGTGACATCTTGAGTTGGCTCCCGCACCAGGGCAAGCGTGGCCGGGTCCGGCGCTACGCCGAGTTCGTCTCGTAACAGCCGGACACAGCTTTCGGCCTGGCGCTCGGCTGCCGCCCTGTCCCCGGCCGCCAGGTGGGCGCGGATCAGGTGACGGTGCGCACTTTCGCTCAAGGGGTCGAGTGCCGCCAGGCGCGTCGCATGCACCACCCCGCTGCGTGGTTCGCCGCCGGCGATCTTCGCTTCGATGGTACGCTCCAGCGTCTGCACCAGTCGGCTACGCAAGGCCTCGCGCCTGAAAAAGACCCATTCGTCGAATTCCGGACAATCCGGGAGTGAGAAGCCGCCGAGATAGTCGCCCTTATAGATGTCGGCCGCCTCGTCGAGCGGGCCGACATTGCAGGCATGCTCGAAAACCTTGGAGTCGAGCTCGACGAAAAGCGCCGGGTGTAGGCTGAGGGATGCCCCCGTGGCGGCGATGACCTCCGTGCCGAACGCGATGCGAATTTTATGCAGTGTGCGCCGAAGGCGTG
The DNA here is from genome assembly GCF_006442495.1 of Mesorhizobium sp. B2-1-3. Taxonomy (NCBI): domain Bacteria; kingdom Pseudomonadati; phylum Pseudomonadota; class Alphaproteobacteria; order Hyphomicrobiales; family Phyllobacteriaceae; genus Mesorhizobium; species Mesorhizobium sp. B2-1-3. The sequence continues at coordinate 16,875 of NZ_VFWL01000012.1, forward strand.
CTCGTGCGGCTTCTTCGTCGGTTTCGGGCCACAGAAGCGTGGCGGCGACCTCGCGCGCCACGGGCCCGCCGGCCTCGGCGACATAGATGAGGAGCGCGGCCGCCTTGCGCAAGGCGAGCTCCACCGGCTGCCCGTTCAGACGGAACTCCGGAAACCCCAGAAGTCGGAACTCCAATCTTTCCATCGACCCGTACGCGGCCGAGCGGGGACGTTCAGGGGACGCCGGCCTTCTATCCATCCCACGACGTCGGGCCGATCGGGCCCGATCAGGAGACTCCTTGGAGCGAGAAATGTCACCGGTCAATACTCTCAGCCAGCATTGCACGTCCGAGGCCATTGCCGGGGGTGGCGTTCCCATCGGCGTCAAGAACGCAGGGAAAGGAGGCTGAGACATGTGCCAATCCTGTCTCTCCTGGTACGCACGCTGCATTGCTCCCTACCTCGTCCACGCCGGCTGTTCGGCAAACGTGTTCGCGCGCATGCGAAGGCGCCTGATCCCGCGGGCGCAGGGCATTGTCGTCGAAGTCGGCTTCGGGTCCGGCCTGAACCTTCCCTATTACGACGCCGCCAGGGTGGAGCGGCTGGTCGGCATCGATCCCGACGGCACAATGCTTGGCCTGGCCGAACCGAAGATCCGTTCCCTGCCGTTCGACGTCGACTGCATCCGGGCCAGCGGCGAAAGGCTGCCCTTGATCGATGGCCTCGCCGACACGGTCGTCGTCACCTATGCCTTCTGCACCATTCCCGACCCTGACGCGGCGCTGACCGAGATCCGCCGCATATTGAAACCTATGGGCCGGCTGATCTTCATCGAGCACGGCCAGGCCGAGGGGCGGCGCGGCCGCAGATGGCAGGAGCGGCTGAACAAGCCGTGGGGACAGATCGCCGGCGGCTGTCATCTCAACCGCCAACCGCTGCACTTGATCCGAGAGGCGGGCTTCCGCATCGTTGAAGAGGAGCGCGGGCGGTTCCCGCTGCCCTTCTGGCAATTGGGAAGCCACTACGCCGGCGTCGCGGTGCTCCGACAGGGTGACGGGCCATCACCCCAGGCCAGATCGTGCATTACGAGGTCCCACGCACATCCGCTTCCGCGCGGAATTGCCGATGACGGTCGTCGGCATCCCGTTCCTGATGCGCGAGGTCACAGAAGATGGCGTGAGGGACAGCTTCTCGCACCGGAGTTAGCCGACATTCAAACCGCGTGCATCCACGTCTCAGATGGGGCTTTGCAACCCTTCTGTTATCAGCGTTCCGATCATTGAATCATAAACCGCGAGCTGAACGGCAGGCTGGCTGCGCCGACGGCTTTCGGGCTGATGGTCACCCGCGCTGGCAACGCTTGGACAGCGGCAAATTCCCGGCCGATATCGGCGCACAAGGCCTTGGCGATTTTCTGCGGCGCATAGCTGGACAGGAGGACCGTCCTGAACTCGACAAACTGGGTCAGCGCCGAGATCGATGCTTTCAGGCGGTTTGAGCATTCCCCCAGCCATTCGGTGTAGGCCTCTCCAAGATCAGGCCACTCAGGGCTGCTGCTCCAGATGATTTCGGACGAGCGTCCGCGCATGGCCAGTTCGCTTTCCAGGCGCATGAGGCCATGATCGAAGCTGGCACTGGAGTTTCCCTTATAGATCTGGTGGTTGAGGATGAGCCTGCTCTGCAGCCTAGCTCCGAGATAGAAGAACAAATAGTCGTTCAGCGGCTTTGCGACGCCGAACATGCTCTCGCCGCCGGCCGCCGCGGTGATGTCGTTCTGGACGAAGACCGGCAGCTTGATCTGCTCTTCGATCTCGCTTTGCAAAGCCTTCAGGGACGTGCTCGATCCGTTGCCGGTTGCAGCCATGGCGTCGACCTCATCGGGAACGGCCAGCCCGATACCCGCGACCCGGCTGCGCGCCTCGACCGGCAGGCTCGTCATGGCTTGCCTGATCGTCGCAAGCAAATCGTTGTTTTGCGGAAACGGATTGGCTTCATCCGCGGGCAACTGCGTGTGGAAGCGCACGGTGCCGATGAAGTCGATGAGCGCGATGTCGATCCTGCGCCGGCTGAAGCCGACGCCGACCGCGTAGGCACCTTCCGGGTTGAGTGAAAGCGGGATGGTGGGGGGCCCGACACGGCCGCGCTGCGCCTCGCCCTGCGAGACCAGCCCTTCCTGTTCGAGGGAGCGGACGATGACCGAGGCCGTCTGCGCCGACAGACCGGTCTTCTCGCCGATTTCCATCCGCGATATGCCCTCGTTCTGAAGCAGCAGCGACAGCACCAGACGCTCGTTGTAGCTGCGCACGCTCAACGCGTTCAGCCCGCTCGCACGATCGGCGATGCGCAAGGGATTGGGTGGTGCAAACCTCATGTCAGGCAAGGGTCGCCCCATCGGTAAGAGCGCATTGCCGGGCGGCGGTATGGTTGCTCATGTCGAGCGGCTCCAGCCGATCGCATCGACCGCGCGGGCGAGTGCGATGCCAAGCAGTCTGTGCGCTTCGGCATCGATGTGAAATCCGTCCGCTTCGCTGCAGGACACCACCGAGCCAGCATCGAAAAAGTGCAGTTCGAGCGAATCCGCCAGCACCTCGAACTCGAGCGCCAGCAGCCGCGATTTCTCCGGTGCGCCGGCGAAGATGGACTTCCACTCCTTGACGTCGTCCTGCATCGGCGGCGGTGCGACGATCATGATTTCGGGTGTGGTGCCGCCCGGACCGGGCGCCAGTTCCTTGATGTCGTAGACAAGGCAGCCGATGCCCATAGCCACTTCCGACGGCGGTTTGTTGAAGCGGATCTTGAGGTCATTGGTGCCGAGCATGATGATGACGAGGTCGAGCGTCGCATGGCTCTGCAGACAGGGGCGGAGATAGGTTCTACCGTTCTTGTGTGCCCCCTCGATCGGATCGTCGTGGACGGTGGTTCGACCGCTCAATCCTTCCTCGATGACATACCAGTCGGGGCCTAGATGAGCGCGCAGTATCCCCGGCCAGCGCTCAGCCGGGCCATAGCGCTCGAGCGGCCCCTTGCCGGGGATCTGGCCGTGTGTGTTGGAGTCGCCGTAGCACAAGACTGATCGCATGATTTTCCCGCCGGGACTGACCGCGCGCCGGTGCAGGACGAGCGCTCTTCATGATGAATAGCGGAGTGGCGAAAGGCAAGCAACGGAATAGTCATTCAACATGACTAACTATTGACAGGTCAAACCCACTATGCTTCTAAAGTGCCCGGAGGAGTTCTCGACCGTCATCATTGTCCAGCCGAAATTGGGCCTCGACACACATGTGTTCGGGGGCGGGAGAATTGCGTGCATAGGTCGGTTCGCGACGACAAGCATGCATCGGGAGAGCGTCTCGCGGCCCGTGCGCGTCCGTACGGCTGGAGCAACCACAAGGAGGAGTTCAATGTTAGGATTGCTGAAAACCGTCGGGCTGGGGATGCTCGTTGTATCAGCGCTTGCCGTAACGCCCCTGGCGCACGCGGAAGATATCAAGCTGATGGACGGCGTCGCGCCGCGCCACGACGACACGCGCATGACCGCGGCCGGCGCATTCAAGAAGGATCCCCCCTGGGTGATCGGAATGAGCGACTTCGGCGTCAACGCCAACACCTGGACCGTGCAGGTCGCGCATGAGGCGGAAAATGCCGCGGCAAAGGACAAGCGCATCTCGAAGTTCATCCTGCTCGATGCCGGCTTCGATCAGAAGAAGCAGGTAGCCGATATCGAGGATCTGATCGCCCAGCATGTCGACGCGATCATCGTTCAGCCGGTGACCAGCACGTCCGCCAACGCCAGCATTGCCAAGGCGGTCGCCGCCGGCATCCCCGTCATCCTTCACACCGGCCGCATCGATTCCGATGCCTACACCACCGAAATCCAAGGGGGAGCCGAGCACTTCGGCAAGGTAATGGGCGACTGGCTGGTGAAGACCGTTGGCGACAACGGCAAGATCTGGGTCCTGCGTGGCCTTGCCGGCCACCCGGAAGACACCAACCGCTACAATGGGCTACTGGAATCGCTCAAGGGCACGCATGTGCAGATCATCGCCGAGGAGCATGGCGACTGGCAGTATGACAAGGCCAAGAAGCTGTGCGAGACGCTCTATCTGAACAATCCGCAGGTCGACGGCATCTGGTCGTCCGGCGCCGACATGACGCGCGCCTGCGTCGATGTCTTCAAGCAGTTCGGCACGCCGATCCCGCCGATTTCGGGCGAGGGCAACAATGGCTATTTCGGCCAGTGGATCACGGATGGATTCAAGTCGATCTCTCCGGAATACAGCCCGGCCCAGGGTGCTGCCGGCGTGCGCGCCGCTGTAGCCCTGCTCGAGGGCAAGCAACTCTACAAGCGCTATGTCTACAACCCTGATGGCTGGGACAAGGACAAGGCCGCGAAATACTATCGCGACGACCTGACGGCCAATGTCTGGTGGCCGAGCGAACTCCCCGAAGAAAAGCTCAAGGAATATTACGGCAAGAAGTGACACGCCGTGGCCGGCGGGGAGTGGACAAGCGTCCCCGCGGGCCCTTCCAGTGGTGAAGCGAGGGTTTAGTGGCCAATCTTATCGAGATGTCGCACATTTCGAAGGCATTCGGGGGAAGCAAGGCGCTCCACTCCGTTTCCCTCGATCTGAAGGCCGGCAGCGTTCACGCCCTGATGGGCGAGAACGGCGCCGGAAAATCGACCTTGATGAAGATCCTGGCGGGCGTGTATCAGCCCGATTCCGGCGGGATCTTCATGAATGGGGAAAAGCTCGATCTGAAGTCACCGCGCGCCGCGCTCGATGCCGGCATCTCGACCGTTTTCCAGGAACACTCGCTGCTGCCTAATCTGTCGATCGCCGAGAACATGTTTCTCGGCCGGGAGCCGACGAACCGGTTCGGCTCGATCGACTATTCCGCGATGAACAGCCGAACCGCCAAGGCACTCGGCGAACTCGGTCTCACGCTAGACTCCTCGCAACTCGTTTCCAACCTGACCATTGCCGAGCGGCAATTCGTCGAGATCGCGCATTGCATCCAGGCCGACGCCGGCGTGCTTATTCTCGACGAGCCGACAGCGGCGCTCAACGCGGCCGATGTCGATGTGCTCAACCGCAATATCCGCCGCCTGCGCGATAGCGGAAAGGCAATCGTCTATATTTCGCATCGCATGGAGGAAATCTTCGAGCTGTGCGACACTGTGACGGTGCTGAAGGACGGCGCACTGGTCGGCACCAGAACGGTGTCCGAGATCACCGCAGACGAACTCATCGCCATGATGGTCGGGCGCGAACTCCAGGACCTGTTCCCAGATCGCACGGGCGACAGGGGCGGCGAAATCCTGCGCGTCGAGAATCTCAGGATCACCGAGACATCGCAGCCTCTGTCGCTGACGTTGCACAAGGGCGAGATCGTCGCCCTCGCCGGGCTTGAGGGACAGGGCCAGCAGCGCTTCTTGCGCTCCCTCATCGGCCGCTACCATCCTTTTGCCGGGACGATTTCCATCAACGGCAAAACGCTCGACATGCCGCTCCCGACATCATCAGGCGTTCGCCATTTGCAGCAGCTGAAGGTCGGTTTCGTCCCCGAGGACCGCAAGGAGGAGGGGCTCTTTCTCGCTTTGCCGATCGCCCACAACATCGCCATCGGATTGCATTCGAGGCGACGCGAACTTGCGCCGGCGCGGCCCTATCGAAGCGTCATCGCCCGCATGATGGATGTCATGAACATAAAGGCGACAGGGCCGTCCGCTCCGGTCGGTTCGCTGTCGGGCGGCAATCAGCAAAAAGTACTGCTCGGCCGCTACCTCGCCGCGGATCTCGATCTTCTCCTGGTGGAAGAGCCGACCCGTGGCGTCGACATCGGCGCCAAGTCCGAGATCTACCATCTGCTGCGCGACTTCACCCGCAAGGGTGGCGCGGTGCTGGTGCTGTCGCGCGAGACGATCGAGCTGATCGGGCTGTGCGACCGCATCTATGTCGTCCACCACGACACAGTCGTGGCCGAAATGCCGGCAGCACAGGCGACGGAGCACAAGATCCTTGACGCGGCCCTGACGGGCGGCTCGGCGCGCCGGCACTAGGGGCCTTCCATGTATCGTAGCCTGTCCAACATCGTGAGTGGCCGGAACACACGGCAGGGCCAATGGGTTCTGCCATTGTTGGTTGCCTTGCTCATTTCGCTGTGGCTGTCGGTTCAGACGACGCAGTTCGCAACGGCCGAAAACCTTTTCAACCTGGTTGCGCAGGCGATGCCGCTGGTCATCGCGGCGGCCGGACAACTCGTCGTCGTGCTCGTCGGCGGGCTCGATCTATCGGTCGGCTCGGTCATCAGTTTCACGACGGCGGTGCTGGCGCTCGACCAGCCGGCGATCGTGCTGATCCCGGCGGTCTTCGTGCTGGCCGCATTCATCGGGCTGATCAACGGCCTGGCGATCACCCGTTTCAACGTCCATCCAATCATCGCCACGCTATCGACGCAGTACATTGTCCTTGGCATCACGCGCATCTTGCGTCCCGTCTCCGGCGGCACCGTTCCGGAGATTGTCATTGCTGCCGTCTCAGGCAGTTTCCTCGGTATTCCTTATCCGGTCTTTTGGGGAATCGTCGTGATGCTGTTGGCCTGGAAGCTGCTCTACGGATCGCGATACGGCCTGCATCTGTTTGCGATCGGCGGCGGCATCGCGTCGGGGGCCGAAAGCGCTGCCCGCAATTTCGGCGTCTCCGATCGCCGCAACATCATCCTCGCCTATGTGGTCTGCTCCTGTTTCGCGGCCGTTGCCGGTGTCTTCCTGGCCGGGCGCATCGTGTCGGGTGATCCAAATGTCGGGTTGCTTTTCGAACTCGACACGGTCACCGCCGTGGCACTTGGAGGCACCCAGCTTTCAGGCGGAATCGGCAGCCTGCACGGCACGGTGATCGGCGCGCTTGTGATGGCACTGCTGGCCAATGGCATGAACCTCGCCAACGTCTCGCCCTTTGTCCAGACGGCGATCAAGGGCGGCATTCTCTTGGCCGTGGTCGGGCTGCAATCCCGCAAGAAGATGGGGCTCTGAGCGATGACTGCCGTTCTCGCAAACCCGATCGCCCGGCGTCTGCTTCGCATACCGCCGTCCTACTTTGTCTTCCTCGTGCTTCTGGCCACGCTGTGGGTCGCACGGCCGAACATGCTCAACCTCAACATCATGGGCATCTTCATCAGGCAGATCGTTCCGCTCGGCATTCTCGTGCTGGGGCAGCTCGTCGTCATGCGCGTGAAATCGATCGACCTCTCCGGCGGCGGCATCATCCTGCTGATCAACTATTTCATCTCGTCGGGCAGTTTCCCGGGCGCGTCGCTGCCCTTCTTCGTCGTACTGGCGCTCGCCACGGGCCTCGTCATTGGCCTGTTCAACGGCTTCATGATCGGCATCCGGCGGGTGTCGGCCGTCATAGTCACGCTGGCCGTCAGCATCATCCTGGTCGGACTGGTGCAGTTCCTGTCGAGCGGCAATCCACCCGGCGATGTGCCGAAACTGTTCAACGACCTCTACAACACGAAGTTCCTGTCGGTTCCGACGCCGGTGCTGTTCTGGATCATGCTGACCGCCGCGGTGTGGCTGCTTCTGTCGCAGACAGTGTTTGGTCGTTACGTGGCCTCTGTCGGCGAGAATGCCGAAGCCGCCCATTTTTCCGGCGTGCCGGTCCAGCGCACGGTCATCCTGGCGCATACGCTCGCCGGCCTGATCGCGGCGATCGCGGCCCTGGTACAGACAGGTTCAATCGCCGTCGGCAGCGTGCGCGTCGGTCTCGACCTGCCGATCCTGGCAGTCGCGGCGACAATCCTTGGCGGCGTCGCCTTCGGTCGCGGCGACGGCGGCGTCTGGGGACCTTTCTTCGGCTCGCTGTGCTTCGCGCTTTTGTTCGTCGTGATGACGGTGCTCGGCATCGACGAACCCGGCAAGCTCATCGCCCAGGGCGTCATCATCCTCGGTGCGGCGATCTTCTACGGAGTGCGCGTGCGAACCTCCTGAATCGAAACAAGGCAAGCCGGCACCGGCGTTAGGGCTGGATCGATAGATCTGCACGTTCAGACAACTGCAAACAGATGGAGAAACATGGATGTCACCGCCAAAAAATATCATGTGCTACGGCGACTCGCTGACCTGGGGCTGGGTTCCGGTCAAGGAAGGGTCGCCGACCTACCGCTACCCCTATGATCAGCGCTGGACGGGTGTTATGGCGGCGGCGCTGGGAGCGGGCTACCACATCATCGAAGAAGGTTTGAGTGCGCGCACGACCTGTCTCGACGATCCCAACGATCCGCGCCTCAATGGCGCCAATTATCTGCCCTCGGCCATCGCCAGCCATCTGCCGCTGGATCTGGTCATCGTCATGCTGGGCACCAATGACACGAAGTCCTATTTTCGCCGGACACCCTACGAGATCGCCAACGGAATGGCGAAACTGGTCGGGCAGATCCTGACGAGCGCCGGCGGTATCGGCACGCCTTATCCGGCTCCGAAGGCGCTGGTCATCGCGCCGCCGCCGCTGACCCCGATGCCCGATCCCTGGTTCGAGGGTATGTTCGGCGGCGGCCACGAAAAGTCCAGGGAGCTGGCCAGGCAGTACAAGGCGATGGCGGATTTCATGAAGATCGACTTTCTGAATGCCGGCGATTTCGTCACCACGGACGGTATCGACGGCATCCATTTCACCGCTGGCAACAACGCCGATCTCGGCCGCGCGGTCGCCGACAAGGTCAAGTCTATTCTTGAGCCAAGCCGAGCCAGCACCGCCGCCTGAAGTCGCGACGCCCGCCGGCTTGCGCAACAGGCCGGTTTGCAGGCGTGTCGCATTCTTCCTGTATGCCATTATGGACCCAACGATGAGCCCGGTCCGTAATTCTGCCCAACACGTTCCGTGGCACTTGACCCACTTGCTTTTATGAAGACGAGCTATCCACTCAAGCCGTTCAACAAGCGCACATTCGAGGTTTGCCTGGGCTGATAGCCAGCTTGGGCTCCTCGTCCTTCACACCGCCTGCACCGCCGCCGCCAATCCTCGTATGATCTTCGCCAGCTCCCTGCACTCATTGTGCAAGGTGCTGTTGCGCCGCCAGGCAAAGCAGATCGTGCGCTGCGGCATGGGTTCCTGGAACGGCACGATCTTGAGATCGGGGATAGTGCCGGCAGGTCCCGTGGCCATTTCCGGGATCAGCGTCACGCCGAGCCCGTGCGCCACCATCTGCAAGAGCGTGGTCAGGCTGGTGGCGCCGTAGCTTGCCATCGCCACCGGCCGCACATTGCCGCAGACAGCCAGCGCCTGTTCGCGCAGGCAATGGCCCTCCTCCAGCAGCATCAGCCTTTCCAGCGCCGGGCTTTCAGGCGGCACCGGCGGCGAGGCGAAAGCCGGATCGCCTGACGGCACGGCCAGGAAAAACCGGTCGGGGAACAAAGCCTCGGTCACCAGGCCGGGATGGTCGAGCGGAAGCGCGGCGATGAAGGCATCGAGCTTTTGCGACGCGATGTCCTCGACGAGCGAGGCGGTCACCGCCTCGCGCAGTTCGAGCAGCAAGTCCGGGAAATGCATTTTCAGCTCGGGCAGCGCGCGCGGCAAAAGATAGGGCGCGACGGTCGGGATGATGCCCAGCCGGAAGCGCCCTCCCATGGCAGGGCGGCCACGCCGGGCGATGGTCTCGACCTCGCGTATGTCGGAAAGGATGCGTTCGATGCGCGGCAAAAGGGCTGCCGCCTCGTCGGTCATGCGCACCGATTTGCCGCCGCGTTCGAACAGCCGGCAGTTCAGCCGCTGCTCCATTTCCGCGATCTGCGAGGACAGCGCCGGCTGGCTCACGCCCGCAAGTTTCGCCGCACGCCCGAAATGCAGCGTCTGCGCAAGTGCGTCGAAATAATGCATCTGGCGGACGGTTAGGCCTATCATAAGAAAATCCTATTGAAAGGAACAGGAAAGGCAATTTGTTTTTATCGGCAGGCTGGCCTAGTCTGGAATCATTCCAGGATGGCGGCGCTGGCTGCCCGGAACCCTCGGCAAAAAATTGGAGTGCAAGGTGGACGCGAAAACCGACGACAACAGCGCGGGCAACTGCCCTGTCGCGCATGGACCCGGTGCCAGGACTAACCGTGACTGGTGGCCCAACCAACTGGACCTCGGCGTTCTCCACCAGCAGTCGAACCTCTCCGACCCGATGGGCGAGGACTTCGACTATGCCAAGGAATTCGCGAGCCTCGATCTCGACGCGGTGATCAAGGACCTGCACCATGTCATGACGGATTCGCAGGATTGGTGGCCGGCCGACTTCGGCCATTACGGGCCGCTGTTCATCCGCATGGCCTGGCACAGCGCCGGCACCTACCGCATCGGTGACGGCCGCGGCGGCGCCGGCGCCGGCCAGCAGCGTTTCGCACCGCTCAACAGCTGGCCTGACAACGCCAATCTCGACAAGGCGCGCCGCCTGCTGTGGCCGGTCAAGCAGAAATATGGCCGCAAGATCTCCTGGGCCGACCTGTTGATCCTCACCGGCAATGTCGCCCTGGAATCGATGGGCTTCAAGACCTTCGGCTTCGCCGGCGGCCGCGCCGACGTCTGGGAACCCGAGCAGGACGTCGATTGGGGATCGGAAACCAAATGGCTCGACGACGAGCGCTACTCCGGCGACCGCGAGCTTCGCGGCCATCTCGGGGCCGTGCAGATGGGCCTGATCTATGTCAATCCGGAAGGCCCGAACGGCAAGCCCGATCCGCTGGCCTCGGCACGCGATATCAGGGAAACCTTCGGCCGCATGGCGATGAATGACGAGGAGACGGTGGCGCTGATCGCCGGCGGCCACACCTTCGGCAAAACCCACGGCGCCGGCGATGCCTCGCTGGTTGGCGCCGAGCCGGAAGGCGCCGGCATCGAGGCGCAGGGCCTCGGCTGGTCGAGCAAGCACGCGTCGGGCATTGCCGGCGATGCCATCACTTCGGGGCTCGAGGTCACCTGGACCACGACGCCGACCAAATGGAGCAACAACTTCTTCGACAACCTGTTCAACTACGAATGGGAATTGACGAAAAGCCCGGCCGGCGCCCATCAGTGGACGCCTAAGGGCGGCGCCGGTGCCGGCATGGTGCCGGACGCGCATAATCCCTCCAAGCGCCGCGCGCCGGCCATGCTGACCACCGACCTCGCGCTGCGGGTTGACCCGGCTTACGAGAAGATCTCGCGGCGGTTCCACCAGAATCCGGATCAGTTCGCCGACGCCTTCGCCCGCGCCTGGTTCAAGCTCACCCATCGCGATATGGGCCCGGTCGTTCGCTACCTTGGCCCGCTCGTGCCGAAGGAAGAGCTGATCTGGCAGGATCCCATCCCGGCCGTCGACCATGAACTGGTCAGCGAACAGGATATCGCATCGCTGAAGGCCAAGATCCTGGCCTCGGGCCTGTCTGTTTCCGAACTGGTCTCGACCGCCTGGGCTTCGGCCTCGACGTTCAGGGGTTCCGACAAGCGCGGCGGCGCCAACGGCGCCCGCATCCGGCTGGCGCCGCAGAAGGACTGGGACGTTAATCAACCTCCTGAATTGGCCAAGGTCCTTGCCACGCTCGAATCCATCCAGAAGGCGTTCAACGCGGCGCAGACCGGCGGGAAAAAGATCTCGCTGGCCGATCTGATCGTGCTCGGCGGCGTCGCCGCGGTCGAGAAGGCGGCGAAGGATGGTGGAAACGAGGTGAAGGTGCCGTTCACGCCGGGCCGCATGGATGCCTCGCAGGAACAGACCGACGTCGCCTCCTTTGCCGCGCTTGAGCCGAAAGTCGACGGCTTCCGCAACTATGTCCGGGGGCCGCAGCCGATGTCGATCGAGGCGATGCTGGTCGACCGGGCACAGTTGCTGACGCTGACCGCGCCGGAGATGACGGTGCTCGTCGGCGGCCTGCGGGTGCTCGGCGCCAACACCGGCAAGTCCAGGCACGGCGTGTTCACCGACAGGCCGGGCACGCTGACGAACGACTTCTTCGTCAACCTGCTCAGCATGAACACGGTCTGGGATCCGGCCGCCGGTTCGGATGAGATCTACGAAGCGCGCGACCGCAAGACCAAGGCGGTCAGGTGGACCGGTACCCGCGCCGACCTGATCTTCGGCTCGCATGCTCAACTGCGTGCGCTGTCGGAAGTGTACGGCTCCGCGGATGCCGGGCAGAAATTCGCCAGGGATTTCGTCGCGGCGTGGACCAAGGTGATGAACGCCGACCGGTTCGATATCACCGCCTGATTCAGGCGGAATTTTTCCACCCCATAAAAAAGGCGCGAGGCTCGGCCCCGCGCCTTTTCTTGTCCAGGCTTTAGAAATCAGTCCTTTTCGAAGACGCGCGCCTTGGCGACGACGCCGGCAATGGCGCCGCCGATCAGCGGCGCGACGATGAACAGCCAGAGCTGGCTGATCGCGGCGCCGCCCGAGAACAGCGCCGGGCCAATGGAACGGGCCGGATTGACCGATGTGCCGGTCACCGGGATCATGGCGAAGTGGATACCCGCCAGCGTCAGGCCGATGACCAGTCCGGCGAAGGCCGTCGCATGCCTTTCCGCGGTAACGCCGAGGATCACGGTGACGAAGGTGAAGGTGCCGATCAGCTCCCACAGGAACGCGGAAGAGACGCCCCATTTCGTCTCGTCCCAGCCATTGGCGCCGAAGCCGCCAGTGTGTCCCCCGGCCTGGCCGGAGACGATGATCCACAGCGCCAGCGATGCCAGGATGGCGCCGATGATCTGCGCGATCCAGTAGGGGATGACGTCCTTGGCCGGCAACCGGCCGGCAAGGAACACGCCGAGTGTCACAGCCGGGTTGAGATGCGCGCCCGAAATGGGGCCGATCGCGTAGGCGGCCGCGATAAGGCCGATGCCGAAGGCCAGCCCGATGCCTTCCTGCCCGAGCGGCAGCGCGCCGCCGAAGCCACCCGTCACCACCGACGCGGTACCGATGAACACCAACAGGAATGTGCCTAGAACTTCCGCCAGATAAGTCTTCATTGCCCTCTCCTCGTGACGATCCGCCAGTCCACGCTTTCCGCGCCGCGAATCATGGCGGCAAGAGTATTCCCAACCGAAAAACTTGGAAAGCTGAGCTGTCGCATCCCTACCGTGCTTGCAGCCGCCAGTTAAGAACATTAGAGAGCTTGCATCTATTGACGATCTGCTGTTGACCGCACCGGAAGATTTACTGCTCGGGCGGTTTTCGCCGATCGCCCGACAGGTTGCCTGTCGTCGCGAGACGGGGCGGGGTTCAATCTCACCGTGAAAGGCTCTAAGAGCAGGCCGAGATGATGCGCGCGATTTGGTGGACTGAAGAATGCGACTAGGCGGACGACTGGCTGCGGCCATCGAAGTGCTGGAAGACATTGGCAGGCGTCACCGGCCGGTGGCCGATGCGCTGAAGGACTGGGGCCTGTCGCACCGTTTCGCCGGCGGTGGCGACCGCGCGGCGATCGGCAATATCGTCTACGATGCGCTGCGCCACAAGCGCTCGGCAGGCTGGCTGCTGGCCGGCGACACGCCGCGCGCCATCGGCTTCGGCGCCCTGCTGCTCGAATGGGGCCAGACCGCGCGCTCGCTCAACGAAGCGCTCGACGGCGACAAGTTCGCGCCGCCGCTGCTGACGGCCACGGAACTCCAGGCAACCGAAGAGCGGCGGCTTGCCGACGCGCCGCCGGCGGTGCGCGCCGACATACCGGATTGGTGCGAGCCGCTTCTGCAACGCGCGTTCGGTGAGGCCTGGGTCGAGGAGGGCGCGGCGCTCGCCACCCGCCCGCCGCTCGACATCCGCGTCAACACTTTGCAGGCCGATCGGGCCAAAGTGCTGGCGGAACTTGCCGAAACCGGCGCCAAGCCAGCCCAAATCGCACCCCAAGGCATTCGCATACCGCCGATCGACGGCGACGGCCGGCATCCCAACGTGCAGGCCGAGCCGGCTTTCCAGAAGGGCTGGTTCGAAGTCCAGGACGAGGGATCGCAAATCGCCGCCGCTCTTGCCGGCGCCGAGCCTGGAATGCAGGTGCTCGATTTCTGCGCCGGCGCCGGCGGCAAGACGCTGGCGCTGTCGGCGGCGATGGGCAATACGGGTCAGGTCTTCGCCCATGATGCCGAGAAGGCGCGGCTGGCGCCGATCTTCGACCGCATCCGCCGCTCGGAAAACCGCAACGTGCAGATCGTCACCAAGCCGGCGGAATTGTCGCCGCTCACTGGCCACATGGACCTCGTCCTGGTCGACGCGCCTTGCACCGGCAGCGGCACCTGGCGGCGGCGCCCGGACGCCAAATGGCGGCTGACGCAAAGGCAGCTCGACGCCCGCAAGGGCGAGCAGATGGCGATCCTCGATGCCGCAAGCAGCTTCGTCAAGCCGGGTGGCCTGCTGGTCTACGTCACCTGTTCGGTGTTCGACGAGGAGAATGGCGACCAGGTCGCAGCGTTTTGCCAGCGCAATGGCGGTTTTGCCCCGGTCGACCATCGCCGGCTCTGGGACAGCCGTTTTCCCGGCCATGAAACGGCGATGCGGCTCGGCGCGCTGGGCGGTATCTGCCTGTCGCCGGCGCTGAGCGGCACCGACGGTTTCTACATCTGCGCGCTGCGTAGGGCTTCCTGAATGGAGCGGAAGCGAAACTTGCGCTTCCGCTCTCGAGATCAAATTGCTGCAGTGCAGCATTGGATGATTGCTTGCCGCTCACGCCTCTGCAATAAGCTTTTCCGGCAAAGGTGAAAGCAGCGACGGCCATGGCAGCAAAGATCGTACCCGCTCCGGACTATGAGGACCGCGTCAGGGCGTCCTTCGCGCGCCAGCAGGCGATGGCGACCATCGGCGCCGAATTGACGCTGGTGACGCCCGGCATCATCGAGATCGAGATGCCCTATTCGGCCGCACTCACCCAGCAGCACGGTTTCCTGCATGCCGGCGTCATCTCGACCGCGCTGGACTCGGCCTGCGGCTATGCGGCCTTCTCGCTGATGCCGGAGAATTCCGGGGTGCTGACCATCGAATTCAAGGTCAATCTGCTGGCGCCGGGCAGGGGTGAGCGCTTCCTGTTCCGCGGCTCGGTGACCAAGCCCGGCCGCACCATCATCGTCGCCGACGGCCAGGCCTATGCCTTCGCCGCCGACGGCGAAGCCAAGTTGATCGCCACCATGACCGGCACCATGATGACGATGGTGGGCCGCGACGGGATTGCTGGGTGAGTCGCAGGTTCGCCGCAGGCGAATTCATCGTGCCAGTGGCACGATGAAAGGCCACGAACGCCGGGAGCTGCCTCAGGCAGCGGGTCCCGGCGAGCAGGCGGTGAAGACTGCAGGACAGGGAGGAGTAAATCATCATGACCGACAAAGTGTCGCGCCTGTCCGGCAAGAACGTCCTCTTCGTCATGGCGGTGCAGGCCGAATACGGGCCGCATCTACAGCGGCTGTTTACCCCGCTGATGACCGGTGTCGGCCCGATCGAGGCAGCCGTCCGGCTTGGCGCCGAATTGTCCTGGCTGAAGTCGCAAGATGCGCTGCCGGACCTCGTCGTGTCGCTCGGCTCCGCCGGTAGCCGGACCTTGGAGCAGACGGAGATCTACCAGGCCATCTCGGTCAGCTATCGTGACATCGACGCCTCGCCGCTCGGCTTTGAGAAAGGCGCGACGCCGTTCCTCGACCTGCCGGTTACGGTGCCGCTGCCGTTGCGCATCCCGGGCATAAAGGAGGCGACGCTGTCGACGGGCGGCGCAATCATCACCGGCGCGGCCTTTGACGCCATCGCGGCAGACATGGTCGACATGGAGACCTTCGCCTGCCTGCGCGCCTGCCAACTGTTCGAGGTGCCCCTGATTGGGCTGCGCGGCATTTCCGACGGCGCGGCTGATTTCAGGCATGTCGGCGACTGGACCGAATATCTGCACGTCATCGACGAAAAGCTGGCGGATGCCGTCATGCGCCTCGAACAGGCTATCGGCGCGGGCTTGCTTCGGACGGGTTCTCCTGGTGACGTGGCGGGACCGGTCTGAAAGTCAGGCTCGCAACCCATTGCGCCGACTCGTTTCTTTCTCTAAACGCTCGCCATGAAAACAGCCAATCAACCCGACACCGTCCTGATTGTCGATTTCGGCAGCCAGTTCACCCAGCTCATTGCCCGCCGCATCCGCGAGGCCGGCGTGTTTTCCGAGATCGTGCCGTTCCAGTCGGCCGAGGCGGCATTCAAGCGCATCAATCCAAAAGCCGTGATCCTGTCCGGCGGTCCGGCCTCGACCACGGATATCGGCAGTCCGCGGGCGCCGCAGATCGTCTTCGAGGCCGGCGTGCCGGTGCTCGGCATCTGCTATGGCCAGATGGCCATGTGCGTGCAGATGGGCGGCGTTGCCGAAAGCTCCAATCATCGCGAATTCGGCCGCGCCTTCGTCGAGATCGAGAAGGAAAGTCCGCTGTTCGAGGGCCTCTGGGCAATCGGCCAGCGTCACCAGGTGTGGATGAGCCATGGCGACCGCGTCATCTCCTTGCCCAAGGGGTTCGAGGTGTTCGGCAAGTCGGAAGGCTCGCCCTTCGCCATCTTCGGCAATGTCGAGCGCAAGATGTATGGCATCATGTTCCATCCGGAAGTGGTGCATACGCCCGACGGCGCCCGGCTGCTCAGGAATTTCGTCCACAACATCGCCGGCATCGAGGGCGACTGGACGATGCGCGCCTACCGCGAGCACGCGGTCGAGGCGATCCGCAAGCAGGTCGGCAAGGGCAAGGTCATCTGCGCGCTCTCGGGCGGGGTCGACTCCTCGGTCGCCGCGCTGCTCATCCACGAGGCCGTCGGTGACCAACTCACTTGCATCCTCGTCGACCATGGCCTGATGCGTAAAGACGAGGCCGCCGGCGTCGTTTCGATGTTCCGTGAACATTACAATTTGCCGCTCATTCTGGTGAACGCGTCGGATCGCTTCATCGGTGCGCTCGAAGGCGAGGCGGATCCCGAGAAGAAACGCAAGACCATTGGCCGGCTCTTCATCGAGGTGTTCGAGGAAGAGGCCAAGAAACTCGGTGGCGCCGATTTCCTGGCGCAAGGCACGCTCTATCCCGACGTCATCGAAAGCGTCTCCTTCACCGGTGGCCCGTCGGTGACGATCAAGTCGCACCACAATGTCGGCGGCCTGCCCGAGCGCATGAACATGAAGCTGGTCGAGCCGCTGCGCGAACTGTTCAAGGACGAGGTCCGCGCACTTGGCAAGGAACTCGGCCTGCCCGAGAGTTTCATCGGCCGCCACCCGTTCCCGGGCCCGGGTCTCGCCATACGCTGCCCCGGCGGCATCACGCGCGAGAAGCTGGAGATCCTGCGCGAAGCCGACGCCATCTATCTCGACGAGATCCGCAAGGCCGGCCTCTATGACGCCATCTGGCAGGCCTTCGCCGTGCTCTTGCCGGTGCAGACGGTCGGCGTCATGGGCGACGGCCGCACCTACGAATTCGTCTGCGCGCTGCGCGCCGTCACCTCGGTCGACGGCATGACGGCAGATTTCTATCACTACGACATGGCCTTCCTGGGCGCCGCCGCCACCCGCATCATCAACGAGGTCCGCGGCATCAACCGCGTGGTCTATGATGTGACGTCGAAGCCGCCGGGAACAATTGAGTGGGAGTGATTCAGGCCCACTCAAACGCCGCCGAAAACACGCCAATCCGCGACGTAACTGTCTGATAACAAATATAAATCCTATCTGGGACAATCAGCCACAATCGGTGCGCAGAGAAGATCGCCAACCCCGGCTGATGACGCGAACGACGTCTTTGCGCCGTATATCAGTCCAACAGACTTGCACTGCAAACTTCTGAAAGGGGACATTTGTCCCTGATCGCAGCATAGCAGCATATGACCCTGGCAGTTGCATTGGCCCCTCGAACGCAAGGTCGGCTTTCTAGGCTAGGTCATCCCGAACGCGGCAGATCCGCTATCGATCGGGTGTTCTCGCGCCTCCTGTCTGGCGTGGATATCGGCTCCGCCGGGGCCGAAAGCGTGCCGCGCCAAGCACGCGCACTCAGGCCTCTAGTGGTCAAAACGCTTCATCCATCCGAACGAGTCGGTAGTGGGGCGATATTCGGCGCCGAATGCGCCATCATAGCCGGCGTCCGCGATTGCGCGCAGGAGCCAGCCATAGTCCACCTCGCCGTGATCGGGCTCGCTACGATCCGGTACGGCGGCGAATTGGATATGGCCGATCTTGTCGGAAAATTGCCTTACCGAGTTAAGCAAATCGCCTTGAATGATCTGCATGTGATAGCAGTCGAACATTACCTTTACCGCACCGTCTGTCGCATCGATCACACGCAGTGCGGTGGAAAGGTCGGAGAGGAGATAGCCCGGCGCATCGCGCGGGTTCAGAGGCTCGATCAATATGCCGATGTGGTGCCGTGCCGCCGCCTTCGAAGCGTACCGCAAATTGCCGGTGAACGTCGCGAAGGCTTCGTCACCGATTGCCTTTCCTGCCATCACATGGATGTTGCGACAGCCTGTTACGGCTGCCCATTCAATCGCCTGGTCGATCGCCGCGCGCGCTTCCGTTTCACGGCCCGGCAGCGCGGAGAGGCCGAAATCGCCCGCCCCGACATCCCCCCGGGCCGTGTTGATGCCAAGCAGCGGAAGACCGGTTTCGGCGAGCAGCGCCGCGACCACCGATGCGTCGGTATCGTACGGCCAATGCATCTCGACCGCCGCGAAACCGCGCCGCTTGGCCGCGCGGATCGCATCCGGAAGCGCTAGGTTACGAAAGAGAAATCCCAGATTGGCCGAAAGTTGCATCAGTCGTCCCACTCCACGTCAAAGTGTTCCACCAACTCGCGAATTTGCGGAGCCGCGAGGATCTTGGGCCGCAAGCCCTGGGTGAGAAGCGTGAGCTTGGCCGTTTCCTCAAGTTCCTCCATCGCGTAGGCGGCGGCTTCGAGATCCTTGCCGGCGACGACGGGTCCGTGGTGGGCCAGCAATACGGCCGACCGTTTCCCGGCGAGTCCGCGCACGGCGTCTCCCATCGCCGGGTCGCCGGGCCGGATGTAGGGCAGCAGTTTCACCTTTCCCAGCCGCATGATCGAATAGGCCGTCAGCGGCTTGAAGACGCTGTCGGGATCGATGTCGGGCAGAAGCGAAACCGCGACGGAATGGGTCGAATGAAGATGGACGACCGCTCCGGTGCGCGCGCCGCGTGTCTCGTAGAACGCCTGATGCAGCGGCATCTCCTTCGTCGGCTTGTCGCCGTCCAGGAACCGTCCCTCGGCGTCGAAGAGCGACAGGCGGGCGGGGTCGAGCGCGCCAAAGGACGATCCTGTCGGCGTGACGAGCAGCCGACCGTCGCCGAGGCGGGCGGAGATGTTCCCCGAGCTTCCCGCAGTGAGGCCGCGCGCGAACATGGACGCAGCGATGCTGCAGATCTGATCCCTGAGTCTTGTTTCATCGCTCATCGTAGAACGCCTCCCGTAAGGACGTCGGCTGCCTTTTCGAAGAACCCGGCCGAACCGAAATTGCCCGATTTAAGGGCGAGCACCATATCCGGGTCACGGGCCTTCAACGCCGGAACACCGGGGTCGATCTCCGGTCCGATCTCGAATGACGAAATGTTGAGCGCTGATACGACGGCCCCCGATGTCTCGCCGCCCGCCGTAACCAGCCGGCGTACGCCACGCGCCGAAAGCTGACGCGCCAGTTCGCCGAAAAAACCTTCAACCGCCGTCGCGACGCGCTCCTTCCCGTAGCGGTTCTGTGCGGCGGCGACGGCTTCGGGATCGGCCGACGAGAACACCAGTGGCAAGCCGTGGTGCTGATGGCCGATCGCCCACTCGGCATATTCAACAGGATTGGCCGTGCCGTCCACGACCGCATCCACCTCCACAACGCGCGTCGGATAATTTTTCCGGTGCTCGGCAATCTGGCGCCGGCTCATGGTCGAGCACGAACCGCAAAGCGCGGCCCCTGGCCCCTGTATTCCCTTCCAATGCGTGGCCGCCGTGCCGATCAACCCGGCCCGACGAAAGTTGGCCGGAAGTCCCAGCGCTATTCCCGAACCGCCGCTGAGCAGGACATCGGCTTCGGCAGCCTCGCCAATGGCGATAAGGTCCTTGTCCTGGATGGCGTCGACCACGACGTAGCGAGAGCCGCTGGCGGATGCCGCCTTCAGAGCATCCCTGATCGGGAGGGGGCCTCCCGCTACGACATCGTAGGGGACATGGCCGATCCCGCGCGCAGTCTGTCGCGCAAGCCAACGCCGCAGATCGGGATCCGTCATCGGCGTAAGCGGATGCTTCTCCATGCCGGATTCGCTCAACAGCCGATCGTTGACGAAAAGATGCCCCTGGTAGATCGACCGGCCGGTTGCGGGAAACGCCGGACAGACGATCGCGCGTGCCGCTCCCAACGCGTCGCCAAGAGCGTCCAGCACGGGACCGATATTGCCTTCGGGCGTCGAGTCGAATGTCGAGCAGTACTTGAACAGATATTGGCGGCAGCCTTGGCGTCGAAGCCACTCCAACGCCGCGAGCGACTGCTTCACCGCCTCCGAGGCGGATATCGTTCTGGTCTTCAGGGCAACGACGCCCGCGTCAACCGAGCGGTCGGAGGCGGTGTTGGGAACGCCGTTGTACTGGACCGTGCGCATGCCCCCCTTGGCAAGCGTGTTGGCCAGGTCGGAAGACCCGGTGAAATCATCGCCTATGCAACCGAGAAGCATCGGAATTTCCCACATTCAACTTTCACGAAATGCCCGCGATCGTGCGCTGCCTCAAGGGGTGGTTCGAGGGGCGTCGTCCGCCAGGTAAACCGCGATCAGCTCGTCGACCGTGCTTTCGGCCACAAAGCCCAGACTGGTGGCCAGCCTGGGCGTGAAGGATTTCGGCCAGCCGGCAATGATTGCCTCGATCGCCTCGTCCGGCGTGCGGTCTATCAACGCCTCGGCTTCGGCCCCTGCCACGCGGCGGAGCGCGGCAATCTGGTCGGAGACCGTGGCCGCGACACCCGGCATGTTCAGCGTGCGCCGGGCACCCAGCGCGGATGTATCGAGCATCGCGGCATGGATGAGGAAGGCTACCGCCGAGCGCGGGCTCGCCAGCCAATGCTTGACGGTCTCCTTCACCGGCAGCACGGAGCGCTGCCCGGCGAGTGGCTCGCGCAGGATGCCGGAGAAGAAGCCCGAGGCTGCCGCGTTGGGAATGCCGGGCCGAATGACGATCGTCGGCAGGCGTATCCCGACGCCGTCGAGGAAGCCGCGGCGCGAGTAGTCGGCCAGCAACAGCTCGGATATCGCCTTCTGGGTGCCGTAGCTGGTCAGCGGGGCAAGGATGTAGTCGTCGGGAATAGGGTCGGGCAGAGGCGCGCCATAGACAGCAACCGAGGAGGTGAACACCAGCCTGGGGATATATTTCCGCCGGGTTCCTTCCAGCCGGATCGCCTCGAAAAGAGCGCGCGTGCCGTCCATATTGATGCGATAGCCCTTCTCGAAATCGCGTTCCGCTTCGCCGGACACGATGGCCGCGAGATGGAAGATCACATCCGCGCGGCGCGCGGCCAGATCCTGCGCTGCGCCGGGAGCGGAAATATCGGCGGCAATGGCTTCGACAAAACCTATGTCACCGGTTGGCACCGGCGGCTTCGTCACGTCCGCCAGCGTCATCCGGTCGATCTTTCGATCTCCAAGCGATGCTGTCCGCGAAAGCTCGGCCGCGAGTTTGCGGCCGATCATTCCACCAGCGCCAATGATGAGTATATGCATGGATGCTCCGTTCTCTTCCGGGACTGGTTTGTGATGCCGCTTCAGACCTGCCTGAGCGCGCGCACGACTGCGTAGGCTTCGAGCGACAGGGTTTGCGTTCCGTCATGCGTCAGCCGATCGAGCAGATCCGGTTGGCGCGATGCCGCGACGAAAGATGAGGCGTCAAGAATTGCAGCGCGCGCGAAGCCTTCGGGGAGGCGCACCTCCAGCGCGTTGGGCGAGGGGTTGCATAACCACAGCTCGGTGCCTTTTTCGGTAACCGCCGCGATTCCTCGCACTGCGCCAGGGACCGACGATCGCAGCGGACGGAGCGGGCAGCCTTTGAGCTTCGCCAGGCCTCGCACGATGTGCCAGACAGGATAGAGCTCGCCCTTGCCTTCGAACCAGGGCTGCGGAAATGACGTCGGCACGGAGAGGACGCCGAACGGGCCGACCGCGGCGCCGAGCGCGATGGCCGCCGCGCCGCCTTCCGCGAAGGCGGCGAAGTAGCCGAGGTTCCAGGCCGCTCCCATGACGCCCCGCTGGCGCGGATCATTGAAATTGACCGCCTGCCGGATGTTGGCGGGATTGGCGACCGGCGCTTCACCATAGGGATTGTCGCGCAACCCGATTGCGGACGGCCCAACGGAATATGGGCGGCCCTTGGCGATCGCCGGCACGGTCCTGGCAATATGCGGCAGGCATTCGAGCGTCTCCATCAAGGAGCGGTCGTCACCAGCGTGGAAGATCGCCGCCGTCGTGAATGTCACGAGGTCTATCGCCTCGGCCGGGGGACGTTTGCGGTTGAGCTCGGTGAAGAAGCTGAACATGCCTCCGCCGATGCGAGATCCGGGGAAGGCCGCGCGCGCGGCCGTATAGAGCTTCGCCGCATCCGGCGCTGGCGGCCAGATGCTGCCGGGCAGCGTGCATTTAAGATCGGGTGCGGGCGACACCAGAACCGTCGTGAAGCGATGATCGAGCCTCGCGGCCACCTTGCCCAGGGAGTCGATTTCCGCCGCGGCGCCAGCATCGTCGGCATGCTCGACCACTGCTTCGAGCCAGGGTTGGGCGCCCATTGCGATGGCGATCTCGACCTGCCTCGCCAGCGTTTCGGCATCATGGCCGAGCCGCG
Source organism: Mesorhizobium sp. B2-1-3 (assembly GCF_006442495.1). Lineage (NCBI taxonomy): Bacteria > Pseudomonadati > Pseudomonadota > Alphaproteobacteria > Hyphomicrobiales > Phyllobacteriaceae > Mesorhizobium > Mesorhizobium sp. B2-1-3. The sequence goes on from NZ_VFWL01000012.1 coordinate 39,668, forward strand.
GATCGTAATGGCAGATGACATGGGCGACGCCGAGCTGGGCAAGCGTCTCGACATGCCGCAATGCGGCCGAAGCGTCATCGGGATGCAATCCGACGCCGAGAGGTGGAATCGCGTCCGCCGCCTCGCCGAGCGTCAGGGCGGCGATGCCTCCCGCCTGACGCGACGGACCCTTGGGAGAGCCCTTGACGGTCAGGGTGATCTTCTGTTCGACGACCTCGCCGGGCTCGATCCTGTATGGCCAGGGCAGAGCGAGGGGACGAACATAGGTCTTGTAGGAGGCGTCGGTCCAGTTCCGCTGGTCCTCCATCTCGAACGCGTCGCCCTCCATAAGGCAGCTGACCTCCAGCCCGCCGGGAGTACGGTGCGAGATTTCACGCAGATCCATCATCGGCTGCACCGGATCGATCTCCACAGGAAACCGTGTCTCGACCCTCTCGCCGCTTGTGTGCGTGATCGTGGCGGCCGCGCCGCTTGTCCCCTCTATGGGATGCAGGACGACAAAGCCGGTCCGGTTCGTGAGAAGCCCGGTCGGCGTGGTTCCGCGAGCCGAATAGGTCAGAACGCCTGCCGCGGTACCAGCGATGGCCACGTCATAGCCGAAGGTCTCGCCTTTGCTGGCAACGCTTACGCGATACGCCACACGAAAGCGATCGTCGTCCTTTTCGACGACCAGGTCGGTGATTTTCGGAATGAGCGTCGCCCAGTCCTTGTCGCGGACCACGAACGAGATTGCGCGGATCACCTCTTCGCCATGCATGCGGAAGTCGCGCAGGTTCGCGCCGTCGAAAAGCACGCTGAGGGGCCCGGCGCTCAGTAGCCGCTCCTCTGCCGGTAGTTCTTCCGTGCCGTAGAGGCGGACGGCTCGGGAAGGATCGGACTGTGTCATAGGATTCTCCCGGTCTCAAACGCGGCGCGATTTCCAGGTGATGAGGCGCTCGGCCAGCAAGGCGAGGATGATGATGGCGCCGATGGCGGTCCCCTGCCAGAACGGCGAGACGCCGAGCAGGTTGAGGCCATTGCGGATCATCACCATGATCAGAACCCCCATCAGCGTGCCGAATATCGTGCCTCGTCCGCCGTAGAGGCTCGCGCCACCGATGACCACGGCCGCGATGGCGTCGAGTTCAAGCTGGTTCCCCCCGATCGGGTCAGCCGACATGATCTGCGCCAGCGAAAAGGTCATCGCCGTCGCCGAAAGGGCACCGGACGCCACGTAGGGAAAGATCGAGTAGAAGAGGGTGTTGAGGCCGGCCGCCCGGGCGGCTTCGATGTTCGAGCCGACCGCGTAGATGGTTCGCCCGCCCTTGGAATATGTCAGCCACGCCCAGGTGGCGAGGTAGAGCGCGATGAGGAAGATGACGTTGGCGGGGATGCCCAGCAGGTTCGTGTAGACGATATTCTGCAGCCCCATGGGCAGTCCCGAAATCGAGCGCTGTCCCGACACGATGTAGGCGAGACTGCGCCCCATCGCCATGACCCCGAGCGTCACCACGAAGGGCGCCAGGCCGAACACTGCGATGAGAACGCCGGAGAAAAGCCCGATCAGGGCGCCGCAACCTATGGCGAGCGCGATCGCCACCGGAATGGGGAATTCCTTCAGGAGTAGGGCGAGGATGATGCCGGTCACGCCCGCGACCGACCCGACGGAAAGGTCGATGCCGCCAGTCAGGATCACCAGGGTCATGCCGACGGCAACTATGCCAAGCACCACCGATTGGTCGAGTATGTTGAACATGTTCCGCTCGGTGAAGAAGTGCGGCGAGATGAACGACAGGATCACCGCAAGCACCATGGCGAGGCAGAGCATCCGGAACTCAAGCGTGCTGGCGAATCTGGGCATCGCAAAGGATCGTGTGGGCGCGTTCATGCGTCGATCTTTTCGTCTTGAGGTGTATCGAACAGGCCGGCGATCCGGGCCGACAGAGCCCCGGCGTCCGGCAGCCTGGAGCCGGCCGGCAGGCTGAGCCCGATCCATCCCAGATCGTGCCCTCGGCGATTGGACAGTGGTGCAAGCAATGTAGAGCGGCCGTCATTCTCGGTCACGATGCCGGGTTGACGCCTTCCAAGCGCGAGGGGGATTGCCGTCTCCTGCGCAAGATAGACATGCCCGGCCGCGAGTCCCATCGTTGCACCCGGCGTACCCTCGGCGAGGGCGAGGCAGACGAACCGGTCGTCGTCGATCAATCCCCAAAATGCCGTGCCGCCATGGCCGGCGACAAGATCGCGCAGGAATGCCGTGTTGCGCTCGGCTGAGCTTCGGGGCGCGGCGAGCAGCGTCAGGCTCTCTTCGCTCAGTCGCGAGGCGGGCAGGTCGGCGATGGTATAGCCGTCACTCACCACGACGACCCGCTCGCAGATCCCCAGTAATTCCTGGAAATCCGAGGAGATCACGACTACGGCTATCCCCCTTTCGGCCACCTCGCGCAGCAGTTCGTAGATTGCCTGGCGTGTCCCTATGTCGACGCCTTTCGTAGGCTCGTCGAGGATGAGCACTTCGGGCTCGATCAGCAGCCAGCGCGCGATAATGATCTTCTGCTGCATGCCGCCGGAGAAGTGCAGAAGGTTTGCATCCATGCGGTCGGTCGGAAGGTCGAGACGCGAAATCAGCTCGCTGGCCTGCTTGCGGCGCGCCGAATGGCCTCGCCCGAAACCCCTGTGCTTGCCCATCTGGGCGAGGAAGAGATTTTCGCCGACCGTCATGTCGGGCACGATGTTCTGGGCCCGCCGGTCCTCGGCGACCATTCCGAGACCGGCGCGGATTGCCGCGATAGGGCTGTTGGGGGCAATCTCCTTGCCGCCGACAAGGACGCGCCCACGGCTGCGGTGGCGCAGTCCGAATATCGCTTCGGCGCTCTCCGAGCGTCCAGCTCCGACAAGCCCGCCGAGGCCGAGAATTTCACCCCTGCGCACCATGAACGAGACGTCACGCACGAAAGGCGGGGCTTTGAGCCCAATTACCTCCAGAGCCACCGGCTGCTCGTTAGTGGTCACTCGCGAGACGGCCTTTCGATACACATTTCCGATGTCGCGTCCCACCATGTGGCGGATGACGTCGGCCTGCGTGAGCCCCGCCGTAGGCACGCTTTCGGCCACGGTCTTGCCCTCGCGCAGGATTGTGACGCGATCGGTGACTGCGAAGACCTCCTCAAGCCGATGCGACACGAAGGCGAGTGCCTTCCCGCTGTTTTTCAGCCGCCCCATGATCTCGAACAGCCGGTCAACCTCGATCGGCGAGAGGGAGGCCGTCGGCTCGTCGAAGATGACAAGATCGGCGTTGAGGGCCAACGCCTTGGCTATTTCGACGAGTTGGCGTTGCGCTGCCGAGAGCCGGCGCACCTCGATGTCGAGTGGCAGTACGTGGTCGTGGCCAAGTTCCGACAGGATGGTCTGCGCCCTGTGTCGCAACTGGCTGAAAGACAGACGGCCCGGCATCGCGTAGCTGGGTAGGAAGATATTCTCCAGCACGCTCATGTCGGGCGCCAGACTGGTTTCCTGTGCCACGAGGGCAATGCCGGAACGCAGCGCGTCGCGCGCGGATCCGACGGTCAAGGGAGCACCCTTGAAGAGTATCTCGCCCGATGAAGGCGGCAGGTGTCCGCAAACGATCCGTGACAGCGTCGATTTTCCCGCGCCGTTCGCGCCCAGCAATCCGCAGATCTCGTACCGGCAGAGCGCTATCGACGCGTTGCTGAGCGCGTAGGCGTTCCCAAACAGGCGGGTGACGCCACGAGCCACGAGAAGCGGCTCGGGAATCTTGCTGCTGTCTACCATCCGAGGACACACTCCAAGTGGTACGAATAAAGCGTCCGGGGGAGGGTGCCCCCGGACGGCCTATGTCGGCCAGGCCCCGATTACATCTCGTTGGCGAAGACCGTTTCCTTGATGGTTGGAAGCTCCTGCTCGATGTTCTTGCTGGTCACGATCTTGATCGGCACGAGGATTTTCTTTTCGGGAGTCTTGCCGCCGAGATGGTCGACCATCGCGCGTCCCGATTCCTGGCCCATCAGATACGGCTGCTGCATGCCCGAAACGACCAGTTCGCCCGACTGCAGCAACGGCACGAATTCCGGCACGCCGTCGAAACCGGCAACCAGCACGTCGCCGGTGAGGCGGGCCGCCTTGATTGCCTGCAAGGCGCCCAGCGTCGGGCCGTCGGTCTGGACGAAGAGGCCCTTCATGTCCGGATTCGCGGTCGTCATATCCTGCGTGAACTTGAAGGTTTCGTCCGCGGTGTAGGTCTGCATCTGCTGCAGCCCGGCTTCCTTGGTGATGCCAGCCTCTGTCATCGCGTCCTTGAAGCCCTTGGTGCGGGCCTGGCCGTTGAGGCGGGCCTGGCTGATGCCGACAATGCCCACGCTGCCGTCCTGCTTGCCGGCGGCCTTCATTGCCTCGGCCAGCGCTTTGCCGACGCCGTTCGCGCCCTGATAATTGTCAGAGATGATGAAGGACACATAGTCGCCGCTGTCCGTGCCGATGTCGGCGATGACCACGGGAATGTTTGCCTGCTTGGCGAGATCGAGCACGGCCGGCGCGGTTGAACTGTCTGTCGGAGAGATGATGATCCCGGCGACGCCGCGGGCGATCGCGTCCTTGGCATTTTTAAGCTGGGTCTGGGCATTGTTGCCCGAATCCAGCGCCTGATAGGTGTAGCCTCCCTTGGTTGCGACATTCTCGATGCCCTTGGAGAGGTATCGCCAGAAGGCAAGATCAAGGCCTGGAGTCAGATAGACCAACTCCTTGGATTCGGCGAGAGCGGCGGTCGCCGTCCCGGCAATGCCGGTCAGCGCGACAACGCCCGCGAGGGCTGCGGTGGCAAAAAGGCGTCTTGTCAGCATGGGAACTCCTCCTGTTGTGCTGCATGGTTGCCCGGCAATCCGCCCCTATTCTTATCCCTTTCGAGCGGATTGCGTTAAAAGCTGCTTGGTCGTGGTGTAGATGCGTGTTTCGTGGACCGCGAAGGCCCTTGCGGCCGCCTCGGAATCGCGCACCTCAAGTCCCGCAAGAATGGCACGGTGATCGGCGATGCTCGTTGCGATGCTTGAAGGCTGGGCGACTGCTCGCCGCCGATGGTCGAGAAGGTAGGAATAGAGATCGGCGGCGATATCCGCCAGCGCGGCATTGCCGCCCGCCCGATAGATGGCCGTGTGAAATTCGCGATCGCAAATGAGGAAGCGAACGGGATCGTCGATCGCCGCTTCCTGCGCCTCGATCGATTTTTGCAGGGTCTCGAGCGTCGCGGCTTCAACCCGGACGGCCGCGGCCCGCGCCACCTGATCTTCGATCAGCAACCGCGCCTCATGCACGTCGTCAAGACTGTATCTGGAAATGTCGCGATAGCGGGCCGATTGGACCGCGAGTTCCCCGACTTCCGTCGAGGCCACCACTGTCCGCGTGCCTTGGGCGACGGAAAGGATGCCCTTTGTGGAAAGGATTAGGATCGCACCGCGCACCGTCTCGCGGCTTACCGACAAAGCGCCCGCAAGTTCACGCTCGCTTGGCAACGGGTCCCCCACGTCAAGAATGCCGGTCGCAATGAATGTCGCGATCTTCTGGACGACGAAGTCCTTCATCGAATGCTTCGGCACGCCGCCAAGCGCACTCCCGTCATCGGTCAGAATCGCACGTAGATCCATCCGTTCTTACATTCTAAGAGGTCTAGTGGTCCGGTATATGTACCAGTAGGCCTGCTTCAGCTGTGCGTCAATAGCGAGACGCGGCCGTCAAATCTCGGTCGACAACAAGATATTGTTTTGTGAGCGGTGAGGACGTTCTCAGCCCGCATGCTCTCCGACACAGCTTCGCCACTCACCTGCTTGAGCAGGATGTCGACATCAGCGTCATCCAGGTGCTGCTCGGGCACAGCAAGCTCGACCGACAGCGCTCACCGGCGGAGCGGGAGTCTTCCTTCCATCGATTTCGGGCTGCTCTTGTTCTAACCCTAATAGGGCCAATTTCCGGATAAATCGATATGAACGCCCGATACTCGTGATGGATAGGAGTGGCGGGACCATGCTAGCCACGAGGCAGACAGACCGCAGGCCTGTCGTGCTTCACTCCAGCTTAAGCGCTTCGGCTCATATCGAAGGTCGCTGCCGGATGGCGTGAGGGTTATCCGAAAGGGAGAGTTTCGATGTCTGGACACGGGTATGAGGGCGGGCGGCTCGATCTCCCCTTCGTTGGGCTTAGCACCTTCGGTAAACGGCCGATCTGCCTTGATTGGGACAAGATCGACGCGGATGTCGCCGTGCTGGGTGTGCCCTTCGACATGGGGACCCAGTACCGCTCCGGTGCACGTTTCGGCCCCCGCGCCATCCGCGAGGCCTCGACGCTGTTTTCCTTCGGTCATGCCGGCGCTTACGACCATGAGGACGACCAGATCTATCTGCCGCTCGACAAGGTGCGGATCGTCGATATAGGCGACGCGGATATCGTGCATACCGATACCGTGGCCAGCCACGCGAATACGGAAATGGCGGTCCGCAAGATTCTTGAACGCGGAGCGCTGCCCGTCGTTCTGGGCGGCGACCATGCCATCAACATTCCCTGCGTCAGGGCGTTCAGCGAACATGGCCCCATTCACATCGTGCAGATCGATGCGCATCTCGACTTTGTCGACGTGCGTCATGGCGTGCGCGAAGGACACGGCAATCCGATGCGCCGCGCGGCCGAACAGTCGCATGTCAGCGGCCTCAGCCAGATCGGCATCCGCAACGTCTCCTCGACCGCCCGCGACGGTTACGAGGATGCGCGCCAACGCGGCTCGACGATCCTTTCCGTCCGCCAGGCCCGCAAGCTCGGCGTCGAAGGTGTTCTGGCGACCATTCCGGAAGGCGTACGCTACTATGTGACGATCGACATCGACGGTTTCGATCCGTCGATTGCGCCGGGCACTGGCACGCCTAGCCATGGCGGCTTCCTGTATTATGAAGTAATGGAAATGCTCCGGGGCCTTGTGAAGCGCGGCGACGTCGTCGGCATCGACCTCGTCGAGGTGGCCCCGGCTTACGACCCTTCGGGCATCACCGGCTTTCTCGCAGCACAGGTACTCCTGAACTTTCTCGGCTATATCTTCGTCGAACACGGAGCGCGCGGACGCTGAACGAAAGGAATTCAACGATGACAACGAACGCAAGTAACGGTCAGGTTCACGTCATTCCTGCCCGCAAGGGCGTGGCGACGCGCGTTGCCCAAGGCCAGGTGATCACCGTCATCAACACCCACGGCACCCAGGTGGTGGACACCTGGGCCTTCTGCGCCGACGATATCGCGGAATTCATGTCGATGGAGCACAGTCGTGGAGCCATGCTCAAGGTGAACCCGAAGAACGGCGACACGCTGTGCAGCAACAGGCGGCGTCCGATGCTGACCCTGATACAGGACACGTCGGGTGGCGTGCACGATACGCTGATCGCCGCCTGCGACCGCTATCGCTACCAGCAGTTGGGCCATGTCGGGCACCATGACAACTGCACCGACAATCTGGCGACGGCCCTCGGCGCGGTCGGGCTGACGCCACCCGAAACCCCTTCGCCGCTCAACCTGTTCATGAACATTCCCGTCGGCGAAGACGGTTCGGTCACCTTCGAGGCACCGGTGGCGGGACCGGGCTCCTATGTGTCGATGTGCGCGGAAATGGATTTGATCGTCGCGTTCTCAGCCTGCCCGCAGGACCTCATTCCGGTAAACGGTCAAGGCTGCGTTCCAACCGAAGCGCATTATCGGATCGACGCCAAGGCGCCGCGCCTTTAAAGCGCAGTCCTGCATCCAGACCATTGATCCCGAAAAAGCGGCTCCCGCTTTTCGGGATCAATGCATAAAGGAGTTTTTACATGCCGCGTACCTTGGGCATCTTGTTTTTTGCGTCGGCGGCTTGCCCTTTTCCGGCCGATTTTTCGGCACTCCCCACCCTTTTGCGCAGTTCCTGAAAAAAAATCCGCTGCGACAGCGACGCTTTCTTGTGCTTTGGCGCGATGATGACGAAGGGCGAGCGGATCTGCGCCTCGGGAATAAGCAGCGCCTTAAGCCGGTTGTTCTGTCTAAACGTGACGGTCATGTGATCCGGCAGATAGCCGACGAAGTGGCCGCTCAGGATATACATCGCCTGCGCCTCGATATTCGAAGCATAGGCGCCGACATGCGCGTTGGGGAAATGCTGCAATTCCGACTTGTTGGCATAAGGGCGCACCACCATCTGCGATGCTTCCACATCAGCCTTTGTCACCAGCTTGCGGGAAAACAGCGGGTGGCGCTCGCTGCAGTAGAGCGAGTTGATTTCATAATGGAACTCGGTCTGCGAATAGCCGGGCAGCAATTTGATGCGGGGGGAGATCGCGAAGTCGATCCCGCCCTTGGCGGTTTCCGCGATAAGCTGTTCAGGCGAGCCGATGGTGATGCGCAGATCGACTTCGCTGGCTTTCTTGATGAACTGATGAATGACGTCATCGAGGCCCAGGGCTGAATCGGTAACGGTGGCATCGACGATCCCGACGCGCAGCACACCCGTCGCCTTGGAGCGCAGTTCGCCCAGTTGCATCTCGAACGCCGACAGCGCTGAAGTCAGCGAATGGGAATATTCATAGACCGCGGTGCCCCTATCGGTTAGTTCGAAGCCGCGCCTGCCGCGTTGGCATAGCGAAAACCCCAGCCGTTCCTCCAACGCGTTGATTTGGAAACTGATCGTCGATTGGCTCATCGCCAAAGCAAGCTGTGCTCCGGTAAATCCGCCATGCTCGACCACCGAGCGGAAAACCCTGAGCGCACGAATGTCGGCAACCGACAGACGCATTCTGACACTCCTCCCTGAGCCTCTCAGACGGTGTCGGGTATCAGCCTTACATCGCCAACTTCGATGTATAGTCTATTCCTTCCATGTTTATCAAAGATTCAATCCTGCCATGCTGCCCTACCAGATGGTGCCGTGCCGTCATGCCACTGGGGAAGCAAACAATCGGGCCGGCATTGCAGCCGGCTGACGACCTGGAGGTTTAAGGCTCGTCACGCATGCGAGATTCCTGAGCGCGTACAGAAGCCTCGGACTCCAAATAATCCATAATAAACGGGAACATACGAAACTGGAGGAAGTTATGCGATCCGCTTTGAAACTGTGCACTTCGACGCTGTTGGCCGCGTCGCTCTCGCTCGCCGTGGCGAGCTTTGCCACCGCCTCCGATCTTCTGGATCGGATCAAGGCAAAGGGGGAAATCACCATCGCGTCCGAGGCCCGCTACCCGCCGTTCGAATATGTCGAAAACGGCAAGATCGTAGGCTACGGAGTTGACCTCTTCGAAGAAGTCATGAAGGCGCTGCCGGACGTGAAGGTGAACCGGCTCGACCTGCCGTTCCAGGGCTTGCTGCCCGGTTTGCAGACGGAGAAGTTCGATGCCATCATAACGTCCGTCACCGTTAACAAACAGCGCTATGATACCTACAGGCTGTCTCTGCCAATCGCCGACGCGTCGTTCTCCTACGTCAAGCGCAAAGGCGACACCGCCTTGAACACGCCCGAAGACCTGAGCGGCAAAAATGTCGGCACGCAGGCCGGCTCGGCACAGCTCAAGGGCACCGAGGCCTTTTCCGAGGATTTAAAGGCAAAAGGCCTGGCGCCGATCGCCAACATCCAGACCTATGTCGACTTCAATGAAGCCTGTGCCGATCTCGCTGCCGGGCGCACGGATGCCGTCGTGAATTCCCTGCCCAATCTGCTCTACCTGCAGACGCAGCGCGGCGACGTCTTCGAAACCATCCGCACAACGTTCGGGGACCCGACCTATTTCAGCTGGGCCTTCCGCAAGGACGACGACAGCAAGGCGCTTGCCGACTTCATCGATGACCAGTTCCGCAAGCTCGCCGCCGATGGAACCATGGCCAAACTTCAGGAAAAGTGGTTCGGCTTCACCATGAAACTGCCGACGGACGCTCTGCCCGAACCCAAGAGCTGACGAGTCGGCATCCAACGCCCGGATAAAGGTGAGGCTTTCCAGCCTCGCCTGCCTAACAACGCACAGGCTGCAAGCCTGGCCTCAAGTCCATAAGGTCTGACGACTTGGCAATGTTCGCCCTCATCCAGAACAACCTGCCCATCATGCTCTGGGGCGCGGGCATGACCATCCTGGTGTCGGGCGTCGCCATCATCCTCGGCATGCCGCTCGGCCTCGTCCTGTGCTTCGGCGTCACCTCGAAGAAGACGTGGCTGCGCTACTTTTCGCGCATCTATCAAAGCGTGTGGCGCGGCACGCCCATCCTCGTGCAGTTGCTGATTATCTATTATCTGCTGCCGCTCATCGGCATCAATGTAGCGCCCATCCTCGCGGCCATCCTCGCGCTGACCCTGAACACGATCGCCTTCCAGGCCGAGATATTTCGCGGCGGACTTTTGGCCATTCCACCAGGGCAACTGGAGGCGGCGCGCATGGTAGGCATACGCAAATGGGCGGGGCGCCAGCATATACTCGTGCCCCAGATATTGCGCCTCGTCATCCCGTCGCTGGTCAATGAGACCATCAGCATCCTGAAAAACTCATCGCTGGTCTCCGTCATCGCGGTGACGGAACTGATGCGGGTAAGCCAGCAGATCGTCGCGACCACCTATCGCCCGTTCGAAATCTACATCACCGCCGCCGTCATCTATATCGTCATCAATTTCCTTCTGTCGCTGATCGGCCGCATGGCCGAGCAACGGCTGGCGCGGAGGGCCTGAGCCATGGCGCAATTCTTCGACCTATGGGCGCAATACGGACCGCTGATGCTGGCCGGCCTGGCGACGACGGCCTGGATCTGCGCACTTGCCACAGCCCTCGGACTGGCGATCGGCCTGTTGCTCGCCTGCCTCGAGAGCACGCCGTTCACGCCACTGCGCTGGGCCGTTCGTGCCTATATCGAGATCATGCGCGGCCTGCCGATCCTGATCCTGCTGTTCGTGCTCTATTATGGCGGCCCGAGCATAGGCCTCCGGCTGAGTGCCGAAGCGGTGGGTGTTTTCGGCCTCGGCTTCTATGGTGCCGCCTATTTCGCCGAAATCTTCCGCTCCGGTTTCCAGTCGATCTCCAAAGGCCAGATCGAGGCGGCGCGCATGGCCGGGCTCTCAGGCACGCAGATCATCCGCCATATCAAGCTGCCGCAGATGCTGGTCATGATCACGCCACCGATGGTCAACCAGATCATCATCCTCATCAAGGAATCCGCGGTGCTGTCCATCATCACCGTTGCCGAGCTGACCAAGAACACGACGCAATTCGTCAACGAGACCTACGCGGTCATCGAACCTTATCTCGCCGCCGCCCTACTGTACTGGCTGCTGGTCGAGGCAGTCGCGCAGCTCGGCAAATATGTTGAGCGCCGGGTGCGGTTCTAGGCCGCTCAACCACCAATTTGGGAATAAACGATGGCCACTGAAACCACCGAGCCCGTCATCAAGATCCGGAATCTGACCAAGGATTTCGGCACATTCGCGGCCCTGTCCGGGATCTCGCTCGACATCAACCTCTCCGAGGTCGTCTGCATCATCGGACCCTCGGGGTCGGGCAAGAGCACGTTGCTGCGTTGCGCGAGCTTCCTCGAGGAATATACGAGCGGCGAGATCGAGATCGAGGGCCGGTTGCTCGGCTACAAGCGCGGTGCCGAAGGACTGGTACGAGAAAGCGACCAGAACATCGATTCCGTGCGCCGCAACGTCGGCATGGTGTTCCAGCACTTCAACCTATGGCCGCATATGACAGTTCTGGATAACGTGACGCTGGGATTGCGTCTTTCCAAGCGCGCTCCCGCCGCCAAGGCGAAGGAAAGCGGGCGCCGTGCGCTGGCCAAGGTCGGCCTCGCGGATTTCGCCGAGCGCTACCCCTCGCAGCTTTCCGGCGGCCAGCAGCAGCGCGTCGGCATCGCCCGGGCGGTCGCGATGGAGCCGCATGTGATCCTGTTCGACGAACCGACCTCGGCGCTCGATCCCCAGCTCGTTGGCGAGGTTCTCGACACCATGAAGCAACTGGCCGTCGAGGGCATCACCATGGTGGTGGTGACGCACGAGATGGGCTTTGCCGCCCAGGTCGCCGACCGTGTCGTCTTCATGGACCGCGGCAAGGTGATCGAGCAGGGCCCGCCCGCCAAACTCTTCAACGATCCGCAAAGCCCGCGCTTGCGTGAATTCCTCGACACTTGGAGACAGCGCAACATGCTGTTCCAGAGCGAGCCCGCCGCCGGCCAGTAGGGCAGCGGCACAATCGACACGACAAGACGGAGGACCGTACCATGAGCGAAGGTTTGAGCCCGGCAGGTGTTCCCCGCATGTATGGCGACGTGCCACCCTTCATGGCATTTCCCTATGTGCGCGATCTGGCGGGTCTTTCCGCCGACGCTGTGGTGGTGGGCATGCCCTATGACGGCATCGCCACCTTTCGCGGCGGCGCGACCCGCCGCGCCCCGCAGGAAATCCGCAAATACTCGCTTCTTTACGGCAGCTACAGCTTCGACTGGGATCTCGACATGCTGGCCCATATCACCGTCGCCGATGCCGGCGACATCGATGTAGTGCCGGGCGACAATGCCGCCAGCTACGCCCGCCTCGAAGCGCGGCTTGCCGCGGTGTTGGTCAACGGGGCGGTGCCGCTGACCATCGGCGGCGATCACGGCATCAGCTATCCGGCGGTACGCGCGGTCTCCGATGCCGGCGACACCCCGGTCGGGCTCATCGTCTTCGACACCCATCTCGATCTCAGCGAATCCTTCGGCGGCGACCGCCTCACCCGCGCCTCGCCCCTGCTGCGCATTGCCGAACTCGACAAGGTGGCCCCCCGCCGCATCGTTGTCATCGGCGCGCGCGGCCCCCGCAACCTGCTCGAATGGACCCCGCTCTACCGCAAGCTCGGCATCACCGTGTTTTCCATGGAGGAAGTCGAGCGCCTCGGCATCGAAACGGTTGCCGAACGCGCACGCGCCATCGCCAGTGCCGACGGCGCACGCCTCTATATCAGCCTCGACATCGACGGCGTCGATCCAGCCTTTGCCCCGGCAACCAACAGCCCCGAACTAGGCGGCCTTACCTCGCGCGAGATCATTCGCGGCGTAAGGATAGTGGCCCGCGATGGCTTTGCTGGGTTCGACCTCGTGGAGGTATCGCCGGATTTCGATGCTTCCAGCGGCACCACCAGCATCCTGGCCGGCCGGCTGCTGGCCGAGGCCCTGTTCTGCCTCGCGGCCAAGCGCGCCGGCAAGCAGAACGCCTGGCGCGACGCCCACAGGTCCGACTTCCAACAGAAATAGCACCACCTTCGGAGTGCGCCTCGCGGTCAAGCGACCCGATGCGCCAACAGGACACAAGACCATGAGCATTACAAATTTCCAGCCACTCGATTCCGGCAGCGTTCCGCGTTTTGCAGGCCCTTCAACCTTCATGCGCCTGCCCATGGCTACCCCCGAGCAGGTCGACATCGCGCTGATCGGCGTCCCCTTCGACGGCGGCACCACCAACCGGCCGGGCGCGCGCCATGGACCGCGCGAAATCCGCAACCAATCCAGCCTGGTGCGGCGCGTCCACCATGTCACGGGCGTCTCGCCTTTCGAACAGGTTCGTGCCGGCGACTGCGGCGACGTGATTGTAAACCCGCTCGACCTGCCCGGCTCGCTGGACACGATCAGCGCCTTCTTCGAAAACGTCCACCAATCCGGCGCCCGGTCTCTGGTCGTCGGCGGCGATCATCTGATCACGCTGCCCATCCTGCGCGGCATCGCCAAGGAACCGGCCGGCCTCATTCACTTCGATGCCCATTCCGACACCTATGACGAGTTCTTCGGCAACCGCTATAATCACGGCACCCCGTTCCGCCGCGCCGTCGAGGAAGGCCTGCTCGATCCCAAGCGCATGGTCCAGATCGGCATCCGAGGAGCGATCTCCGATGTGGAAAACTACGATTTCGCCCGCGAGGCCGGCATCCGGATCATCTTCATCGAGGAATTCATGGAGCGCGGCGTGGACACGGTGATGGCCGAGGCGCGCTCGATCGTCGGCGACGCGCCGACCTACGTCTCGTTCGACATCGACGCGCTCGATCCGTCTTTTGCCCCCGGCACCGGCACCCCTGAGATCGGCGGCATAACGACGCGCGAGGCCCAGAAGATGATCCGAGCGCTGGCCGGCGTCGACATCATCGGCGCCGATCTGGTCGAAGTCTCGCCGCCGCTCGATCCTTCGGGCGTCACCGCGCTAACCGGTGCCACCCTCCTGTTCGAGCTTCTCTGCGTCATGACGATGCAAATACCGGCTAAATGAGACCCATGTGTGGAGTGCGCCCCTCGGACCGGACAGGATGAACAAGCAGAATTGACTTGGAAGCCGGGCTTTCGAAGGATGGAAGCCCATGGTGACTTATCGCACGCACAGCATCGAGTTCAAACGTCAGGTAGTGCAGGAGTTCCTGTCCGGCGAGACGCTGCATGGTCTCGCCAAGCGGCACGAACTGCCGCGTAACCTGATCCGCATCTGGGTTCAGAAATACGAGGCCGGCTCCTTCGACGAAGACGTGGCGGCGGCCGACACGATGCAGACCTATGAGGCGCGGATCGCAGCGCTGGAGCGGCTGGTAGGCCGGCAAGCCTTGGAAATTGAGTTTCTAAAGGGGGCTCTGAAAAGCGCACCACGTCCGAGAAGCGGGACTACATCCGGATCAAAATTTCTCCCGCCTCCAACGCCCCTGCTACCGATTGAGCCCCGGAGGCGGGGCAAGGAAGCCATAGTTGCGTCGGGAACAAGCGGCGAGACCGATCCGCCGATCTCGAATTCCCATCCGAAGAGTTCCGCGTAAAGCGGCGCAGGTTCGCAGGATCACGCCCTATTATTTCAAAGTGGATGATTGGCTTGGCCATGATGTCCAACCTTTTAGACGGTTCGCAAAACAGTCGCAGCCCGAGCGGCAGCGGCTGCTGGCTCGGCAGGTGAAACACCTCCCAGGTCGCCCGCATCTGGCCACAATCGTTCTGTGCGACAACACCGCGGGACCGTCAGATCGGGGCGACGATGCGGAGAAGGCAACGGTTCACCGACAAAAAAGGCACGAGAGAAAAGAGCGCACCTCGGATGTTGCGCGCGAGTCGATCGAGGTCGAGCGGGCGGCACGGGATGCGAAGACAGCTCGGCTCCGAGAGCAAGGGCTGATGACTGAGATTCGCAGCTCAGCACCTAAGAAGGTGCAGCCCCGATAGCTGCTTAAGGGAGGCAGCGATGCTCGATACCCATACAGACATTGCGCGGGCGGCTATTGAAGCCACCTTCCTGCCACGTCGCGCCGCATTTCCGCGCGATATTGATCACTCCCGACGCGTGCTCGCGACATCACGCGAGCTTCTGAAACGCCTGCGCCAAAGCCATGGCGATGACACCTCCCGAGCTTGGGAGGATGCAGACCCGGTTCCCTTCGCTATCTCAGCGTTCGATGCCGATGTTCTCCGGGCAGTGTTCAAAGATTTGGTGTTGGGAACATACGCGCCCAAATGTCGATGGCGCGATCTGGCTAAGACCCTGGTACTCGAATACGCCGGGTGCGATCAGGTCGAAGTTGGCTTGCTGGATTGGATCACCAGGAAGTAAGTACCTTGTGCCAAGTCGAGTTGAGCGCGTGTTCTAGAGATCCACTAGGCGCGCCACGAGGGGGTTGCGACGTCTCGACTTCAGGAGTTTATCTCAACTGTCCGAATGGCGATTTGACATACCCAACCCGCCGCCAGCTATGGCGGAGGTCGGGTTCGTTCTAGGTCTCAGTCGTAGACTTTGACGATCTTGCGGGTGCCCGGGTCCACCAAAACCGTGCGGTTGTCGATCACCACATACCGGTATTTGACATTGGGGACCTCATGGAGCTCGACCGTGTCCGGCAGAGCCGTGCCGACATTCAGCTCAAGTCCGAGAAGGTTCACGGAAGCCAGCGGTTGCTTCTTCACGTACTTGCGCACGACGGTGTCCTGTTCCGGTGTGATGACAACATCCTGTGCCGCAACTGCGCCGACGCCGGCCAAAAGCAATAGCGCGGCAGCGGTGCTGGTAAGGGGGATCCTCATGGTTTTTCTCCTGTTGTTCCGGCGACAGCACAAGTCTTCTGTGCGCCAGGCAACTGAACACGTCGGCAGGCCGAACGTTCCTCGATCAGGCTTCAGTCGGAATCCTGACCAGACCAAAGGCCGATCACAAAACGCAATGGTCTTATCTCTTGAGACTAGACGGAACGGCTTAGGGCTAGGCTAGTTGCTTCTCCAAATCAGGAGAAAGCAGATGGATAAAAGCATTGGCCAAGCGCGTTGGTTGCTCGCGCCAACTTTCGCCGCAGCCGTCACATTTTTGGTGATCGGCATATTCCTTGGCTGACATGTTGTGGATCGGCACAGCTACGTCCCTTCCTGTGCTGATAGGGCCCGCAAGCCGCTTCGGTGGCTGGCGGGCCCTCTATTTCCAGTATGTTTGGTGAGCAAAAGACAATGACATCGATCCAGAGAACCAATGAGAGTGGCAACGCAAACCAACCGGCAAATGACAACGATGATCATGCGCCTGCGCTACTGGACGCTGTTTCTTTGACGAACGAGGAAAACATTGCCGACCTTGTCAGGCGAACCGAGCGCGTGGCGATTTTGGTAGTGTTGGGAATGGGGGGCTGGTTGATGTTAGTCCCCGCTATCTACCTTGTACTGAGCCACCGAATATGAATGAACAATTACGCCAGCATATGATCGCCCGTCTCGGGGGCCGGGGTCGGACAGTTTCATCATCCGCGCAGCTTTTCGCCTCGAATTCCAGCGTGGCGCTCGTTACCGTGACGCTTGATCATCTTGTTGGGCTGCAGCACCTGATCTGGAACTCGAGCGCGGCCCATTGCTGACCGGCTCGCTAAAACACACCACCAATGCCTATGCCGCCACTGATGTCCGGTGGGGGAGGCGCGGGACGTCTCGGGGCGGCCTGCGAGCGTTTCGCAGTCGTCCGTACGGAGCCGTTTCGTGAAGGGGCGGCGTCCGACGCTATCTTAGCCGGCTTGGCCTTCACGATGACCGGCTGCTTGCAGATTCTGCCTGAGCGCAAAAAGAGATCGCCCAGCAGTCCGACGCTCGGCTCCGTCGTCGCCGCGACTTGCTTGGTATTCTTGTAGTAGTCGGTGAGAGCACGGATTGAACCCGTGCCCCAATCTCCATCAATCTGCATCCGGTAGCAACCCAAGCGACGAAGTTCGGTCTGAACGTTGCGCGCAAGATCGGCTGTCTTGTCTTTGTCCGCCTCGCCCATGGATGCGCCGACAATGAGCGTTTCGAGACCGGAGACGACGCTTTGGCGAGCGTCCTCAACCCTTTCGGTCGGAGACAGATTGGCGACCTGTGTGCCAACCGGCTCCGGTGAACTGGCGGACGGTGCCGGAATCTCGACCGACCGCAACGTCTGTCCGACGATTAGCACGGCGGTCTGCAGGTCATTGGAGGCAAGTTCGACTTGCAATCTCTTCTTTGCCGCAGGGTCCGCAAGGATGCGTGAAAGGCTTGCGCTCAACTGTCCCGGATCGAGTACCTGTTGCTCCGTGAAATAGAACTGCTCACGCAGGTTCGATTGATCCCACGGCACTTGACGGCCAACCGTCAACGCTTCGGTTTCGTTGCGGACGCGGATCATCATATCCGAAATGCTGAGCCCGGGGATCTCGAGATTCTTCAGCAGCGCAATGGTGAACGGGCTGTTTTCGCCGCCGCCATCGGCCGTGACATTGCCTGGCTGGGTGGCAAAGGCAACGAACGTGTTTTCACCGACTTCAACTTGCGCCAGACCATTGCCGGCACCGGCACCGAGCGGATTGTTGCGGCACGCGTCCAGGAATATGAACGTCTGGCGGTCGCGGCGCGCGAACCGCGCGATCACATCATTCAGCTTGATGGCCGTGGCGGTGAGTTTTTCCAGGCTTTCAGGATCGGGCGTATCGACCGGGAGCAGGTAGTTTTCGCCGTTCAACTGCACGCCATGACCGGCGTAAATAATCAAAACTGCGCTGACGGTAGGCAGCCTTGCATCAGCTTCTCGAAAGATTCTGGAAAAATCTTGGGTCGAAAGATCGGTGCCCGTCAGGACCTCAAAATTTAGCCGCTTCAAGCTCTCTGAGAGCTTTGCGGCATCATTTGCGGCATTGGGGAGATGCTCAAGTCGGCTGCTTTGATAGTTCGAATTCCCGATGACGATCGCTAGCCGGTTGCGTGGCTGCGGCGCCGCGGTCGGCTCGACCGCGGCGCGAGCACCAGCTGAGCCAAGAAGCAGAAAAATGAGAAACAGTGGGACACGAAATAGAAGTCTGTTGCAGTGGGTCATATCAGCATGCTCGCTCCGGCCTGCCTCAATCTTGGTCCAGCAACTTCCCAACGCACCACGACGCAACCACAATCAGCCTGAGCGCCTGCCCTCATACCGGCGAAGGTCACCAAAATTTATACCAAGAATCCTGTCAAAGATAGGGAAAAGGGATTTGTATGCGATCAGTCATTGGACTGTGGAGGACAAGATGCCGACCAAGATCAATCTTGCGCTGCCGGTTTATGGAGCCGCCTACAAAAGCGTGTTCGTTCGCAGCCTGTTCGCGGCCTTAACTCATAAGAGCCTGTCCAACTACGCCTTCACGCTGTCGGAAATCGAGTACACGGATATTCCATTTTCGCGGAACTATCTGCTCACGAATTTCTACTACAATAAACCGAATTGCAGCCACATTCTGATGATCGACAGTGACATGGGCTTTTCACCTGATCTTATCGCGGCGATGCTGGCGCTGGACAAGCAAGTCGTCGGCACCCTGTATCCGCGGCGCCGGATCGATCTGCGCAAACTCCATTCCCTCTCGACACTGCCCTTCGACAAAGCCTTTGCGCAAAGCCTGGAGTTCATCGGAACCGTCGTCGAACCTCGGCAAGAGCAAGAAGGCTTTGTCCGGGTAACGTCATGCGGCACGGGCATCTTTCTGGTCTCCCGCGACTGCGTGACGGCCATAATCGAGAAGTTACCCGAGACGGTGGACCGGTCTCGTTACAGAAAGAGCAAGTACACCGCTCAGTTCGAGAATTTCCTGACGCCATTTGCGAAGAGTGTGACGCCGGAACTGGACCTCCCTACCGATTTCTCGTTCTGTCACCGCTGGGTTGAGCAGTGTGGTGGCGAAATATGGGCAAGCTACCATCGCAAGATTGCACATGCGGGAGATCTGACTGTTTCGGCGGCCTATTCTGATCTTTAAAGATGCCTTTGAAGTTTGGCCACTGCTTTTGACAGGCTCATTTAAGTTTACGATAGTGTCCTTGTCGCCACAGATAGCCTTATAGTCTCCTGAGAACGAACGCCAAACCATTGCCGCCCAGCAACGCGACGCGTACAGTGCCGGTTAAGCAGTCAACGATCCCATGAGATGGATCGTTGATCTATTTAATTGCCTTGATTTGTGACGGTATCGATTTCTCGTAAGGTGGGGTCGAATGAGAGTGTCGCGCGAGGCCTATCAATTGACGGGAGTCTCGTTGCTCGCCTTAGCGGCGGCGTCCACGTTCCAAGTGTCTGGCGCGGCGGCCTGCTCCGCTACTGCAAACGGCGGCGGCACTCCCTTCCAGGCAACATCGGTTACCGTGAACTGCACGACGACCGGGGATTTTCAGGACGTCGATGGCGTATTCACCACCCGATTTAGCGGGTTCGAGAACTCGTCGGAAGTCATCGTCAACGACTACGACGGCAATGGCGACGACGTCGTGAGAATTTTTGGCGGCCTCCTGACCGATAAAGCGGCGACAACACCCGGTGTAGGCGGCCTACCTGCGGGAGGGTCGACCTCCTTGCAGCCGGCGGACGGTACAATCGAACTCCTCGGCGGCAACGACCGGTTTGAGATGTTCTATGGGGATTTCTTGGGGGTTCCGTACGCCCCAACCGTCGCGGCCAATCTCAATACCGGGGCGGGGGATGACCTGGTCGTCATCCAGAGCGGCAGTATTCAGGACATTGACCTTGGAGATGGTGCCGACAGCGTCGTGATATTCGGCGACGGTACACAGGTTGGCAATGTGACCGGCGGCAGTGGTGACGACCTGTTATCGATCGGCATCCTCACTACCGAGGAGGGAATTTTTTTCAGTGCGCCGACCGTCGGCGTTCTCTCCGGGGGCGATGGCAATGATACCATCATCATTGCGGGGGGCACAGTTGATGCCCTGGATGCCGGGGCTGGCAATGACCGGGTCAGCGTCAGCGGCAGTGCCGCGGTCGACCTCGACCTCGACGGAGCGGGCGGAAACGACACGATAATGGTCGCTGGCAACGCCACCATTGGCGGCAGCATATTCGGCAATGACGGCGACGACACCGTCAACATAAACGGCGGAACCATAGGCGCCACGACAGGCGGCAACATCACCGGCGGCCTAGGCTTCGACAGCGTCTCGGTCGTCGGCGGCGACATAAAGGGCGGCATCGACGCCGAACATGTCCATTTGTCGGGTGGCACGATCGAGGGTGACATTACCGGCCTTGGACCCAACACGCTAACCATCGATCATATCGGCGCCGTCGAGCCGCTCATCCTTAGCGACGGGGTGCTATTCAGCGGTACAGGCGCCAACGGCACAGTCGTCGACACCGACCTTGCCGCCGGCGGCAAGAGCCAGAACTTTGCCGGCTTCGACAATTTTTCGGCCGACCATTCGACCCTTCGCTTCAGCGGTGGCACGCAGGGCATAAACCAACTCAACCTCGGTAACGGTTCAACGCTGTTCATCAACGGCAACGTCACTATGCCGGGTTCGATCATCGCGACAAATTCCCTGATCAACATGATGGACGGTGTCGCCGACGACGTGTTGATGCTCGGCGGCCTCGCCCTCAACAGCGCCACCATCAGCCTCGACATCAACCAACAGACGCTACGGTCGGATCAACTCGTTGCCAATGCGTTTTCGGCTGCCGGCACCAGCACCATTATTGTCAATCTGCTGGGCACCCCCCAATTCGCCCAAGTGACCAATATCCCGATCATCGTCTCGGCCAGCGGACCGGTTGCCGGCACCTTCCGTCTCGGAAGTATTTCCGGCACGCCGGGTTCGCTTTTCAGCTATGAGATCGTGAACGGCCCGAATGGCGGCTTGTTCCTGCGTGCCACGCCGGCCAGTTTCGGCATTGCGGCGGCGCCGACCAGCGCGACCAACGCGGGCGCGGTCGAGGTGGCACTCGACGCTCTCTACGGCATAAACCGCGACGCGATCGATGCTGACCTCCACCTTTCGCCTGCATCCGGATCTGGAATGGTACCGGTTTCTTCGAGCTTCGGGGTCTTTGCTTCCGGCCAGTTCGCTCATACCGAGCATGACGGCTATAACATCAGTGGCGGCGGCCTGAATGACCCGGGCCCGAGCTTCGATGCCAATGATTTTTCGGCCGCCATCAGCCTGGACTTCAATGCCGCCAAGCATTTCCAGTTCGACAATGAGTATGGCCTGAACATCGGTGTATTCGCCGGCTACGCCTCGACTGACGTCAATCTCGGAGCCTTCCAGGGATTTGATGCCATAGGGGAAGGTAACAACAAGGCCGGACTGTTCGGCGGCTACGCGCTGTTGCGCAAGGACTACAATTACGCGCTGGTCTCGGCCTCCGGTTTCTTCGGCCGAAGCGACGTGATGAACGGGGTGCTTGACACCACCGGCAGCTATGACACCGAGGGCTACGCGGTCACGGGATCTGTCGGCCACATCTTCGCGCTGGGCGAACGCACCCGTTTCGATCTGCGTGGCGGCATGCTTGGTGTTTCATTCCGCGGCGATCCCTACACTGACAGCGGTGGCAATCAGTTCGGCAAGAGCCGGCTTTCATTTGGCGCCATCAAGTTCGAGCCTGGCATTTATGGCGATTACACGCTGAGCAACGGTATGGTGTTCAGCCCCTATGCGCGTGGCGAATTGCAGCAGCGTTTCGGTTACAAGAACACGACCGAGATCGGTACCAGGACGATCGCCTTCGACGATGCGGATTTTTCCGTGGCGCTATCGACGGGGTTCAACCTGAAAGTTTCGGAGTTGACGACCGTCAACGGCGAAGTCCGTGGTAAGGCCTCCTCGGATAGCTCCACTATTGGCGCCAAGCTCGGACTTAAGATAGCTTTCTAGCGGTTCCTCGATCCGCGGATCATCCGCGCCCGCGCTGAGTTCCTGACGTCTTTGGGATGGGAATAGCAGGACCTTCGAATCCCCCGCACTCAGGCAAGGTGCGGTATCGTGATGCCGGGATCGCGGGCTGGCCAAACACACCAACCGGGATGCTCGCCAATTGGCAGCAAGTGCTCTATGCTCTCTGGAGACACCGCATGGTCGTGATGTCGATACGGGGTTCTGTTGTCGTAGGCAGGGGGAGCCATGTTCGAAGTTCTCGGAGTCTGGCGCAAAGCACGGTCAAGAAGCAGAGTCGCCGCGAAGACGCTTGGCTTGATCGTTTCGTTGTTCGTGTTGTTTTTGCCCGGACTGGGAACGGCGAACGCGCAGACAAACTGGACGCTCGATCCGACCGCTTCGGTCCTCACCTATCAGTCGGTCAAGAAGAACACGATCGTCGAAACCAACAAGATCAGGAATATTTCCGGCAGCCTCACTTCGACCGGCGACGCCAAGGTCTCCTTTGACCTCAACTCAGTCGATACCGGGGTCGACCTGCGCAATGTCCGGATGCGGTTCCTCTTCTTTGAGACCTACAAGTTTCCAACCGCCGAACTGACAGCGAAAGTGGATCCGGCGGCATTTGCCGACCTCGCCACCAAGCGACGTATGAAGGCGGTTCTTCCATTCCGTCTCAACCTGCATGGGGTCGACAAGGATCTTGAGGCCAATGTCGTGGTGACCATGGTCAGCGACACCATGGTGTCGGTCGCCTCGGAGGCCCCTGTCGCGGTGCATGTGGAAGACTTCGGTCTATTGCCCAATGTCGACAAACTCCAACAGGCGGCCAGTGTGACCAACATTGTTCCTACCGCATCGGTGTCGTTCGATTTCGTGTTCACGGCCGACGGAAGCAAGCCGCCCCCCGCCCAGACCGTTGCGGCAAGCACCGAGGTCGGGCCCGTCGCCACCGATGCGACGAAGACCAACTTCAACGATGAGGAATGCCTCAACAGGTTTGCGGTGCTGTCCCGTACCGGGGCGATCTATTTTCGCCCCGCGAGCGCGCGGCTCGATGGCCAAAGCCGCCCGCTCCTCGCTGAGGTCGTCGGTGTCGTCAGCAAATGCCCAGGCCTAAAGGTCGAAGTTTCCGGACACACCGATGCCGATGGACCGGTTGCAGAGAACAAGCGCTTATCGGAGCGCAGGGCCCAGGCAGTGGCCGACGCCATTGTTGGAGCGGGCATTCCGCGCACGCAGATTACGGCGACCGGCTACGGCGAGGAACGCCCAGTCGCCGGCAACGACACGCCGAAGAACAAGGCGCTCAATCGGCGGATCGAGTTTTCCGCCACCAAGCTCGTCAACTGAGGAAGGATCTGTTGTCCCGGTGGGTTTCGATCTGATCGCCCGTCGCAGTAGCCTTCTGCGCGCAATCGGGCTCGCGGCAGTTGCGCTGCTTTTCACTTTGACGGCAGCCGATGCCGAGCGCCGTACAGCGCTGGTACTTGGCAACTCCCAATATCTGCACGCCCCGGCACTCGCCAATCCGGTGCGCGACGCCAAAGCCATCGCCGAAAGCCTGAAAGATCTTGGTTTTGAAGTCGTTTCCGGCTTCGATCTGACCAAGTTGCAGACCCAGACGACAATAGCGCAGTTCGCAAAGCAGGTGCGCGGGGCGGACATCGCGCTTTTCTTCTATGCGGGCCATGGCTTGCAGGTTTCAGGCAGCAACTATCTTCTTCCGATCGATGCCGCCCTGGAGGACGAGACTTCGCTCGACTTCGAGGCGGTGCCTGTCGATTTCGTTCTGCGACAGATGTCTCGCGAGACCAGCATAAGGCTTATTTTCCTCGACGCCTGTCGCGACAATCCTCTAGCCGAGGTGCTGGCAAAGACCGCCGGCGTCAGGGGAGCAAAAAGCGGCCTTGCGGAAATCTCGATCGAGAATGGCGGTGCCGGTACGCTTGTCGCGTTCGCCACCAGTCCAAATCAGGTCGCCTACGACGGATCCGGCAAACATTCGCCGTTCACCTCGGCGTTGCTTGCGCACATTGGCGAGACAAATGTGTCCATCACTGAGGCGATGAACCGTGTTACCGCCGATGTGTTCAAGGCAACCGCTAGCAAGCAGCGCCCCTGGAGCAACGTCTCGCTGACCACCGAGGTCGTCCTGCACAAGGTTGATCTCAACGCACCGCTGATCGTCGGTGAGGCGGGCGTTCCCGGACCGCAAGGCGACTCGGATACGCGCAATGCCACTGCTAATCCGTCGAGCTCCGCCAATGACGCCCAACTCGCACTCAATGTGCTCCGTCAGAAAATCCCAAAACTCGCCTCTGACGACCCGATCTTTTTCGACGTTCCGATCGATTTCGGCGACCCCGAAATCGATGGGAAGAGTATTGCGGAGCTCATAAAAGGCGAGCCACGCTTCAGTCCGGTGGAGGGCCTCGACAATTCGGTATGGCAGGGCAAGCACTGCGACGGCTGCCATGAGTGGAACGAGACCCGACTGTGTGATCAGGCGAAGAATTTCGCCGCCAACGATGTCTCCGTTCTGCGCTTGCAGCATCCGCTTGGGACACGCTTCAAGGTGGCGCTCGCCAAATGGGCTCAAGGGGGTTGCAAGTAGGCGGGACGGAGGGCGTCCTCCAGTTCTGTGGGTGCCGGTCGTGTGGGCGAGTGCCCCTAAGATGCATCCGTTGACTGGTGGAGGGCCTCGATCTCGGCCATCTGGATACCGATTTCGACGAACGCCGACAGCACCGAGAAACGGTCCACGAGCGCCACGCGTGCCAGACCGGCCAGAATTCCGGCATTGATTGCATAGGCAGCAGGAGAATGCTGCAAATCCAGTGCCGGCATCGCGGCCACGGCTGACCGATCTTCACGCGATCCCGCAGCTAGGATAATCCAGCCGACCGGGGTTGTTGGCGATTTTGCCGCGGCGGCTCTGACGTCTGTTCGATGGCGGGGGCTGTCGGGTTCGCTCACCCAGTCGCGGACAAGACCGAGCAACCGGTGATCGGTCTCATCGAAGAGGTCGCTCAGATGGCTTAGGCATTCGTGGGCCCACCAGACTGCGGCCCGCTCGGGAAGCAGGTAGGCGCAAAATGTAATCGCTTCCTCAGGAATGCGCCCGGCGAGGAGGTCGCGGCAAAACGCGATCGAGTGCTGTTCGGTCGGAGGAGTGCGCATGTCCCTGGTGATAGCGGGACAAGCTGCGAAAAGATCCCGTGCCGTTTTGAATCGGAGCCCATGGGCCATGAACGCCGCGCTTTCATCGAGGAACTTTGGCCACTCAAGCCTCAGGCACGGCGCGGGTCAAGTCTCAAGCCGTGCCACGGCCAAAACAGTCGCGATGATCGCACCTCCAACGTTTGGCCACAGACAATTGCGCTGGAATTTGATATGTTCGCGGTCGATCAAAATCGGATACTCAAACAGGAGGAGCGCTATGCAGTGGAGTCGTTCAGCCTTTGTGTTGGCGGTCGTGTTTTTCTCGAACCATGCTTCCGCCGATCCGGCTCGGAAATCAGAAGACATCGTGAAGTTTTTTGCCGGCGCAGCCGATCTTGGCAAATCTCGAGGAATTTGTGTCGGTTCCGAAGAGGAGTGCAACAAGAGCAACACCAATGGGCAGCAGGAAGGCAGATCCAACCTCGACATGCTGATCAATTTCGGGCTGGATTCGGCCCAACTCGACGCAACCGCGCGCGCTGAGCTCGAAGAGTTCGCCAAGGCTTTGAAAGACAACCGGCTGAGCACGTTCAACTTCGTCGTCGAAGGCTACACCGATGCGACGGGCACGCTGCGCTACAACGAAGGTCTGTCACAACGAAGAGCGAAATCGGTGGCAGCTTTCCTGACGGCCAGCGGTGTCGAGGCCGCGCGCATCAACGCCGTCGGCATGGGCGAGAAGAACCCTCGCAACGCCAACCCGTACGATCCTGCCAACCGCCGCGTGGAAATGCGGATAAAAACGCAATAACCGTCGAAACTGCGCGGCAAACCGAGGGGGAACCCTTCTGCGCAAGAAACTCATGCCAGACCTGACGCTCAGAGCGTATTTGGGATCGAGCCCATGAGAGCAGTGATGGCCTGTTTGTATTTTTCGAACTCCGGCGACGTCTGACGGATTTCGGTGGTCGTTGTCTGTGACCCGGCGTCGGTTGCCAGATGAGTCAGCTTCTGGCCCATTTTTCTTTCGGCCCAGTCCACCACGTAGCTGGCTGTCTTGCCGGTGAGGAACGGGTTGGCCTGGATGACGGCCGACCCCAGGACAGCGCTCAGCTGCGCCGAACCTGATGCCGACAGAACCTGATGCGCGCCTTCCATTCCAAGGAAATGACAGAGATAGAGCCGGCCGGCCGTGATTTGGTGGCCGCGCTGGCGCAGGTAGGCCTCGCCTTCGCGCGCCAGGTTGCGCACCATCTCTCGCGAGATCGTGGCGTCGTAGCGCAGGGCGAGTAGGTCGTCGGTCGACAGCGTGCGTGCAAGCTCCGGGCGGTAGGTATTCATCATCCTGATCCAGGTCTTGGTTATGAACTGGCCGGCGCCCGTCGCGGAAGAATTAGGATTCTTGGCGCGAGCACTACCGCCACTTTCGACGTGAACGATGCGCTCGGTGAGCGTTTCGACCGCGGAATCGTTCGATGCGACCGCGGTAACCGTGCCCAAGGGGTCGATCGCCTCGCCGTTTTGGTAAAGCTCGAAATGCAGGTGAGGGCCGGTCGATAATCCGGTGGTGCCGATATAGCCGATGACGTCGCCTGCCTTGACCTTGGTGCCGACGCCGGCTTCGATTGCAAATTTCTGCATGTGCGCATAACGCGTCTCGCGGCCGTTTTTGTGCAAGATCTTGACCAGATTGCCGTAGCTTCCCCCATCGCCCTGGAAGGTGATCTCGCCATCGAAGGCGGCTGCGATCGGCGTGCCGACGGGTGCCGCCCAATCGACGCCCTTATGGATGCGCACGGTCCCCAGAATGGGGTGCTTTCGTGGTCCGAAGGTGGAGGTCATGACGCCATTCACCGGCGTGACCATGCCGTTGGTGACTGTCAGCGAGCGTACCTGATCGTCACCTGTAACACACGCAAACTGGCCGTCGCTTTGCTGGAAGACAAAACAGTCGAGGCTTTTCTCGCTCCCCTGCACGCCCACATACAGAACCCGTCCCGCGCCCTCGTCCTTGCCCCTGGGCGTCTGTGAATAGATCATCACCAGACGCTGGTCCTCGCTTGCAAAGGCGTCCAGATCCTGTCCTCTCGAAAGATACATGATCGCCTCGCCGATCACGCCGGTTGGAACATTGTTGCGGGCTGCCGTCGAATAGATGGCGTCGAGCAGACGATACTGTCGTTTATGCGTACCTTCTTCCTGTGCGCCCGAATAGTTGAACAGATCTTCGCGAACCCAGGGATCAACACCCGACACGAAGGCGCCCGCGCCGTTGCGCGTCAGCGTGCCGACGAACAGGTTCTTGGCGTAGATCGAAACCTGCATCAGGGACATTGCGCTCGTGTCGCGCGTCGGCCTGAACCCTCGCATCGCAACGACGTAACCCGCTGCCAGGCCGTCCCGGTGGAAAAGCACGCTCAGGGCCTCGCCTGCCAGCTTGGCATCCTGCGCGGAGAAGTGCGCATCCAACGCTACGCTGTCCAGACTGCGATCATTGAGAACCTTTACGAACGTGTCTTCGGTCGCCGCGAATCGCTGGTACTCATTGGTGACGGCTACGACGCTCGTGTTGTTCTCGATCTCGGTCTTCTGGAATGCCGGCAGGGCTGCATCGCCTGCATCGATCGTCTCACCCCATCCGGCTTCGGGATCGTCGCTGTCGGCTTTCTGACCGGAAGCCGCTTCAAGTTCCCTGGCGGGAGGCGAGGGTTGAAGATCGTTCTCCAGATCGCCCGATGGCGCGGCAGCGGTTTTTCGTTGCGCTTGGAAGAATGCGAAATCCTCCTGCGTCGACGGTATCGTCGTCATGAATTTTTCGCTGGCGCTCAGCATGACGTCTGACAGGACTTCGAGTTGGGGAGAAACGTCGGCCTGATCGAGTTCTGCCGGACGCGGGACCACTCGGCCTTTGGTTGCGGCGCCGGCATCTGGCGCAAGGGTGATCCACATCGGGTCCCCCGCCAGATCGATCAGCGCTGGCACGTAGACGGATGCGTCGGCCGGCACATCGTCCGCCCCCTCGACCGCATGCAACTCCTCGTCTTCGTCGCCGAATGACCAATAGTCCGCGGTCAGGTAAAAACCGGCGGCCACGCAAAGCAGCACAGCCGAGGTCAAACCCACCATCAATCTACGCCATAGCGTGCGCCTGCGAAGGGCGGCGCGCGCCTGCTTCTTCTGTCTGAAGCTCGTGTCGATATGGTGTGTCACGGATTGCTTGCGGTCAGGAAGAAGGTCCACCGCACCTGTTCGAGGGTGTCGACTTCCAGAAACCGGGCGGTGATGTGGCCGCGCTGCCAGCATTCGTCACTGCCGCGGATCGAGAAACGTCGCCGTTCGATGCACATTTCGGTCAATCCGGCGAGGATGGCATGACCAAACACGTCAGTTGCATAGATGTAGACGTAGCGGTTGGTCAGTTCCTCCCGGATAACGTTCACGCATTGGTTTGCGCCGATGGTCCACCATCCATCGGTCTGGTCCGCATTGTCGACCTTCTGGCCGACGGCGAGATTGACGACATCGAGTGTCTGATTGCAGACCGTGAACTCGGCTCGCGCTTGGCTGGACAACAGCAGGGCGAGGGGAGCGCCCAAAATAATCGCGAGTTTCATGCGCGCCCTCGGGGCAGATAGGGCTGGAACCGGACCTGCTGCTTTTCGGGCAGGGCAGACCAAGCGGTCAAACACCAGCGGCGGCGTTCCATGCTAGGCCCACGCTATCCGCCGAGCCGGAAATACTTGGCAGTGGCTGAGAACCGAGATCCGTCGGTCTCGACTTCCTCGATGATTTTGGGCAACAGCGCCGAAGCCGGCGTGGGATCGGAGAAGGCAGCCGACTGAATGTCGCGAGGGCCCGTGATCACCAGTATTATCTGCGGCACGGACTTTCCAGCAGCCTTATCGGCCGCGCCGAGACCAATCGGGATCCTGAAGGTCGCCTTGTCCGACCCGGTGACGATGCGGTCGTCGAGATTGAACACCATTCCTTTGTGGTCGATCAGCAGAACGCTGGAGATGAGTCCTCTGCGCGTTACCAATGTACCGCTAATCGGCGTACCGTTCGGCACGGATGTTCGGTCGAGAACAAGCTGCGGCTGGTCGGCCGCGGTCTGTCCCAGAAAGCGCAGAAAATTGGTTACCTCGCATTGGCTTGGCTCAATGAGGCGGACGCTGATGTCTGGCTCGACATGGAATTTTGCCTGGAAATCGCCGAGCATGCGTTCGAATGGCTGGACGGCCGTGCCAAATCCTTCGATTGCGGCGGCCTTGTCGGTAGCAGATGTGACGGCGGCATAGAAACAGTCGCCGCCGCCGAAGGCGCGAACCCAGGCGACGCGTTGAGCGATATCGTCGACCGCCGGGGGGATCGCTGGTTTGGGCACGTTCAACGCTACAACGCGTTGGTTCGGCTGCTTGCCTGTCGGCAATGCAGAAATCTGGCTGTTGCCGTTGGCATCCACCGCTGGACCTGCATTCGATTTCAGTTCCGGGATTGGGACGGCCGGCGGGCTGGCCCGTGGTTCGGGCTTTTTGGTCTCGACAACCTCCGTCTCAGCCGGCGGCGGAGTTTGGACCGTTTCGGCTTCTGGCGGGGTTGGAGCGGTCGTAGCGGGCGAAGTCGGCTTTTGCCTATCGCTGGCCGTCGTGTCGGGCTGGATTGCCGGCGATGCCCTTTCGGGCGGCGGCGCGTTCGTCGCGATTGGCTTCGGCGGCGCCTCGGTTCGTAGAGGTATGTCGACGGGCTTGGCCGACGGCAGTCTTTGAGCTGCCACAGCATGTGGCTTATCCTCGGCGGGCGGTGTGCCGGCCTGCGTTTCCGGCTGCGCCGGCGGAACAACCTTTGGCGGCTCGGGCGCGTTCGCTACATCCTGCGTAGCGGCGGGCTGTGACGTTTGGGGCGTGGGCTTTGCTGGCTCTGCCGCGGAAAGCGACGTCTTGCCGACAGTCGGCGTCGCGGGCGTCATGACGCCGCCCAGATAAAGGCCGCCTCCAGAGGCCACGGCTAGCGCCGCCAAGGCACAGAGCGCGATCGTTCGGGTCCTTGTGGATTTGCCAGGCACCTCGGCCATGGCCGTACGTGCAGCGCCGAGGGGGGGCGGGCGCGGCGGTCCAGACAAATGCGCGGGCCGCACATGCTGGACGAAGCGCGGCCTACCTGAACCCGTCGCGTCTGCGTCGTCGTGCCGCTCGACCTCATTCTTGCTGGCTGGAGCAGCGGCTTGCCCTATCGGCGGCAAACCCGGCCTAACGCGGGGTGTGAGGGAAGTCGGCGGGATTGTCTCCTCGTTGTCGTCACGTGTCATCCTGGCGATTTCGGCCATGCTGACGGGCCGGTCTCGCGGATCCGGTTGAAGCATGGCTTCGACAATGCCGCGAAAATCGTCATCGATATCGGAGAGATTAGGCACGGTCCGGCGCTTTTCGATGACTTCGAACTGCGAGCCGCTCATATCGACCGGCTTGCCGCGCAAGGCGGCAACCAATACCAGCCCAAGGCTGTAGATGTCGGACTGCTCTCTGACGTCGCCGCTGTAGAGCCCGAGTTGTTCGGGCGAAACATAGTTGTACTTTCCCGCGAACCTTCCGCCTATCAGGGTCTCTCCGCCCACCGTCGCCGAGCGTGCGATGCCGAAATCGATGATCTTCGCACGGTCAACCCGGTCCCCCGGCAGAATAATGTTATCCGGCGAGAGGTCGCGGTGTATTGCTCCGGCCTGGTGCACGGCGCTTAGACCGGAAGCGAGGCGATGGCACAGCTTTCGTACCTCTCCCGTCGGCATCGCCCCACGTCGCATGATGTCGAACAACGACGCTCCATCGACGAATTCCATGGCGAGGTAGGGACGACCGATCCCCGGATCGATCGTGAAGACGTGATAACGCACCACCGCGTCATGCGACAGGTGGTTCAGGATAGTTGCCTCTTTGCGAAACAGGGACAAGATCGTTTGGTCGCGCGCGAATTCCGGCAAAACGATCTTGATCGCAACGTGGTCGCCGGTCTGGATGTTGTGGCCCCGGTAGACTTCGCCCATGCCCCCGAATGCGATCCGCTCGTCAAGTTCGTAGATACCGCTCAGTTGCGTGCCCACGGCAGTGTTGGCCGCGCCTGGCGATATCCGCGTCTTGTCGTCGGCGCTCATCAGCCCCGCCCCCGCGCTTTGTACGCAGCTGGACGGGGCGACTGGCTATCGTATCCGCCCGCGACCCTGACAAGCACGATGGTCACATTGTCTGTTCCGCCACGCGCCAGAACCGTTTCCAGCAGGTTTTCACACGCCGACTGAGGTGTCGCGGACACTGTCGCAGCCTTGATCTCAGCATCAGTGACATGCGCCGTCAGGCCATCGGTGCTCAGCACAAAGATGTCCCCCGGCAGGATTTCACCTTGCTGGAAATCGATGACAATCTCGTCGCTGACGCCGACTGCCTGCGTAATGACATTGCGGCGCGGCCAGGTGAGCGCTTCGGCTTCGGTGAGCATGCCTTTATCGATGAGTTCCTGAACCTCAGTATGGTCCTTCGATATTTGCGAGATCGAGGCCTCGCGGATCAGATACACGCGGCTGTCACCAGCCCAGAGGCAGGCGAACCGCCCGTCTATGGCAAGCAGGGCGGCAAAAGTTGAGCCGATTGTTATCCCGCGAGACTGGGATATGCGGCGGATCTCGGCATTAGCCCTGCTCAGCCTGTCTTCGAAGCGCGCCCGAAGATCCGGTGCGGAGCTGGCAATCCCGATCGTTGCCAGATGATTGACGATACTGGCTGAAGCGACTTCTCCGGCGTCGTGACCACCCATCCCGTCGGCGACCAACCACAGGCCAGCCTGGGGCTCGACTAGGTAGTTGTCTTCATTGAGCTCCCGCACACAGCCTCTGTGGCTCACGCCGAAGCTTTCAATGGGAAGGGCGACATTGTTCAATTTGCCACCAAACGCTTCACCCAGCGTCCTCCGCGGCGCACCTTCGGGCGCGTTCGTGCCACTTTGCCACAGGCTCAAACATTAGAGTATCGAAAACTAAAATATGTGTGTGCCTGGTTTTGCGCTTCTGCGGCTTACTGCCCAGGATCATCTCAATCTCAGAACGCCTTGGGACAGGTGAACCCGGAAAGGGCAGGGAGCAGGAAGGGGTTGGTGCCGGACCCTGTCTGGATCGTGTAGGTGACGTCGCGCCCGCCGATCACGAAGCGGGCCTGCATGCTGCCCTCGTTGCCCGTGATAGCCGCCTTGCTCAGAAGCCGCGTCAAGGCCCACGGCCCTTCGAACGTGATGGCGGACTGGCGCCCTGGCATTTCTGGTGTCAGGCTGAGGCTCGCGGATGGGGTAGCCGTACCGGTCGGCCAAGTCACCGTGCTCGGCCCATTTCCGGTCTGGTTGCTCTGAACGGTCTGGCCATCGACATCAAGTACGGCCATGTCGGCATCGCCATGCAGCGAGAAGGGTGTAAAGGTGACGCTGACGGAGGGTACTGAAGCGCCCGATGGAAAAAAGGCAATGCGGATTTCCGCAGCCAACTGGAAGTCCTTCAAGGTCGATTTCGACAAGTTGCGTCCAAAGCGCGTATCCTGTTTCCAACGCCAGTCCTGGCCGGTCATGTTGATCAGCGAGGCCAGATTTTGTGCAAAGAACCGGTCCATCAGTCCGCCTGGGGCGAACAGCTTCGCGAAATCGGCCATGGCGACATCCTCGGTGCTGCTCCCGTCGAAGGGGTAACGGCCGTTGATCGCTGCCTCGCAGGGGGCTGTGACCGTCTGGTCGAGTATCTGGTTCAAGTTTGTCACCGAGGTTTCGGCGACGTTACCTTCGAACTCATCTGCCGTCGTGTTGACCATCCGGCCGAGTTGCTTGGGCAGACGCGAGACATTGGCGCGAAGGGTGGCAATCTGTAGCTGCAGATTACCGTTGAGCCGCTCCACCTGCGAAGGAACTTCGGTGGCCAGTCGCAGGCTTTGATAGATGTCGCTGAAGTTCTGGGTTAGTGCGTCGATCGGGCGATGTCCGGTGGGCCCGTTCACCAGGACCTGGAATGATTTGAATCGCGCTTCAATGTTCGCGCCCGGATTCAAGTTCTGTACGTCAGCGGGCTGTGCGCCGGCGCGGATTTGCGATTTGCCGTTGGCTATGTGTATGCCGATACGGGCTAAGCCCTTGGCTAATTCTGCGGCGCTGCGTTGCTGGTTTTGAGCCGCGGATTCTGTCTCGGCGCCAGGACCGTCACCTGGGTCCCGTGTCAGCGCCGTCTCGTTGGCGATCGCCGAAAACAGCCGCTTTATCGGCGAATTGGGGGAGGCAGCGGCTGAAAGCGCGGTGTAGTGCGGCTTGTCTGTCAGCATCGCCTTGAATTTCAACTGGTCGAGAACGCTGTTCCACGCGACGGCGAACGCCTTACCGTAGCGATCGAGAAGTTCGGGGCCGAGCCTGAGCAATTGCTGATCGATGTCGCCTTGCTCTCCGCCACCACCGAGAACCCACTGCTCGTCGACGAGCATCTGCGCAATGCGCGAGAGTTGGGCAAGGTAGAACCTGTTGAAGCCGGAACTGGTGTAGAGACCGGGAACACGAAGGTCCGCCAGCTCGCTGCCATCGATACGTTCGAACAGCAGTTGGGCTTCGGGACCACCTTGCTGGGAAACGGAGAAGTCATCCAGCGCCGCCGCGTAGATCGCCGACTTGATCAAAGCGGTCGCTCGATCGGCAAGGCTCATGCGCTCGAGAGAGCGTTGTGCGGCTTCAACAAGGGGCTGGTTCAGTTCGAAAACGGGGTCATAGGCGTCGTCCAAGGCGAGCATGGCGCGCAGGTGCTTTTCGAGGTGCGCTCGTCCCTCGCGGTTGTTTTCGCCCGGGTATCGGTTCTGTTCCCAATCCTGCTTCATCCAGGAAACGATCAGCGCGTCATCGACCTTCGGCGCCTTGCCACCAAGCATGAGGTAGATTTTCAACGGCTCGTAGAGTGCGGCGGGATCGCCCATCTTGGCTTGGATCGTTCGCTCGGCCTGGATCAGCAGGCGCGAGCGCAACATGCGTTCCAGGCCTTTCCGATAAGCGGTCCGGGACGCGGAAAGAAGTCTTTCCCGCTGACTGAGGCCGAACGTCTCCCCGATCGGTGTCGCTAACTCAGCGGCTTCGAACCCGGCCGGCAGGTCGCGCAACTGGTCGAGCGGGCCGATGACGTTTTCAAGGTCGACATCGGTAACCGTGGCCGCCTTGAGCAGCGTTTCCGCCGTCGCGCGATATTGGCCCATGGCAACAGTTGCGGACGCGATCAGCGAGCGGTTGGCCGCGAAGCTCAGAGCGAGCGTACCGAGTGCGGCAGCAGCGATCAGCGCTATCGTACCGAGGCCGCCAAATCTGGCCACCGCCGCCCGCCTCGCAGCTGATTTGTCATACGAAACCCATCCCGATTCGGCAAAAATGACGTCCGTCAGCAGATCATGCAAAAAGAAGCTTTTGCCGGTTCCGGAAAGATGCGGGCGGGAATTGCCCCCGAAATTGCGGCCGATTGCGCCCAGCACCTGATCGATGGGCGTTCCCTCTTGCGTGCCTGACGAAAAATAGAGTCCACGCAGGCTGGCGTTCACCTGGCTGCGGGACGGGTCGAATAGACCGGCGACAAAACTGGTTATGCGCCCCCTCAGCGCGCCGAACTGAGCCGGAAAGCCGAAGATGGAGATGCGCGTGACCGGATCAGCCTCTTCCTGGAGGCGGTCGGCCATCTCGTCCGCCAGTCGTTCCGCCAGCCCATCGAGTTCGGCAGGAGCCGCGGCGGCCATGTTCCTATCGCGCTCCGCCGTCTGGAATGTCGTGCCCCATACCTTGCGTCTACGCGCCTCGTCGAAACCGCCGAAATAATCCGTGAACCCTGAAACCAGATCGGCCTTGGTGAAAAGCAGATAGACGGGAAACTGGATCTTCAGCGTCTCGTGAATTTCTCTCAGGCGGCTGCGTATCTCGACGATGTGGGCATCAAGCTGCTGATCATCGAAGCTCATCACATCGGCAAGGCTGATGGCCAGGATGACGCCGTTTATCGGTTGTCTGGTGCGGTACCTCTTGAGCAGTGACAGGAATGCGAGCCAGCTCTTCTTGTCAATCTCGGGATTGGAGTCCTGCGTCGTATAACGACCTGCGGTGTCGATCAGCACGGCCTGATCGGTAAACCACCAGTCGCAGGCACGTGTTCCGCCAACACCGGCCACCGGTTGGGCGTCCCCCGAACCGGCAAGCGGAAAATTCAGGCCTGAATTGACCAGAGCCGTTGTCTTGCCGGCACCCGGCGGGCCGATGACAACGTACCAGGGGATCTCATAGAGAAAGTTGCGCTTGCCGCTCGACCGTTTGAGCGCCGCCACGGCCTCATTCATCCGCGCTTCGAGCACCCGAGAATCGTCATCGCGGTCGTCATTGTGCGCAACGACGGCTTCGAGCGCTTTTTGCGCCTTCCTCGCTTTCCAGAAACGCAGCGCGTAAAAAAGCGCCAGCAGCGCGAGGATCACACCAATGATCGTCGCGCGCAGCCACCCAGGTCCGAGCGGCCGGGTGTCGGCGAAGCGGATCAATGGCCCGGCAAACCACACTGCCGCGGCGAAGCCGACCAGCGCGATCACGCTGAATATCCGCAACAGCCAACGCGTCATGGGTGGTTCCAGCGGGCCGTGCTCACAGTGTTTCCTCCCTGGGGATCATCACATCGACACGGCGGTTCTTGGCGCGGCCATCCGGTGTCGCATTGTCGGCGATTGGCTCGTCCTCGCCCTTACCCTCGACCGTCAGTCGCGAGGGATCGGTGAATTTCACTGCCATCAACACTTCGACTGCCTTCGCCCGGGCGACGGAAAGGTCGAAGTTGGATTTGAACGCGCTCGACTTTCGTGGTTTCACATTGTCCGTGTGGCCGACGATCCGGATTGGTCCAGGCTCGTGTTCCAGAGCCGCGGCGATGTCGGTGGCAATGGGCTGGAATTCCGGCCTCGCCTCGGCCCTGCCGGACTGAAACAGCAGGAGATTGTTGATCTCCACGACGATGAAGTCGCCCTTGGTGCCGATGGTCAGCCCGCCGCCTTCGAGATCCTTGGCCAATGCCGCACGAATACGATCAATCTGCGCGGTGGCCGCTGGTGGGGTGACTTTCGCCGGCTCAGCCAACGGCGCTACGCTGGCGCGTTCTATGACGACTGGTGTTGATGGGTCGAGCGCCAGCAATTCACCCGCGACCGCCTCGCCTTCATTGGTGATGAAGACCCGCAATGCGAAGAACGCCGCTGTCAGCAACGCGGTCGCCGCTGCCGCGACGACCCAAAGCGGCAGGCGGGCGGAGGACTGCGCCATCGTCGCCGCTAGGCCCTGCCAATGCGGCGAGATGTCTCCACCGGAACGCGGCCTGAAATAGCGAAGCGTCTCGTAGACGTCGCGACGAACGCATTCGAGATTGTTGCCTTGTCGCGTCACGCCTCGATACTGGCCTTCGAAACCCAGCGACAGGCAGGCATGCATCAGTTCGAGCAGATCGTAGTGTTTTTCGGGACTGGCCAGGATCTTGTTCAGCGCTTCGTAGAAGCCGGTGCCGGTGGGCTCGAGGTGAAAGAATTGCCGCAGCATCCCGTGTGGCGCCCAGGCGTCATTCCTGGGCCACGGCAGGTTACCGATGAGATCGTCGGCGGTTTCGCAGAGGGCGAATTTCGCAATCCGGGCGTCCTCTTCGGCAACGCCTGACTTCTCAACTGTCCGGTCGAATTTCTCAATCGTCTCGGTGACATGTTGCGCCAATGGCGCCGCCTGTCTTTCAACGGGCAAAAGCCTGAACTGTCCGAGCAGCATCAGCAAAGGTGCCGCCGCGGCGAGAATGGGGTTTGCCGCTGCGTATTTGATGCCGCTCCCGGCGTTGAATAGGCTTTCCTGCTCGATGCCTGTCCTCGGCGCAGTTCCAGCAGAGCCTGTCGGCGCCCCAACATCGCCGGGGGCACCTTGATAAATCACGGTTCCGGATGCCCAGCCTGGCGACCGCCCGCCGCCTGGATCGAACACCGTCGAATCCTTGATTGGAGAGGATTGGCCTCTGTCCGCGACGGGCAGCTCGGGATTTAGCGTCGATTTTTGCTTGCTCCGCGGATTTGCGCGAATGACCGTCTTGCCCGCCGGGCCGAAGGGGTCGTCCTTCGAACTCATCGCAGATCGTCCGTACAGGCGGGGCGCCGGCGATGGGGTGAGATGGGCGCAGAACGGTTTCCGGCCAGGTAAAGGAAAGGCAGCCGCTGCCGGCCGTGGCAATGGCTAGAAGATGCTATCACGCCGTGACATGACATTTGCCGCCGACCCCCAGCTCAATGAGTCTTACCCGCTTGGCGAACTGTCTTATGCGATCGTAATCTCAGAAATCGTCGATTGGAACTGGACGCCGGGCGTCAGCGAGACTTTTCTTCGCCGACTGCCGTGCCATGCATTTTTGGCCATGTGCTTTTTGGCCATACGTTTCCCGGGGCCGTGCCTTACTGGGATCTCTTATTTCTGCTTGCCGGCCTTGGCGTAGGCCTCGCTGAAATAGGCCAGGAATATATCAAGCATGCCGTTTTCATGTGCCTCCTCCATGGTCCGCCATGTCGCGACATAGACGTCCCAGGCTTGGCTCTTCTTCTTCGTAAACGAGGTAGGCGGGAGTTTCCTGCCGATCGCCTCGGGCGACAGGTCGTCAAGCAGCCGGGAGAGCGCGGTTTGCATCGCGGCATAAGTGGCAAACTCGTGAGTCTTGAGATCGCGGAACGCGTCTTCGATGCTGCGCCTGGCATCAAGATAGCCGGTCCTGCGCCGGGCGAACATGATTTCCAGGATGTCGTCGGTTCCTGGAACGAACTTCATCGGATTGTTGTCGGCGGCGCTGATCATCGTTCGCTGTGTGCTTTTGGCCAACATTTTCGCGGCCGCGCGTGCTTTCAGCAGCAGGGTCAGTTCCTCGACCACCTGCCGCAAGACCGCGCCGATTTCGGCGGCAACCTCATGGGGGTCGCGCGATTGAAGCAATTCCGGCGAAATGCCGGCTGCGATCGCGATCTCCCGCAGCACCTCGTCCCTGGTTGAGGGCAGGGCAGGCGACGAGAATGTCGGCGCGGAAATGCGCTGTGCGGACCGTTGCTGCGCGGGCTCGAAGAAAGGCCCATCTCCGAATTCCAGCGGCCGGCCTGTCGCGACCGGCGTTTCCCGCTGTGTCGAATCGCGGCTGGGGTGGTCTGCCGTGGCGCGCTCTTCTTCGACCGATACCAAGACGACATAGCGGCCGATCAGCATCCGGTCGCCATCGACCAGCCGATGCGGGCCGCTCATGCGCTGGCTCGATCCATTGATGAAGGTCCCGTTGCGCGAGATGTCGTGCAGCCAGAACGCGCCCGCCTTGTATCGAACCTCGCAGTGCCGACCCGAGATGAACTTGTCGGGGTCGGGCAGCGTCCAGTCACAAGCATCGCGCCCGATTTCGAAGCCGCTATCACGCGCCACGTAGCTGGTCGAGGTGCCAGCGAGCAGGGCGTCGACATTGTTGATCCGCAGACTGATGTACATCCAAGATCGCCGTCGATCGTTGATCGATACTCCAACATTCTAGCAGCTTGCAGGCAAAACAGGACAGCGGCGTTTCAAGCCGACGAGACGGTGGGTAAGATTCTGTCGCCCGCCTGTACTCTTTGGTCAGCGGGAAAACATGTGGTAGGCTAATATGGCCTGGCGTGGCGGATTGGAAAGTTCCTGAACGTAACACCGCTGATAACACCGTTAATATAGCGGGAACAACAAATCCATCACACTGGCGGCCGCGTCCAGGAGGGGGCTCGACCCATGCCGAATGAACGTGCCACCGTTGTCCGCACACCGGTTGGCTCCGACTTGTTGACCTTCACGCATCTTATCGGACGCGATGAGATCAGCCGTTGCTTTGCCTACACGGTCGGGTTCGTGAGCACAGACTCCGATATCGACCCGTTGAAGATGCTGGGCGGGCCTGTCTCGATCGAAGGTGAATCCGATCCAAAGCGCTGGCTCAGTGGAATCGTGTCGGAGTTTCGGCTCACCCGCATGGAGGACCGGCTAGCCTACTACGAGGCCGTCATGAGGCCGTGGCTCTGGTTTCTCGGCAACACCACAGATTGCTATATTTTCCAGAACAAGAGCGTCGTTGACATCGTCAAGGATATCTTCAAGAAATACGGTATCTCCGAATTCGATCTACGCCTGCAAGGGTCCTATCCGGCGCGTGAATATTGCGTGCAATACGACGAGACCGATCTGGACTTTGTGCAGCGGCTGCTGGAGCACGAAGGTATCTTCTATTTCTTCGAGCACGATGACGGCAAGCATACGCTTGTCCTGGCCGATGCGATGAGCAAGCTGAAGCCTGCGCCGGGCTACGAGAAAGTGCTCTATAACTTTGAAGGTCAGGGCTCCCGGCGCGACGTCGAATACATCACCGAATGGATACCGGGCAGCTCGGTGCGCCCAGGCGCTTATGCCCACACCGATTATGATTTCAAGAAGCCGGGCGCCGACCTGATGGCCAAGTCGGCCCAGCCGTTCAGTCACAAACTGTCCGCGGGTGAGAACTACCGCCAGCCGGGCGCGCATCTCGAAGTAAGCCGGGGCGACAGCCTGGCTTCGATCCGGCGCGAGGAGATCCAGGCCTTGCACCAGCGCATCGCCGCGGCCGGCACCGTGCGCGGCTTGTATTCCGGCTGCACGTTCAAGCTGGACGGTTTTCCGCGCGAAGACCAGAACCAGGAATATCTGGTGGTCAGCGCCGAATACAGGCTGTTCGACCCCGGCTATAGAGCCCAGGCCGACGTCGAAAGCGAGAGTTTCAAAGTGGTCCTCGGTGTGGCGCCGACAGCCTTGCCCTATCGCCCGCC
Organism: Mesorhizobium sp. B2-1-3; assembly: GCF_006442495.1. Taxonomy (NCBI): domain Bacteria; kingdom Pseudomonadati; phylum Pseudomonadota; class Alphaproteobacteria; order Hyphomicrobiales; family Phyllobacteriaceae; genus Mesorhizobium; species Mesorhizobium sp. B2-1-3. Next base: position 79,861 of record NZ_VFWL01000012.1, read on the forward strand.
GCGGACCACGCCACGACCGATCATGCGCGGCCCGCAGACGGCGACGGTGGTCGGTCCATCCGGCGAGGAGATATTCACCGACAAATATGCGCGGGTGAAGGTCCAGTTTCATTGGGACCGCGTCGGCAAGAAGGACCAGAACAGTTCCTGTTTCGTACGGGTGTCGCAGAGTTGGGCCGGCAGTGGCTGGGGGTTCATCCAGATACCGCGCATCGGCCAGGAGGTCATCGTCGACTTCATCGAAGGCGACCCGGACCTGCCGATCATCACCGGCCGGGTCTACAATGCCTCGCAGATGCCGCCCTACGGCCTGCCTGGCAACGCCACACAATCGGGCTGGAAGTCGGATTCTTCCAAAGGCGGTGGCGGCTACAACGAACTGATGTTCGAGGATAAGGCCGGCTCCGAACTGGTCAATTTCCAGGCGCAGAAGGATCACAACCTTCTGATCAAGCATGACCGCACAAAGCTGGTCCAGCACGATCAGTCCGACCGCATTGACCACGACGCCAAACACTCCGTCGGCCACAACCTCGACGAGGACGTCGGCAACAACAAGACGGTCAAGATCGGCGTCGACCAGACCACCAACATCGGCTCGAACGACACCGAGACAGTGGGCGCCAACCGCTCGCTGACAGTCATGGCCAACGAGACCATTCATGTCGTGTCGAACTCGACGGAGAACATCGACGCCAATCATTCTCAGACCGTGGGGATTGTCCAGACCGTTACCGTGAAGGCGGCGCGTTTCGACACCGTCGGCGCCGCGGAGACCCGCTCTGTCGGCGGGGCACAGATGAACACCATCGGTGTTACACGGTCGGTCACTGTCGGCGCGGCGCAGAGCCACGATATCGGCGCGTCGGATAGCTGGGACATCGCGGCGGCGCAGAGCGTCAATGTTGGCGCCGACCAGAGTTTCGCTGTTGGCGGCGCACAGTCTTCCCAGATAGGCAAGGCACGAGCAGCCAAGATCGGCGCAGATGATGCCACTGACATCGGTGGAGCGCATGCTCTCAAGGTCGGCAAGGGCAGCGGTATCGAGATTGCCGAAGACAGTTTGATCAAGGTGGGCAAGAATTTGGTGATCGAAGCCGGCGACTCCATCACGCTCAAATGCGGCGACGCGTCGATCACGATGAAAAAGGACGGTACTATTGTTGCCGACGGCAAGGACATTACGATCAAGGGCAGCGGCAAGATCAACATTAAGGCCGGTGGCGACGTGGTCGTCAAAGGAAGCAACATCCACAACAATTGAGGGCATCATCATGCAAGTGCTGGATCGTATCGACGGCGTCGTGATCGGCCTGCTGATTGGTTTCGCAGACGGGGCGCCGCTAGTTGTCTTCGTTGGCAATCCACGTGAGACAGCAATTGCGGCGCGCAGTCTGACCGAGCTGGACACTTCGTCGATCGGGTCGGAACTGGCGTTGCTTTTTGAAGGTGGCGACCCGATGCGGCCGCTGGTCGTCGGACGTATCGTCGATCCAGCTCACAAGGAGAGGAAACTGTCAGTTGTCCGCGAAGGCGACCGTGTCGTCATCAGCGGAGAAGAACGGATAGAACTGCGCTGCGGCCTGGCATCGATTATCCTAGAGAAGGATGGGCGCATCACAATTCGCGGCAACCAACTGACGAGCCACGCAAGCGGCACCAACCGCATCCGTGGCGGAGCCATCCATCTCAACTGAGGCGTTCACGATGCAGCGGATCGCGTCTATCGCTGCCATGGTGGACCAGCACGCCAGCGACGCTGCTTTCCTCTGGTCCCGTCGACGACGTGAAATCGATGGTCCGATCCTGGGCGAAACCGATATCGGCCGTATCGACCAGCGCCTGAATGCAAATCTCGAAGGGCTAATGGCTTCCGGAAAGGCCGGCTGGGAGGCGGCTCAGGCGCATTTCGCCGACTACGCCGAGCCCGGCGAGCTTTTCGTGCTCTGCGTGCTGGCGTTGCATTGGGGCGAGGCCGAAACAGTTACCTCGGTGGTCGACGCCGCGGGAACGCTGGGCGAGGATGGCGCGTCGGGCCTGTCCGGCGCGATAGCGCGTACGCCGCGCGAAAATCTGAGTTCGTTCGTGGCGGAATGGCTGGACGCGCGCGATGCGCGGCTGCGCGGCCTCGGCCTCGCGGCACTCTGGCATCATCGCGTCGATCCCGGTACCCGCCTTGGCGATTTGCTGGGCGATCCGGACTCGAATATTCGCAGGCGTGCATTTCGGCTTGCCGGCGGGCTCAAGCGGCGCGACGTCCTTCCGACGGTGCTGGGAGGACTCGAGGGCCACACGTCGAAGGAACGCCTGATCGCCGCACTTGCGGCTTGCCTTCTTGGTCAAGCGCGCTCGGCTCACCCGGTGCTTGACCAGATCGTACTGGCAGAGCCGGCCCTCGCGCCTGCAGCGATCGAGATGCGCCTTTTGACGACGCCCCTGAAGGCCGGCAAGGGCTGGCTGCAGGACCGTCTGAAGCAGCCTGCCTTGCGCGCCACTGCGACAGCGGCAATCGGCCTCTTTGGCGACCGGTCGGTCATGCCGTGGCTGATCGCCAAGATGCGTGAGCCAGAGCTTGTCTTCGCCGCCGGGCTGGCGTTGCGCGATCTGTTCGAGGTAGATCTCAATGATACCGACCTGTTCACGACAGACGCGGCCGCGCTCGGCAAGGAATTTGAATCCCTGACCGCCAGCCCGCTTCCGGTCGCCGATCGCGTGTCCGCGTGGTGGGACGGGGGATGCGGCGGGAGCAATCACGAGACCTTCCATTCGATGCGCAGGCTTCGGCTGGACGCAATACGCGCCGCACTCGCCAATCCGGATACACCCCTAATCGATTGGCGCCGGACGCGCCGGTTCCCGGCCTGGATGTGAACGAACAACGCGCGAGTTCAGCGGTCGGCCCCAGAGCATAGTCGTTCACAAAACGTCAGCCGCCACCATCAGCGCCATCGCCCCTTCGGTAGCGCCGTTGCCGGTGGTCTTCTGCTTGATCCCGTGGCGCTTGGCAGCGCCCTCAGCCTCTCTTGACCGTGCTGTATCGCTCGACGGGCCGCCTCTGTCGTCGAGGCGCTCCCAGGCAGAATGTGGCCCATAGCGCTTCCTTTGACTAAGGATGCACCATCAAGGCCTGGGATCAAAAATATAGCTGTTCGTTCAGGCGCATAGGGGATGGTCCTCCTCCGGTATGCAGGGGAGCAAGTGATGGCACCTCCTGGAACAATAATTCACCTTTCGCGCCAAAAATTTGTTATTATTGTTATGATATAGGCCCTCTGGGCGGTGTTGGGGGACATGACCGACTCTTTTCCATTGGTGCGCGCTGCGGAAGCCGAGGATTTGGCGGCGCTGGATCACGCGGTCTTTGCCGGCGGCTGTTTCGACAACGCCAAGACCTCGGCCGCCGCGTTGTCGAAAGATATACTGAAGCTCTATTACGCGCAGTGGGACAGTTTCCTGCCCGACGTCAAGCTGGCCCGGTTGACCGCCCTTTCGGCTCATAGGGAAAACCTCAAGGATCTGTTGAGCGCAGACTCCGCCCTCACGTGGTTGGTGACGGCAATCGTGTGCAAAACCGAACTGATGCGCTGCAATGACGAACCAGCGCCCGCTTGCGACAACAAGGCCGTCGACGGCTCGCCGGTTATGATGGTGAGCGACACGGGCAGTTGGGCGTGGCTGCGAATGCTGCGGACGGCGCGGTTCACCGCGACATCACTCGCGGATGTCTACAGCCTGCGGGTAGGGGCAGTAGGCTATTACGGGGACTTGACGCTCAAGGCGTCAAGTATCGACTACCCCTACAATTTGCAAATGTTCAAGAAGTTCTCCTGTCCGGCGCAGATATGACGACAGGTTTTTTCGGCAAGATCCCCTCGACAGGTGACTTTATCACCTGGAATTTGCCGCGCGTCCTCACCGACCGCTGGGACCGCTGGATGTCGATTGAACTGCGTGACAGGCCCGATACGGGCGAGCTCAATCCGCGCATATGGCGCTTCTCGGTCCGTGCGGGCATCTTTGGCGACCAGCCAAATGCGGGCGTCTGGCGCATGAGCGAAGACAGGGCCGGCCGGCGCTATCCGTTTGCGATCGTTCGACTCGGCCCACCGCCGGAGGCTACCGACCGATGGTTTGATGAAATGGCGCGGCTGATCGCGGGATGCGTCGACGATTTCTGGCCGCCGTCGCGGCTACAGCAGCGCATCGTGGAACTGCCGCCGCCGGGCTATGGCGCGTCGCCGGAACGCATAGCCTTCTGGACGGACGACTGGGAAGTGAGGGAACTGGCTTTTGCCGACATCTACGACCTCGCCGACAATGGTCTGATTGCCATGCGTCAGGCGTCCACGCCAGCCGAGGCCTAAGGCATGCCCTGCACGGTGTTCGCGGAAAACATGGGGTGGTTCCACAAGGGCAGCAACGGCCAGGCGATCGCGCCGGGTGACGTCTGCTTGACGCCGCCCCCGCCACCCGCGGGGCCGGTTCCGGTGCCTTATGTCAACATGGCGTTCGCCAAGGACCTGATCAAGGGAAGCAAGAGCGTCAAAGCGGATGGCGGCAATCCGACGGCACTGGAAAACGTTTCCGAGTGCTCGATGTCCACCGGCAATGAACCGGCGACGCCAGGTCTCGGCGCGGGCGTGGTGACGCACAAGATCAAGGGCAAGGCCAGTTTCACATTGTGGTCGTTCACGGTGAAGGTAGAAGGCAAGGGCGTTTGCCGGCACGGCGATCCTGTGCTGCAGAACACCATGTGCACTCCGCCGAATTGCACGACCCTTGGCGCATTAACGACGCTCAGGGCCGAGTTGGGTGACCTGTACAACACGCCTTGCCCGAAGAACAAACCCTATAGTCAGGCCTGCCGGCCGGGCCGCTCGGCCGAGCAGCGCGACGCGGTCAATGGCAAGCCTTGCTGGGAATGCAAGGGCAAGAGGGCAACCGGCACCGCCCCATTCCATCGGGAAAAGAGGGGGAGGAGGAAGAGCAAGAAGCAATGGACCAAGAATGAGGACGGCTCATGGGAAAAGAAGGAGTATCGCACCCACGACCACCAGCCCCCGCTGAACGAGGCATGGGACAAGGGCGGCTGCCATCTCGGAGTGGAAAAATTCAAGGAGATGATGCGCAAGGCGAAGTTCGCCCGACCGCATTGTGAAGAGCACTACATGAGCCAGGGCTCGAAGGTTAAGGCGAAGGTAGCCAGGAGCAGGAGATGAGAGGCACAATCGATGAACGCGCGATACGACGATCTCCAGGCTGAATATGTCGCCGATCTCCGCAAGATTGTGCCGCCCGTGATGACCTGGTGGAGGGAACGCGCTGGGCGCGGTCCTGAAAAAATGCAGGACGCAAAATCCCTCAACGCGTTCGAACAACGATGGCCGATGGGTCCCGTTGCGCATCCCAGAGTGCTTGAGGTCGTCCGGATCTATTACCTGCGCATCCTCGAACTGAACCGCGAGAACGAAACAAACAAGCAGCCGGACGCCGCGCCGGAGGAGGGCGATTGGGGGTCCGATGACGACTCAGATGACGTAGACTTTGCGCTCCCGGTCGATTTGCTGGTCAACGACCTCAAGACCGCGGCTCCTGATCTCTTTGAGATCATGAGCTTTCTCGTCTTCGTTCCGGTCGGCCTGTCTCCAGGCGGGGAGTATTGCTGACATGGCGTTCAAGGTCGTCCACAACATCGAAAAAGGCGTAAGGCAGCTTTTGAACGCGCCCAACGATCTCGCGGGCCAGGTGCCGGACCAGGGCAAAGCCAAGCCGATTGCCGAAGCGACCGAGCAGCACAGGGAAATGTACGCAGAGTACATCGCCAACTTCGAGGTTGCGTACAAGGTCGCGGACAACTGGTGGCAGGGCAACGTGCAGGCTTTGGTTGAGGAAGGTTATGACCACGACGAGGCGGTTGACCTGGCATTCGACAAGCGTCTGGCCGGTCCAGCATCGGCGCCCGAAGTCGTCTGGTTCTTTCGCAACTACTGGCTCGAATTCGACGAGGTCAACCGCTCGTTGCCCGCGGCCGATCGCGTACCCCCGCAGGTCGCGATGCTGCAATGGCTGGTCGAGGAAAAGCACGAGGATTATGTGCAATTGATAACGTGTATGCCGTACTGGCCGATCGGTCTTGACGAGAACGGCAACTGGACGTGACCCATGTCGTTCGATGTCGAGGTCGAGAACCGAACACCATTCAGCGCCATGACCCATGTCCAGCATGACGCGGACGGCCAGGAGGTGCTCGTCGCAATGTTTTCGGCGAGCTTCGAGGCGCCAGAACGGGACGCCAGGCTGGACATTGCGGCGGCTCAGTTGCCCGTGATCCTCGGAGATGTGCCGCGTGGCGTGCCGGGCCTATCGTCAAACCGTTATGACGCCGACATCGCCCCGCGAAAGCCGGCTTCCGAGATCGTCGTCAACGGCACCGCCTATTCGCCGAAGGGCAAGCCGGCGCATGAGATGCAGGTCGGCTTTCGCGTCAACGGCCTGCAGAAGGTGCTACATGTGATCGGGGACCGCATCTACGACGCGGGCGCTTACAGTGAGCCGCACCCTTTCCGAACCATGCCGGTCATTTATGAACGCGCCTTTGGCGGCATGACTACCGCCGCAGCCGATGCCGAAAACCCAGTCGGCATCGGCTTTCGCCATGCTGTCTCGGCCGACCCGTCCGTCAGGACACATGCGCCCAACATCACCTATCCGGACCAGATGTTCCGCGGCCCGCAGGATCGGCCGAGGGCCGCAGGCTTCGGGCCGATTGGCAGGAATTGGCGGCAGCGCCTCCAATATGCGGGCACCTACGACCAGGCCTGGATCGACAACCAGTGGCCCTTACCGCCCAAGGATTTCGATCTGCGGCACCACATGAGCACGCCCCCCGACCAGCACCTGCCGCGCATCGTCGGCGGCGAAGACGTGCGGCTCATCGGTCTGACGCCGTCCGGCTGCTGGGATTTCCGGATGCCGCGTGTCATCGCGCCGATCCGCCTGCTCTTCGCCGACCGGGTCGAGGAGCGCGAGTTTGTGGCCGACACGGCCATCATCGAGCCGGACCTCTGGCGCATCACCCTGAAATCGCGCATCGCGCTCCTCACCCGCCGCAACGCGCCCGCGCTGCGTGCAATCGTTTTCGGCCAAGTCACGCCCGCGCTGCTCGCGGCGAAGCGCAAGCGCAAGCAGTATTTCAGCCACTATGGCGGCAACGGGACATTGCGTGACCGGCCGTTATGGCAACCGTGAAGGCGCCGGTCTACCTCGCGGGCGCGGGCGCGGTCACGGCCGCCGGGTTGAACGCGCGCCAGACACTGGCGGCCATTCGCGCTGGCCTGTCGGCATTCAATGAAATCGTGGTCGAGCCATTCCCCGCTACCCAGATCGCCGCACGCGTACCGACGACCTGGAAACTGCGCAAAACCGATGGTGAGTGGCTGGTGAACATGGCCGTTCGGGCCATCATGGAAGCACTCCGTTCGGGGCCGTTCGCGGCGGCGGCGACGGCGCTCGTCATTTCGCCGCCTGAGAGCTTTCGCAGCCATCCGGCTTTTGCGACCGTACCGTTTGTCGATTTTCTGCCTGCCGTGATGCTAGGTTGCGGCGGCAGCTTCCATCCGGCGTCGATCGCGGTGGATGGCGGCGCGGCGGCCAGTGTCAGCCTGCTTGAACGCGCGTCAGACTTGTTCAGCAGGCCGGGTGTCGAACAGATCATCCTGGGCGGGGTCGACAGTTTCCTCAACGACGTCGACCTGGACCGACTGCGGCAAAGCGGGCGCCTGAAGTCGTCGGACGGCGCTCAGGGTCTGGTCCCCGGCGAAGCGGCGGCCTTCGTCAGGCTGACTAGCGCGCCGGAGGGTAATGGCGCAGTTGATCCCGCTGTCGTCAATATCGGCGTCGCGCGCGAGGAAGACAGTGTCCTCTCCGACCGTTTCAGTCAGGGCCGTGCCATGCTGAGCGCGTTGCGCGCGGCGGTTGCGAGCAACGGGCCGAAGGAATCCGACATTTCCTTTGTCGTCAGCAATTCCAACGGCGAGCGTCATCGCGCACTCGAGCAACTGGTTGTGCACCCGCGCTTCTATCGCACGCTGCGAGAATTGACCCCGACGGCGTATCCGGCGATGACCGTCGGCGAGGTTGGTGCTGCGGCAGGTGCGCTGGCGTTGATGCTGGCGGCGGACGGCATGCGACAAAACTATGCGCCGGGGTCTGCAGCGATGCTCGAGATAGCGTCCGAAACAGGCCTGAGGACGGCAGCCGTGGTCGCGGGAATGCGCCGGCGTTGAGGCCGGAAGGGGCGTGAGCGCCGCCGTTGGCGGAAGAGGGCTGAGACAGATGTCACGTCGCCTGGCGCAATGCCCTTGCCACCACTTCCCCTATGAAAGAAGCCCATGCTCTCAGCGAAGGCAGTAAAGCCCATCGTCAGACATCCTCGATTGCGGGCTTGGTGGCGCGCAGCTTCGGCAAGGCGTTGTCGGCGAGGTCGTGGATATCAGCGAAGCTAAACTCGATGACGTCGAAGTCATCGCACCAGAACGTTATGGCGGAAGCGTCGCCCGTGCTCGTCTCTCTCAGCAAGGCCAGCGTCTCTGCTAGCTTGGTGGTTGACCAGTTTCCTTCCACAGCGCCGTTAAGGCAGGCGGCGATTTCGTCAAACCATCTGGCGGTAGGCTCCGGTGGCGGTCCAAGCCGCACAATGGCAAAGGGGTATCGGCGCCCGACACGGTCCTCGCTCATGCGCCATGCGCCGGCGCAGGGCAGGTCACCAAAAATACCGGGCTGCATGGTAAAGCGCCAGACACGCGAGTCCAACTCACCTTCATCCGGCCGCGCCAGCAATTCCATCGACATCCAGCGGTCCCAGCGGTCGATAAAAGTCCGCGGCAGGTTCCAAGCGACGAAATCCCCCGTCGCCGGGATCTTGCCGTAGAAGCCGGGCTCGTTCATATCTGCGCGGGACATGTGAACTTCTTGAACATTTCGAGGTTGTAGGGGTTTTCGACGCTGGCGGCCTTGAGCTCGAAATCGGCGTACATGCCTTTCGTGCCCAGGCGCAGACTGTAGACATCCGAAAGCGAGGTTCCGGTGAATCGGCCGCTGCGCAACATCCTCAGCCATGCCCAGCTGCCGGTCTCGTTGAGCATGATTTCGGGCGATCCGTCGATCGGCTGGAAGGCGAGCGAAATGACCCCGGTGCCGTCCTTGCCGGGCCAGGTCATCGGTTGCGGCCGCGTTGCGTTGTTGTAGTAGACGAGGCTCTGGCCATCGAGATTGAGCGTGACGCGCGTGAGGTTGGGAGACAGATCCTTCGGTTCGAGCGTGAAGCTCATCACCGGTCCGGCACCCCCGGGGAAAAGATCGTCGCGGATGTGCCTGGCCTGCTCGAACGCCGCCAGCGCCGAAGGGTCGAGGCCGAAATCGGCGCGCCACTTCCAAGGCTCGCCGGTCGTGTCGACATAACTGATCAGGTGGTCGTTGATGAAACCGTCGATCAGCCCGGCCGGCCCGAACAGGCGGGCGAAATCGCGCACGTTGACGTCGACCGCACTGGCTTCGCTGAAGGGATAGCGATTGTTCAGCGCCGCTTGGCAGAAAGGCAGTATGTCGGCCCGCCAGATGGCGTTGAGTTCCGAAGTGACCGCCTTCTGGGTCAAATTGCTGGTGTCGCCGGCTATCCCGCCCAACCAGCTGTTGATGGGATCGGGCAGGATCTGGGCCTGCCTTGCCACCGCGCCCGTCAGTTCGGCAAGGCCTCCCTGTTTCTTGATGGCATCCTGTGGATTGGGGTTCGCGGTGACCGTTTGCAGGACGTTGGAAAGCGCGGTCAGTGCGACAACGGCAGCATCCAGCGCCGGTGGCTGGCCGTCGACCTCTGCGATGGTGCTCTTCAGCGGTTTGAAATGTTCGGCCACCAGATTGCCGGTCAGGTCAACCTCGCTGGCGGATCCGGCGCGGGGAAGTAGTTTCGCACCCGATGTCGCCAGTTTGCCCAGCTTGCCAAGCTTGCCGAGCAGTTTCGAAGCGCCCTTGGCTGCCGCCTTGTCGTCGGCAGGCGCTTCGTCGGAACGGGTCAGTTCTGTCTCCTGGACGACCGCCGTAAGCAGCCGCTTCAGCGCTGAATCAGCACTCGAGAGATCTTTCAGATTTTCGCCGGCGACATTGAGATCGGTCAATGATGCAAGCCTCATGTCGCGCAGGAAGCTGTCCCATTGCGCGATGTAGTCGTCGTAGTAGAGCTTCAGAATATCCTCGGACAGCGCCGAGACGGATGTCTCGGCATTTTCCGAGCAACCGCCGGCGAAAACCGCACGATCGAGCGCCGCCTGGGCGGCGACATCGTCGATGCGGTCGAGAATGACGTCGTGAAAGCCGGAATAGGTGAAAGCGCCCGAAATGCCGACGCGTAGTGTCTTGCCCGAACGCCGTGCAAACACCTTGCCGCCGTTTGGGCCGGCGAAATTGGCCGGTATCCACTCCTTCAGCCCGGCCACTGCCGGATCGGCCAACAACTGCTTGTAGCCACGCGCCGGCAACGAAATCGTGCAGACCGTTTTCAGAGCTTCGGCAACCAGGGCCTGGTCCGGCGCGACATAGCTTTCGTCGACCGTCATCCGGCGGATCGCGGCAAGCTGATGCTCTTCGGCGTCGGCTGTCGGAAATGGCGCCGCGGCCGCGAATTCGGGCAGACTGTTCACCCACCAGTTCTGGGCGTAGTCTGGATCCATCTGCGACAGGCCCGTCATCATGCGATAAGTCTTGAGCGCACCGAGCATGAAGTCGGGATCGCGGATCTGGCGCCACATCGTCGCCTCGAGCAGGGCCACCATCCGGGGCTCGAGCACGTTGCGGAGGGCGTGGTCATAAGTGTCGGCCTGTGCCCTGACCAGTTCCGCCGAGGCCGATGGGCCAAGCAGATCGTGGGCAGCGCCCGGCGGTGCTGTCCGGGCATTTGCGACCGCGTCCATCGCCTCGAGCGCGCCGTCCATGGCAGGCCGCTCCACCGATGCCGGGGTTGCGGCAGCGGAGGTCAGCGGCGTTTGCAGCGCTTCGAACTGGCCTGCCTGCGCCGAGATCGCATGGCGGTTGTCAAAATAGGACCAGGTGAACAGGCCGCCTGCCAGCAACGCCGCCGCAGCGCATGCGGCAGCGGCGCCGCGCCAGATCCAGGCTCGGCGGCGTTGCGCCAGTGGGTCAAATGTACCGAGGCCTGCTTCCTTGAAGATGACTTCAGTGAGGAGGTTCTTCAGGAAGAAGCTGCGTTTCTCGACCCGAGATGCGGGCAGGGCGCGCCGCGGTGGAAGACCGAAGGAGGAAGACAGCGCGGCGGTCAGCCGGTCGATAGGCGCCCCTTCCTGCGTCGCCGATGTCAGGTAGAGGCCGCGCAGCCAGGCAGCCTCCTCATACCGGCTTTCGCCGAACATGGCTTCGACCAGCACCTGAATCGGTTCGGACAAGCTTGTCAGTTGGGCGGGAAACCTGAAGATTTCGGCACGGGCGGCGAGTTTGTCCTCGTCCTCCAGGCGCGTCACCAGGCGCCGCTCGAGTTCGGTCGCCAGCGTCGCGATTTCTCGTTCGATGGTCTTGCCATCCACGCGCGCATCCAGCGCGAACGTCGTCCCCCACACCTGTTCGCGCGAGGCGGTCGACAGGCCGCCGAAGAAGGGCTCGAAGCCCTTGATCAGGTCGGCCTTGGTCAGCATCAGATAGACCGGCAGGCGGATTTCAAGCCGGTCGTTGAGCTCGGCCAACCGGCGGCGGATCTTGCGCCCGTGCGCCTTGATGGCCTCGTCGCCCTCGGAAAGGACGTCGATCGAAAGCGCGACGATCACGCCGTTCAGCGCACGGCGGCCGCGATGTTTCTTCAAGAGGTCGAGGAAACCGAGCCATTCGGCCGCGTCGACATCCGGCTGGCTCTCCTGCTGGACATAGCGGCCGGCGGTGTCGATTAGAACCGCGTTTTCGGAAAAGAACCAGTCGCAGTTGCGCGTGCCACCGACCCCCTGCAAGTCGTCTGTGAGGTCGATCGGAAAATTCAGTCCGGACTGCCGCAAGGCGGTGGTCTTGCCGGTGGCCGGCGGCCCGACGATCACATACCAAGGCATCTCGCGCAGGAACTTGCGCCCGCCCAGCTTGCGGCGCCTCAGTTCGGTCATCACCTCGGCGAACTTGGCGCCCACGGCGGCGACGTTCTCTTCGCCTGGGCTGAGCGGCTTTTCCACCGCTGGCGCGGCAATCTCGGCGACGAACATGCGGTTGGCGCGGATCGCCCGGCGCTGGGCAACGATCAGCCAGACCAGCCAGAAGATGACCAGCAGCGCGATGATGACGATGCGCACATTTTCGGAGGCGAAGGGGTCGTAGGGACCAACCCTGACGATCGGACCGAAGATCCAGATAACCAGGGATAGCAGCGTCAGGCCGATCAGCGTCCACAGCCAGCGCGATGTCAGGACCGCCCAGAGGAAGCGCAGGATGAACATCTCACAGCCTCTTTTCGACGAGCACCTCGACGCGGCGATTCAAGGCTCGCCCCTCGCGCGTGCTGTCGCTGGCCACAGGATCGGTGGCAGCCCGGCCCTCCGAATGGACGCGATCCTGCGGCACTCCGTTTTGAACCAGCATGTCGGCAATCGTCCGGGCGCGAGCCTCGGATAGTCGCTGGTTGGTCGACAGCGGGTTGGTCTTTTGCAAAGGAACGCTGTCAGTATGACCGACCACCGTGATGTTTCCGATCAGCTCCTGATTGGCGAGGATCACCTTGGCGATCGAACCAATCAAGGGTTCGAAACCATCGGTCAGTTGTGGCCGCGATGACTGGAATAGCTCGGGGTTGGAGGCCTGGATGATCAGCTTGGCCAGTGAAACGCTCTCGGTGCCGCTGAGAGCAGATTTGAGCTCGGCCGGCGCCCCCGCCTGGAATTCCGGCAACAGCGCGAAATCCACTTTTTCCGGTGGCGGGGCGTCGACTTTGGGCGACGCGCGGGTGATGTCGCCGCGGGCAGGCGGTGGCAGGGCACGAACAAGTGCGGAAAGCTCGACCGCTTGGCTGCTCAGTCCCATCGACAGCCCGATATGGATCGCCGCGGCTGCAACCGCAGCACCGAGCGCCATGACCCAGATCGGCACGATGAAGCGCTGCGGCTGGTCGGAGGCGATGACACCTTTCCAGTTTGGCGCTAAAGGCGCGCTTTCGGCGTCGGCATTGCGCAGGAAGCGGGCCGCCGCCACGCGAACCGCATTGAGCGAGCGGTCGCCTGAGCGGCCGGGCACGCGATATTTGCCACGGAAGCCGAGCGCCAGGCAATGGTACTGCAGTTCGAGCAATTCTCGGTCCCGGTTAGGATGTCGTTCCAGTTCGTCGAGTCGCGTGAAGAATTGCGTGCCGGCATCGACATCGCCGCGCAGCATGACGACGAGCGGCTGCCGCGGCCAGGCACTGGCCCCGCCCCAAGGCGTGTTCAGGGCCAGATCGTCGAGCAACGCAGCCACCACCCAAGCTGCCTGGTCGGCTCGCTCCATCGAGGACCCCGTCGACATAGCCGTGTCGCGTGCCCGAACCAGTTCTTCGAGCAAACGGGTGCGCAAGACTTCCGGATTGTCTGGCGGCATTGCGCTTTCGAGCTCGGGAGCGAACTCGAGCAAGGGCGCAAAGGCGTTGACAAGCGCGTTCGGGTGGGTGCGAGAGCGTTTTACCAGTGCGCCCGGCGAAAGTGGCGCCATGGGCCTTGGCATCGGCGCGCCGCTCAATCGTATGCGAGTGCGTTCGCGATCCTCCGACAGTCCGAAAGGATCATCGCGGCTCATGATCTCACCTGTTCACCGAATAGCAGTCCACCTGCGGCTCGCTTGGCAACACGCCCGAAACACCGATGACGAAGCCTGGTGCGTCGAGCAGCGAGGCCCAGTGTTCGCTTTTCTGATCCAATTCGAGGCACAGTCGATCGCCGTCGTAGGGGATTTCGCGTGGCTGGGAATGAAGCGGTTTTAGCGGAATGCCGGGCAAGCGCGATTTCCACAGGCCCTCGAACTCGTCGGCCGAGCCGACGGTCGCCTGATTGACGAAGATCTTGCGCAAGGCATCCTCCGACAGCTCCGAGCCGACCCGGATGACGATGCGGCTGGCCACCAACAGCTTTGGGTTGTCGATGCGAATTTTCCAGACATTGGTCGAGTGCCGCATGACAGGCAGCGCACGCGATTTCGGCTCGATGTAACGAAGGCTGAGAATGAGCGAGCGCAGCGCATCCGCCAGCGCCGAATAGGCAGGGCCGGGCGCCATGTGATCGTAAGCGGGCAACTCGCCCAGCCGCCGCGCGCTCGATCCGTAAGTTGCCATCGAACCGGCGAGCCCGGCAAGTTCCAGGTAAAGCTCGGCCGGATGGAAGACATCCTGCGCCAGCATGTGAGCCAATCGCGGACGCGCCGCATTGGCGAGATTGAGCATCAACAGATCTTCGACGCTGCGCCCAGGCCCGCCCATGACCATCTTGCCATGCGCCTCGGCGATCTGGTCGAGGCCGGTGACAACTTCCAGAAGCAATTGCCGATACCAGGCCACCGCGCCGGTAGCCAGTGCCGGTGGCAGGAAGGTCTTGTCCAGAGAGACGCCGCCATCGGCTCGAACTCCGTTGAGGTCGGCTATCGGCAAGGCGGTGTAGCCACCAACCGACTTGCCAGGTGCAAGCAGCAGCGCCTGCGGACGGGCGATTTCGATTTCTTCAGGATCCGAACCGCCCTGGACAGCATCGCGCACCGAAACAATCCGCCCATGATATCGCGCTCCAGAGGCGGCGGCGTGTGCCGGATCGAAGCCGACACCACCGGGAGGCTCCAGCGGCAAGGCGACCAGCACTGGCCCTGCGCTCGTCTCGGGGGTGACCGGCAGCGGGCGCGGTGCGTCCATCAAATCCGGAATGGAAAAAGGTGTCCCATCCGGGAAGATGCCCCGGGCCGACAGGATCGCGACCTGGCCGGCTTCCAGCAATGCCTGGTCCAGCGTCAGCTGTCGAAAGCCGAACGTATGCAGTTGTCCGGCCTGCAACGCGCCGCGCACCGTCGCCTCGAAGAAACGATCCTGCTGCTGGAAATGCTGGGTTCGCAGGAAAAGTCCTTCGGACCATAGCACCCTGTTTGCATCGCTCATGCCGCTACTCTCTGCATTGAGCTCCCTTACCTTGGCTGCTAGGCGGAGATGCCGCCGCTGCCCAACGTGACATTGATGGTGAACTTTGATCCCGGCGACACCGACTTGGTTGTCCGCCAGTTCCTGCCGCCAGGTTCGCGGATCAGTGCAACGAAGCCCAGAGCCGTCGCGTCCGGCTCGACAGTGATGGTCTTGGATGCGGATTTTCCGGGCCCGACGGCGATCTGGTCGGAACCGATAAGATCTCCTGCGAGTGCGCTGCCGGCATCCCCCTGCAGCGCAAAATAGTCGGCGGAATTGAATTTGCCGGTGCTTTTTAACCGCATCACGAGAACCGTCACCGGCCGGTCGCCGCCACCTGGCCCCGGATTCATGCCGGCCCCGCCGGTCACGTTGACGGTGATCACCGACGGCTTTGGCGGACCGCTCTGGCACGCTGCAACCAGCCCGGTCGCGCCCAGGGCAATCATCAATTCACGTCGGTCGATCATGGCTTACTCCTCCTCATATGCATCTCGAAAATCAGTGCCGATTTCGCCAAGGAAGCTTTTTTCCGCGCTTTCGGCGATTTCGCGATGGCGTTTTTGATAGAGCTCCCACAGCTTGGCGCCGCGCCCGCCCGAAAGCAGGGTGCCGATCGCCGAATTCGATTTCAGCTCGTCCTCGATCGCTGCGGGATCGAAACGATCGATCATCCGTCGCAAAGCGGCCTGTATGCCTCGCCAAGCGCGCACGTGATGTTGCGCGAGATCGCGAACTGCATCGGCGATGGCCGCCTCCCCGGCGAGAAATCCGGGGCTGCGCTCGGCGATCAGCGTCACGATGGCGTCGTCGACCGACGGCAGAAATTTGAGCGGATTGACTTCGGAGGCACCGACCATTGTCTGGGCGACGCGAGCATTTCCTTTCTCCTCGGCCCGCTTGCGCAGAAGCTGCATCAGCCCTTCCATCATCAGCCGGTATTCGCGGCCGAACTTCTCCATTTCCACGATGCTGTCGCGCCCGGGGAAATCGGCTTCCTCGACGCCCATGCCGCGCAAGAAGGCGGCGCGGAGCGCCATCTCGGCGGGCTGCGCGCTTGCCGGCGGGCGGGCAGGTTTGGAAGCAGCACCCATGCGCGCTGGAGGCAGGACATCGGCCGGTTGCGCGGGAATATCCCAGGGATTGGCGGATGGTGGCCGTTGGGCAATGCGCTCGCGCTGGCCGGTCGAGGCCGAGTTATTTGTCGAACTGGGCGAGGAGACCGGTCCGAAACCAAAATCATCGTTGAAGTCGGACAGCTTTCCCGCTGCGGATTCAGCTCCGTGGCTGGGAGGGGGGGGCCGGTCGAGGCTGAATGGATCCGCCCGACTGCCCACCCCGCCCTGCTCGACATAAACGGCGGCGTTTTTCGACACCGGCGTTGAAACCGGATCGAGGCTGAACGGGTCGTCGAAAGCAGGCGAGTTGCGCTGGCCGGAGGACGCGCGCTCGAACGCCCCTGGGATCGGCTGCTCGAATGGGTTCGGCAGATCAGCAGGTCGAGGCCGTTGCGGCGCTTCTTCGACCTTGGCGGAAAAGAAGTCATCGCGGCCGATGCTTACCGGCGCCCGCGATGCCGCTGGCAGACGTTCTGGTACCGGCTGGATGACTGCGGGCGCTTGAGCGGCCGCGATCTGCAGGTCGACACAGACGACGTAATCGCCCAGCCTGAGCCGCATGCCGCTTTGAAGGCGTGCGGACTTGCCTGGACCAAGCGGGCTATCGGAATCGTTTATGAACAAACCGCTGCTCGATGTGTCGGTGACGAAATATCCATCTCGCCCGCCAGAGATTTTGCAGTGAGCGCGTGAAACGAACATGTCGGGATCATCGATCTGCCAGCCTGCATCGGCGCTGCGGCCGATCACCAGCTCACCTTCGTCCAGGCGAGTTTGCCGCACCGCCTGGGTGCGTGGCCCTTGCTCTAGCGTTAGCAGCAGACTCATGCCGCGCCCCCCGCCATTTCCGGCCGCCATCCGACGATTGTGCGCAGCCGCATATCATCAGCATCTCCCCTTTCAGCGGGTCGCGCAAGCCAGGCGGTTCGGCCGAGCTGCACCGCTCCAATACGGGGCGGCGGCACTGCTTCACGCGCAAGCACGATACGCAGATCGACATCGAGAGATTCTCCGACCATGTCGCGAACCGCGTGCTGGAACAGTTTGAGCCGCTGGCTGCCCGGCAGGAATGTCTTGAAATCATCATACTTCAAAGGGCCGACCCGCAGTTCGATCCTGCTTTGGCGGGTGAAAACGCGTGGGCCGATCGTCGCCCCCCGACCGAGCACAGCAAAGGATTTTGCGAGGCGGGTCTGGAGGCCTGCTGGTATGATTGTCCAGGCGGCGACGAATTCCTTGATCTTTACCGGCACCTTGAAGGCTTCCGCCAGGAACAGTGTCAGTCGTTCCGGACCCTCGACCT
Organism: Mesorhizobium sp. B2-1-3; assembly: GCF_006442495.1. Taxonomy (NCBI): domain Bacteria; kingdom Pseudomonadati; phylum Pseudomonadota; class Alphaproteobacteria; order Hyphomicrobiales; family Phyllobacteriaceae; genus Mesorhizobium; species Mesorhizobium sp. B2-1-3. The sequence continues at coordinate 97,445 of NZ_VFWL01000012.1, forward strand.
GGCTGGCGAGCGAAGCCGCCTGGCGAAGCTTCACCATGTCGAGATCGATGTTTCGGGTGCCGGGAAGTCCGATACCGGCCATGGCCGCAAGCATGGCGCGAACCCGGCCACCGACCGCGCGTTCAACCTGAACGGCCGGATTCGCATCCGCCCACGCCCGATAGTAAAGGGCGATCATGCGGTGCTGCAGAATGTTGACGAAATCGACGAAAGTAGTGTCGCTGGTCAGCTGTGCGTTGGCCCCGGCGAACCACCGCTGCGACAGCCGGTCGAGCACCCAGCGCGTCAGATGCAGCGGCATTGGACCCTCGGGGCCCAAGAGACCCAGATTTGCAATCGTGACCCGGGCCGGCTTGCCGTTGTCGGCTTCGCGGAAATGGACCAGGTCCCTGGCCGAGAAGGCGAGGCGCACATGCTGGCCAAGCCTTGCCGGCTCACGGTCGGGACGGCCGGAATGGCCGAACACGGCATTTTGCTGTTCGAGACGGCGCAGCAATTCGAAAAAGTCGAACCCTTCGGACAGACCTTCAGCGGGGTTTGGGCTGGGCTTGTCTAGATCAGGGAGCGATTGCCGGGCGTCATCGGCCATGGCACATCCTCCTGCTTCTGCAGCAGCCGCGTGCGGGTCCGCACGAAACCGTTTATTCCGGCATATCGGGCGAACAGCCGCGCCAGCAAAGCCGAAAGCAGCAAAGTGCTTTGGCCAGCCAGGATGGATTCATCGACATGCAACGTAACCTCGGTGCCGCGTCCGAAGCACATCGGCCCCTCGATCTGAAGCCGCTCCACGACCGGCCGCGAGTCGATGCGGGCGATCGAATGTACATTGCGAGCCAGGCTGGGATCGCCTCGGTCGGCATAGATATCGAGAAGCGCATGCAACGGGTCGACGCCGCGGCCCTCCTTGGCAAGGCTGAGGAAGTTAAGCATGAGCTGTGCCACCAGCCGCCAGGCGAGATCGTCGGCGCGCGATTCACCCTCGGCCCCTGTGGGCAGTGCTGCGGGGATCGCCGGCTGCGGTGGACGCAGGGCTCCAAGGAGCCTGACGATTTCGACCGGGTCGCCGGCCTCAAGCGTCAATGTGGGATTGTCATCGAGGATCGGCAGGTCACGATTGGTGCACAGTGCTACGACGTCGAGACGCTTCAGAGGTCGGTACGCCGGGCTAGCGAGCGGTCGCGATACGGCCAGGAAAACGTCGTCGCCGGTGTATGACGTGCGCGTTAGACCGTCGCGCCGTTCGTCTTCGGTCGCGCGCCGAGGGCGCCGCTCGGTTGAGTAGACCCACCCACTGCCGCTGTTCTGCCCCAGGCTGAACAGTTCCGGAATTTCGGCGTCGTTGCCTTCGGTGTCGGCGTCCTCAACACGAATGATCCGATAGATTTCAAAGTCGCGCGCCCGCGTGCGGTCTGCATGCAAAACCTGGCGTGTCTTACGCGCATCGATCTCGACGACGTTGCACTCACGTTCGAAAAGATTGATGATCGGCGTTGCGAAAAGTTCGAAGTCGGCCGATGTCAGATCGGCCAACTCTGGCACCGGACGCCTGAATTGGAAGACGATCTCAAGCCCTCCGTCGCATCGACGCACGACAGGCTGTAGCCCCGAAACCCGCACATAGTGGAAGCGCTCGGGCATTATGAAGTATTCTCGCAGGAGGCGATATCCTTCGAATGTCGGGCGGGTACGCGGCATCAAGGCTTCGTCGTCGCTGATGCCAACCATTTCGGGCGCTGGCAAGGGCGACAACGGGTTGGTCTTGCCCTCAGCGCGTGCGCCAACGGTTGAGCAAGTGCCGAAGATCGCGTCGAATAGCAGCGGCGCCTTGGTTCGCCCGGCAAAATAAATATCGAGCCGGTCGAGCGTCAATTCGTGGAGCTTGCCTTTTCCGGTCGGGGCCAGCGTGATGCGGAGCGCCGCCTCGCCGCGCACACCGCCGACCGTGGCCATCCCGGCCGCCGCCAACGCGCTGCGGTCCTGAAAATAGCTGACCGAAGTGATTGCTATCGGCCACAGGGTCGTCTCTTGCGCGGTCGAGAAAGTGCAGCGCGTCGAAAGGCCGGGCCGCAGGCTGGAAACCAGCCGGGTGTTGCGCCTGACGACGTGGCCGTCGAGCATGGTCTGGACCTGCTGGCCTGGTTTGAGCACCACCATCGCCGTTGCCGGCGCCGGGGTGACCAGATCGGGATAAAGAACGTCGAGCACACTGCGCGAAAATCGCGAACGCTCGGCGTCGACCTTTAGCCGGGTGCGCGCCGCGAGGAAAGCCACGCCATCCAGCAGCCGCTCAACATAGGGGTCCGGACAGGGGACCGTGTCGAGGGAAAGGTTGCGCGCGACCGCTGGATGCATATCGGCAAATTCGGCCGCAAGGCCGCGGATGTGGGTCAACTCCTCCTCGTAATATTCGACGAAGACCCGATCCATCTCAGGCGTCCCTGATTTCGGTCCGCGCCGCGCCGTTATCGAGATTGATCGTAGTGCGCAGGCGCATGCGTTCCGGTGTCGGGGTTATGATCAGCACACCGTCAATCTCGATCTTGAGGCCCGCGGTCTTGTCGCCAAGCGTCACTGTGACCTTTGTTGCGCTTTCCTTGAGGCGGGGCTCGAAGGTGGCGAGCACCGCACGGATCTCACGCGCCAGCACATCGCGATCAAAGTCGCGCGAAGACCTGCCCGAGAAGGAGGGGACGCCGTAATTGACCACGCTCCGGCGCACCTCCGGGAAATCTGCGAGCGACGGTGGGTTGTCCGATACCTGTTCATTTTCCAGATCGGACAGGAGCGGCGTGGCCTCGAAGCGCTCGGTATTGAAGAGCGCCTCGACGTCACGCCGTACTGCTTCTCTGAGCACGCGGGCTGACACCACAACGCCGCGACTTTCGATCTCGACCCGATGCTGGGTCTGAAAGGCCAATCGATGCAGACGCCGTTTTTGCTCGGCTGTGAGTTCGGCATCAGCGTCGATGGCCCGCGCGCTGGCGCCAACGAGGGCGTCGACACGGTCGGCGCCAAGCTCGTCGAGCAAGACATGGCGCAGCCCGTCTATCTCCGAGGTCAGACCAGGCAGGTCATTGACGAGGCGATCCCAAAGCGACGGCTGGACGGCCTCGCTTTTTGCCCGCAAGCTGCCGGTACTGTGCTGCTTGCCAGCGTCGGGTCGCCGACCCTCACTTGCCGACATAGACATCCATTTCGGCTTCATCATTGCCGTCATAGACGAACTTGATCTTCTTGTAGGCGAAGCTGACCTCTTCCTGGATCAGGTCTTCCTCATCCTCGGCCTGCGACATGTCGTATTCCATGATCGAGGCGTCGGTGAGGGTGACGACCAGATAATCCTTAGTCTCGCCATCGATCGTCCGACGTGCCGAGAACACCACTTCATCGAGGGCCTTGTTCTCGAACAAGGCTTTCTTGAGATAAGGCGAAGATTTGTCGTAGTGTTTGATGAACTTGATCATGCCCATGGACACGCGCCCCCGACGTGAGAGCGAATTCGGGTCATAGGGTGCGACCATCTTGTAGTCGACGCCATGGATTTCGATCTCATCATCGTGGCCGTCGCGGGTGCTGGGGCCCTTGATATCGGGAACCTTCAGAAAACCATCAATCTTTACTGGCATTGTCTCTCTCCACCATTGTCAAAAAAAAGATTGTTGTTGCTGCAATCAAGTCTTAACGGACGGCAGTTCCGACACCAGTCGAAGCGAGGCATTGATGCCCTCCAACTGGTAATGCGGGCGCAGATAGAAGCGGGCGTTGTAGTAGCCCGGCCGCCCCTCCACGCTGTCCACTTGGACCTCGGCGGCGGCGAGCGGGCGCTTGGCGCGCGCCTTGTCGTCGGCAAAGGCCGGGTTGGCCAGCACGTAGCGGTTGATCCACTCGGTCAACCAGATCTGCATGTCGGAGCGTTCCTTAAACGACCCGACCTTGTCTCGCGCTATGGCTTTGAGATAGTGCGCAAAGCGCGAAACCGGGAACAAGTAGGGCAGGTTGGCGCTCAGCCGCTCATTAGACTGCGCATCGGGGTCCACCAGTCGGCCGGCGCGCGTTTCGTCGTCCTGTAACGAATGGGCACCGATGAAAGCCGCAAGATCCGTGTTCTTCCGGTGCAGGATCGGCATCAGGCCAAGCTTGGCGAGTTCCGCCTCACGCCGGTCATCAATGGCGACTTCCGTGGGGCATTTCATCGCTATCGACCCATCATCGGTCGGGAAGCTGTGCACCGGCAAATTAAGCACCGTTCCGCCGTTCTCGACGCCGCGGATCTGGGTACCCCAGCCAAACAGCTTGTGGCTGCGGTTGATGTTGACGCCCATCGGGAAGGCGGCGTTCATCCAGACATACTTGTTGTGATCGCCCTGCACCTCTTCCTCGAAGGTGAAGCCCTTCACCGGAACGGTGTCCGTGCCATATGGCAGCCGGGCCAGGACGCGGGGCATGGTCAGCCCGATGTAGCGAGCATCCTCGCTTTCGCGCAGCGACTGCCAGGAGGCATAGGCCGGGTTGGAAACGATCTGCTGCAAATCCTGAGGGTTCGGCAATTCCTGCCAGCTATCCATACGAAACAGTCGAGGCGAGGCGGCCGCGATAAAAGGCGTGTGCGCAGAAGCGCAGATGCCGGAGATGTTGCGTAGCAGACCGACATCGCGCGGGTGGTTGGAAAATTCGTAGGCGCCGATCACGCAGCCGATCGGCTCACCGCCAAGCATCGAATATTCGTCTGTGTAGACTTTCTTGAAGATCGGACTCTGATCCCACATCTGGCCTTCGTAGTCTTCGAGCGTGTCGGCCAGCTGCTCCTTGGAGATGTTCATCACCCGGATTTTAAGCTTCTGGTCGGTCTCGGTGTTGTTGACGAGGTACCACAGGCCGCGCCATGTGCCTTCCATTTCGCGCACTTCCGGTGCGTGCAGGATCTCGTTGACCTGAGCCGTCAGCATCTTGTCGATACCGGCGATCAGCGACTTGATCGACTTGATGGCATTGGACGAGATGGTTGTGGTGTCGGAACGGGACTGCGCTGCGAGCGCGAGATTGCGCACGAGTTGCTGCAGCTTCTCGCTGTCGTCTTTCTTGACCTTGAAATCCTTCTCGAGGAGTCCACTGAATTCTCCAAGGTCTATGGCTTCAGCCTCGGCGGCGAGGGTGGCGGTCTTTTGCTGTTCGGCCATGGTTTATTCTCCCGCCTTGTCGTCGTCAGTCAGCGCCTGGCTGGCGATCTTGCCAAGAAGTGGCTCGTTGTTCAGCAACTGCGCGATACGCTTTTCGGCGTCTACGCGGCCATCCATGAAGCCCAGCAATTCCTCGAGCTGACGACGCATCTTGAGGATCTCGGCCAGTTGCGGAACCTGCTCGGCGATCTTGTCGGGGGCGAAATCGCCCATTTTGGTGAAGGTGAGATCGAGCGCCAGTTCCTCGTCGCGCTCTTGGCCTTCGGCCTGCGGCAGCGTGTTCTTCACCCGCGCTTTGACGCGGGGTCCGAGCGCCTCCATGAACTTGGGGAAGCGGTTCGCGTCGGTCTCGACGAAGGAGCGGTCCAGAACCGACTTTGACGCTTCCTTGGTTTGCGAAGCACCGGAAAGGTCGGCCATCACGCCCATGACAAACGGCAGTTCGATCGTCGTCGGGCTGCCGTAGGTTTCCACGTCATAGGCGATCTGCACCCGTGGCGCGCGATTTCGTTCGATGACCTTGGCTTTGCTTTCGGCTGGCATGTGTCTTACCTTTCATCTTTCTGTGCCGTCTTCTTGACATCGGGAACGCCGGCAAGAAGCCGAAATTCCTTCAGTCCCGACGGGGCGAGATCTTCCATCAGTTCAACGAAATCCATATGCACCATTCGGCGCACGCGCCGCGCCAGGTGCGGGATCGGGCTGGACGGTTCGGTGCTGTCATAGAAGGCGACGACGAGATCGAGGCATTTGACGACATCGTCGCGCGAGGAGATCCGGTCGGGCAGGCCGCTGTCGCCGGATTCTGCGTAGCTTGCCACGCTTGCCATCGTATCGGCTCCATCGCCGTTGCGAACACGTGCTGCCGGTTCTGCTGGCGTCGCGACCGGCTTTGCGAGGCCGTTCGCGGCAGTGGCACCGGTCGCGTTTCGTTCGAGGGTCGTCAGCAGACGCTGCAGAAACCGCTTTAACTCGGGAAGCGTGGCGCCAGCGCCTTCGAGGCGGGAGTTAAAGGCGGCTTCGACGCTCTCGAGAGCGGCGATCGCGGCGCGGGCGTCGGCTATGAGCAACGTCATTTCTGGCCCGGCCTGATCAATCAGCGCCGCGCATGCGCTGCGCACCCGGTTCACCAGTTGGCTGTGCTCGCTTGCCAGCTTCGCCTTCTCGGCCGCATTCAGTCCCGAAGCAGCCTCCTGCAGCATGACCCGCTCGTCAAGCGAACCCTTCTCCAGATCCGCGCCCAGGATCGGCCCAATGGCGCGCGGCGCAAAGAATGTCATTTTCCGCAAATCTTTGAGTAGACCGTCCTGGCCGTTCTGAAGGTCGGTAAGCGCATTGATGCGGCGCAAGGCTGCTTCGCGCGGCGTGGCACCGGACCGCAGGGCCGGATGCATGGTCGTCCAATGCTGATCGACAGTTTGCGCGATGAGGGTCAGGCCGGCAGCCAGGCCGGCCAACCGATGCTCGTTGGCCAGTCCACGCGTAACAATGACGAGAAGGCGCAGGTCACGGCCGTGAGACCGCAGCTCTTCAGCCCTGGTAAGCACGGTAGGCCAGTCTATCGGAACGTCGACTTCAGTGTTTTTGCTGCCTTGGAACTCGACTTTCTTCTGCTGTTCCGTCAGTCGCTCCAGCTCATGAAAGGCCGGGTCGTTGCGCAAATCCTCCCCTGACGGATTTTCACCGTCGAGCGGAGTAAGCCAAAGTGCGACATCAATCACACAGACCCCCAGCGACCGGCCCTCAACGGCACCTGACCCAAGGTTACCACACTGATGTGCCGTACGCCAATTAAAGCCGCTGCTTAAAAGCTAACGAAAGCTGACCACCGCGTGTTCGCTATGGGATGGCTTGGCGAGACTGCCGAACCCAATCGGCAAAATACACCACACGGATGCGCGAATTCTTCTGCCGCCAGTGGTTCGGGCTTCCAAAGGCTGACGGCCCCGCGAACGGCCTTGGCGACGCCGTCCATCGGGCGCTTTGTCAAGCGACGGCTTATGTGGCAGGTTGTCGACTGGCAGATTGCAGGAGCAGGTTCGATGGAACAGCGCCGGTCGTCACAGAGCTTCAAGCGTAAGGAACTGGTCGGCAAGCTCAATCCTGTCGGCGTGCGCGCCTTCAAGGCAGCCGCGGACACCGCCAAGCTGCGCGGCAACCCTTACGTCGAACTCGTCCACTTCATCGAGCAACTGGTGCTTTCCGATCGCTCGGACGTGCAAATGATCATCGCCGATGCGGGAGTGGATGCCAGCCGGCTCACGGCCGATATGACCCGCGCCGTGGACAAGCTGCCATACGGCGCCACATCGATCGAGGAATTTTCCGACCACATCTTTCATGCCATCCAGGAGGCCTGGAACTTGGCGACGCTTGAGTTCAGCGTCGAGGAAGTCCGCAGCGCGCATATTCTGCTCGCTTGCCTGAAGACCCCGGTCCTAGAAGGCCTGCTGTCGAAGATCAGCGGCGCATTCGACGAGATCGACGCCGACGCGGTGATCGCGCGGTTCGCCGATGTCATGGAGGGCTCACTCGAAGCTGGCACCTCGACCACGGTCTCCGCAACGGAGATGCCACGGCGGGCTCCGGGTGGGGATTCGGCGCTGGCGAAATACGCCACCGACCTGACCCAGCGCGCCCGCGACGGCAAGATCGATCCCGTCGTCGGCCGCGACCCCGAGATCAGGCAGATCGTTGATGTGCTGATGCGGCGGCGGCAGAACAACCCGATCCTGACGGGCGAAGCCGGGGTAGGCAAGACCGCGGTCGTCGAGGGCTTCGCCTTGCGTATTGCCCAGGGCGATGTACCGCCGATGCTACAGGGCGTCAGCGTGCGCATGCTCGATGTCGGTTTGATGCAGGCCGGGGCAAGCGTAAAGGGCGAGTTCGAAAAACGGCTTAAGGCTGTAATCGACGAGGTGCAGTCGTCCGAAACACCGGTCATCCTTTTTATCGATGAAGCTCACACCTTGATCGGCGCAGGCGGCCCTGCTGGAACCGGCGACGCGGCCAATCTCCTGAAGCCGGCGCTGGCACGCGGTGAACTGCGTACCGTCGCGGCTACGACCTGGGCTGAATACAAGCAGCACATAGAAAAAGACCCGGCGCTGACCCGTCGGTTTCAGGTGGTAAAGATCGACGAGCCTTCCGAAGCTGTGGCCGTTCTCATGTTGCGCGGGGTGGCCGGAGTTCTCGAGCAGCACCACCGGGTGCAGATACTGGATGAGGCGATCGAGGCGGCAGTGGGCCTGTCACACCGCTATATCCCGGCGCGGCAACTACCCGACAAGGCGGTAAGCCTTCTCGACACCGCTTGCGCCCGGGTCGCAATCTCGCAGCATGCCACGCCGGCCGAGCTCGAGGATATCATACGGCGGCGCCAGGCGCTGGAGGTCGAGCACGGCATCATCGATCGTGAGGCGGCGATCGGGATCGAGGTGACCGAACGGCAGGCACGGGTCGACACCGGACTTGCCGAAACAGGGGTCGCGCTGGCTGCCGCGCAACAACGTTGGGACCGCGAAAGAGTTTTAGTTGCCGAGATACTCGAATTGCGTGCCCGACTGCGCGGCGACGGTATGCCGCTCGATGCGATGGAAACGCCAGCGGATGCCAACGCCTCTGAGTCTGAGTTGCCTGAGATCCAAACGCCCAAGGACAAGGCATCCGATCCCAAAGTGAAAACGGCTGTTGCCGATGGACTTCCACCTGATCCGGTCGCCGATCTTACCCGGTTGCGCGAACGCATGGCTGAACTGGCCGAGGCGCAAGGCGAGGCGCCGCTGATCCTGCCCTCGGTTGATCGAAATGCCGTGGCCGCGGTGGTCCAGGACTGGACCGGCATCCCCACGGGGCGCATGCTGTCGAGCCAGACCGAAAAAGCCCTCCGGCTCGCGGCCACTCTGTGCGAGCGCGTGGTTGGCCAAGAGCATGCCATGGAGATGATCGCCAAGCGTGTGCAGACCAGCCGCGCCGGGCTCGGCGCGCCGGAAAAGCCGGTGGGGGTGTTCCTGCTTTGTGGCCCCTCCGGCGTCGGCAAGACCGAAACCGCGCTGGCCTTGGCGGAGACGCTTTATGGTGGCGAACAGAACCTGATCTCGATCAACATGTCGGAGTTTCAGGAGGCGCATACTGTCTCGACTTTAAAGGGAGCGCCCCCCGGCTATGTCGGCTACGGCAAGGGTGGCATCCTGACAGAGGCGGTTCGGCGCAAACCCTATTCGGTGATCCTGCTCGACGAGGTCGAGAAGGCGCATCCGGACGTCCACGAAATCTTCTTCCAGGTTTTCGACAAGGGCATGATGGACGACAGCGAAGGGCGGCGCATCGATTTCAAGAACACATTGATCCTGCTCACCTCGAACGTCGGCTCTGAAGTCATCATGGATCGGACGAGGAACGGCACGGTTCGGACCGGCCTCGAAGATCTGGATACGGCCTTGCGCCGGCCGTTGCTGAAGGTTTTTCCGGCGGCGTTTCTTGGACGGGTGGTAACCATTCCTTACTACCCGCTGTCGGATTCGATGATCGAGGCGATCACCCGTCATCAGTTCGCCAGGATCGCTCGCCGGCTGCGTGCAACCAGTGGCGCGGAACTGGTGATCGGCGACGGCGTCATCGATCTGGTCAGGGCACGCTGCACGGAAATCGAATCCGGCGGGCGGATGATCGATGCCATCTTAACCAACACGCTTCTGCCGGAATTAAGCCGCGGCGTGCTCAACCGGTCGCTTGACGGTGAAAAGATGACGAAGGTGACCGTCGGAGCCTCCGACGGGGGCTTTACTTATTTCTTCGAGTAATTTGGGCGGATGGTACCGGCGCATCAAACGGCTTTGCATCCGCGCGGTGGATTGAAGGATGTCTTCCACGGCATGGCGCAAAGAGCGCGGCGAGGCTTTTGTCCGCGCTTGCGTGCAAAAGGCAACCAAGCACGCAAAGGAGTTTCCTTTGGGCTGCTAGACCGCTCGCCGTCGCTTGCCGTCATAGTCCCCGGGTGTGCTCATTCTGGCCCCTGGATTATACTGAACGTGAATATGCGGAAACATAGGCCCTTGATCGTTCACCAGGACTAAATACTTGGCCTTGCCAAGTTCAGAGTTAAGCTCCTGCTGCAAAAAGTATCCTAAAAGGATTGACAACATACCGGTCCCGCGATCCGCCAGCTTTTTCGTCCTAATATCAACCGCATTGCCGGAATGATGCAGGGACCAGCGGGAATGATTATACCACTCTTTTCCAGCAGTAAGCTCAAGCTCAAGCCGCCTCGGCGCATGTTGTCTGAAAACGCGTCGAATTATCGGAATGGCCTCCTGCATTTGCGGGCTGAGGCCGCTTTCAATTGTTCTCTCCCTCATCGCAATCTCCATGAAAAGAAAGCGTCATTCCCTTACCACAACTATTACACCTACGCCTCATCCATGAATATCGCAGGGCCGAGATCAAGCTTTTTGTGAGTGCAAACGTGATGCCTCAGATCGTATGCAAGCCGGTGCACCATGCCATGTTGCCGTCGTCGCCCATTTTGGCGAGCGGTTCCCTGTCATGCATCGTGGCAGGATCGTCGAGTTCGGCCCACCACCCGATCATTACTGACCCCCACTCAAACGTCGCCGAAACCCGCGACGTAACGTGCTGAAAACAAAAGTAAAACATTCCATAGATAATCAGCAACAATCGGCACGCAGATAGCTACTTTGTCGGCAGGTAGTCGTGCGAAACCATCGTCCCAATTCGCCAAGCGCCCGATGGGCTCACGGCAATTGGGGATTGCTGGTGGATTGCGGTAATTCGTTTGGTCGTGCTGGAATTTGATACGAGTGTCATTCCAAGTACCTGGCGACCATCGGCCACGCCGCAAGTTGGCGGCTATCTGCGGCCAGCTTTAAAAGCCAATGACCATCCACGGATCGGTGTCGTATCCGAGGCGCGGCTTTTCCGGGGTTGCTCCATCCGGCATTTTGGCCGTGCCAGTCAAACCGCAGTCCAGATCTCTCACCGGCTTCTTGGTCGAATGCTTCGTAGAGCACAGGGCCGCAGCATCACCGACCACCACTTTCTTTTCCTTGGCAATGGTGCCACCAGTCGCAGCGATCATGATAGCCGCGCAAAATATAGCAACTCTCATCGTACTCCCCCACGGTTGCGCATCCTCAAGATGCCGGACATTACGTTACGTCATTTTTATATTAGCACAAGCGAATATTTAATCCTCACGCCCGCCTCCTGCCAATGGCCTCGAGGCGGGCTGCTCTTCCATTTCGCGATGGCCTTCACGCCAAGCTCGTCCGCTGGATCATCGCCACGAGCGATGCCGACAACGTGATGACCGTCGGCGGCGAGCCGCGCCGAGAGCGCGCGGCCGATGCCCTTGCTGGCGCCGGTGACGAGAAATGTTCGCTTTGTCATGATGTTTCTGCCTGTCGTGAAAGAAGGGCGGTCAGGCGCACCCAGATCCAGGATCTGCGCGGGCACAGGGCGACTCCGCCGGAACCTATGGAGGTCGTCTCGACCGGCAGGAGTGCGTGGCGCTGCGCCGGACTCCTGCTCGGCCTATCGTCGTGTCAGGCGGCCCTGCTTGCGGCGCCATTCTTCGAATAGGTGGGGAAGTCCGTGTACCCCACCTCGCCATTGCGGGTGTAATAGACGGACCGGTCCGCTACGGCCAATGGCCAGCCGCTCCGAAGACGCTCGACGAGATCCGGGTTCGCGATATACGGCCTGCCATAGGCAATCAGGTCCACCAGCCCGGTAGCGAGCGCGGCTTGGGCACGCTCGACGTCATTGAAGCCGCCGCACCATATGAACGCGCCGGGGAACGACGCTCGCGCCTTGGCGAGCATGTCATGGTCGAGATGGCGCGCCTCGAACGTGGCCGATTCCATGTTGCCGTCGGGCAGCAGTTCGTAGAGCAGATGGACATAGGCCACGCTACGGCGCCCGAGCTGCTCGACGATGTACAGGAACGTCTCCTCGACGAGCGGATCAGCGGGCATTGAACCATATTTGCCGAACGGTGAGAGGCGAACCCCCACGCGTCCCGCGCCGAATTCCGCCACGACCGCGTCGACGACTTCCATCAGGAAGCGCGCACGATCTTCCATGCTGCCGCCGCCGTAGCGGTCGGTGCGGGTGTTGAGCACCGAGTTCATGAACTGCTCGATCAGATAGCCGTTGGCGGCATGGATCTCGATGCCGTCAAACCCGACCTCCCGCGCATTGGCGGCGGCTTTGGCGAAGGTTCCCACCATGGCCGTCACTTCCTCGGTGCTGAGCGGCCTCGGCGTCTCTGCCGCCATGAAGCGCAACCGGCCGTCCGGGCCATGGGCGAACACCTCTGAGCCGACGGCCTGTTCCGCGGTCACGCCCACTGGCGCCTGGCCGTTCGGCAGAAGCGAGGAATGCGCCAGTCGGCCGACATGCCACAGCTGCATGAAGATGGTGCCGCCCTGACGATGAACCTCTTCGGTCACCGGGCGCCAGGCCTGCTTCTGGGCTTCGGAGTGAATCCCGGGAATCCGCGCGTAGCCGTGGCTGGACTGATCCACGTCGTTGACTTCGGAGATGATCAGGCCGGCGCTAGCTCGCTGACCGTAATATTTGACGGTCAGTTCGTTCGGGAGGTCGCCATCTGTCGGAAGAGCACCCTCGGAGGTGCGGGTGCGCGTCATCGGCGGCATGACGATGCGGCTCGTGAGGTGGACGGGACCTAGATCGAAGGAATCGAATAGAGAGGGCATGGGGCGGCTCCTGTGGAGAATTAAAGCTCCAGAAGATATAAAGGATACCCCTCAGCAGATTAGTGCCGGCCTGGTGGACTCACTATTGCGTCTGAAGCTACAATAGGCGGATGAACTCGCGTTTCGATGGCATCGCCGAATTCGTAGCCGTTATTCGGCTCGGTAGTTTCACCGCGGTTGCGGCGGAAATGGGCATGGCCAAGTCCGCGATCGGCCGGGCGGTGTCGCGTCTGGAGGCGCGCTTGGGCTCCAAGCTGCTCCACCGGACGACCCGCCGCCTGACCTTGACGCCTGCCGGAGAGGCCTGGCTGGAGCACTGCGTCGCGGCACTCGACGAACTTGAGCGTGGCGAGAGCGCCCTCGCGCTCGCGCGGGACACGCCTGGCGGCGAAGTCCGCATCGATCTCCCGACGGCGTTCGGTCGACTGCACGTCATGCCCGTACTGTTAGGGGTTGCGAAACGCTATCCGGCGCTGAACCTCAATGTCAGCTTCACCGACCGGCGGGTCGACCTGATCGGCGAAAACATCGACCTCGCCGTGCGTATCGGCAATCTTGAGGATTCGACCGACCTCGTCGCGCGACAGATTGGGGTCCAGCAGACGGTGATAGTCGGAGCACCTGGCTATCTCGCACGGCGGGGCGTTCCGCGATCCTGGAGCGATCTTGCCGGACACGATTGCATCGTCGGACGACGGCAAGGCAACCGCATCGCCTGGCTGATGAAGCAACCCGACGGCTCGACAGCGCGGCAGGCCGTCCCCGTCAAGCATGAACTGCAGGATTTCGAGACGGTGCTAATGGCCGCTAAGGCAGGACACGGTCTGACGCAACTTCCGTCATGGATGGTGGAAGGCGATCTTCAAGACGGGGCCCTTCAGATTGTCCTGGAGGGCCTGTCAGGCGGCGAACTGCCGATCAGCGTCCTGTGGCCGCAGACAAAGGCGCTGCCGGCGAAGATTCGCGTTACCATAGACGGCCTCGTTCAGTGGTCGCTTGTTTCAACGAGTGTCGCTGCCTAGCAACGTCTTACTTGGAGCAGTCTCAAATCGGCTGTCCGCCGTCGATCCGCCTAATCGCCTCGAAGAGCCGATCACAGGATTTTGCCAGGTTCTTGCCCGGCGTGGTGGCGACCCCGAGCAAGAGGCCGGATTCGGCAGTTGCGGGCGACGCATACCACGCGGAGAGCGGTGCGGGCGACATCCCGAAGGCCGAAACCTCGCGCGCCACGGCAATGTCCGATATTTCCCTCGGCAGCTTCAGCAGCACGGCCAGGCCCGGCGTTGCAATCTGGTCAGCATTCACATTCGCCCAAAGCTGCTCGAGCAACGTCGCGCGCCTTGCGACATAGGCCCGCTTCGTGCGGCGGAGATGGCGAATGTAGTGGCCCTCCCGCATGAATTCGGCGGTCGCGAGCTGCACTGCCGGCCCCGGGGCGGGCGCTAAGCACGCCGCGACTTCAGCGAAAGCGCATACGAGGCTGGCCGGCACGATCGCGAAACCCAGCCGAAGGGTCGGGCTGATTGTCTTGCTGAAGGACCCGATGTGAATGACGCGCCCGTCGCGGTCGAGCGACGCGAGCGCCGGCGCGGCCCTGCCGGTCAGCTGAAGCTCGCTCAGATAATCGTCTTCGATCACCCAGGCCTGGGTCGAAGCTGCCCATTCGAGCAGGCGCAGGCGCCGCTCGAGCGACAAGGTCGAGCCGAGCGGCGCATGTTGACCCGGTGTGACCAGGGCAAGCTTCGCGGTCGGATGCTGGCACAGTGCGTCATCGAGATCGATGCCGTTGCAATCGACCGGGACCGGAGCGAGAGACAAACCGGCGAGTTCGAGCCCCTTTCGGGTCCATGGGAAACTGGGCTCCTCGATCCAGGCGGTCTCCCCCGCCAGCTTCAGAACGGATAGCGCCAGGCCGAGCCCCGCACCGAAACCTCCAGTGATAATGACCTGCGACGGCAGACAGATGATGCCCCGTGCTACGGCGAGGTAGCCAGCGATTTCCCGCCTCAACTCGAGTTCGCCGCGAGGATCGGGGTAGAGGGCGGCGGCAGCGGCTTCGGCGCGGATGGCGTGCGCGCGTATCCGCGCGAACAAGGTGGCGGGGAAGATATCGCTTGCGGGGATGCCCATCTGGAAGATCCGGGGACCCTGCGTCATCTCCTGATAAATCCGCATGAAGGAGCCTTCATCCGGCACCGGCTCGGATTTCGCGACGGTGCGGGGGCGCTGTGCGACGCGCGTTCCCTCAGCTGGCGTTGCCTCGATCAACTGGGCGGCCGCGAGCTTCTCATAGGCGGTCCGGACGGTGCCGCGCGCGACGCCCAGCTGTGCTGCCAGGTCCTGCCATGAGGGCAACCGTGCGCCTGGTTCCAGCGCGCCTTCCTCGATTGCGACGGCCACGCCCTTGCGAATTTGCTCCGCAAGGGAAGTCTTGGCGGCGCGATCCAAATCCAGGTCCAGCGGCTTGCTCATGAAGCCTCAGTACACGATTTTTTTGCGTTCTTGGTGCTTTTTCCTGGCCCGATTCGCCGGCATCTAGACGGGCAAGGAGATGCCAATGCGAATTCGTGCCATTTTCACCGCCGCCTGCGCCGCGATTGCCATCGTCGGGCCGGCCTGGGCGCGCGACGACCAATCGGAGACGGTCACGCCGAAGTTCGAGCAGGTGATCCCCAACATCCCCGGCAAATCGATGGTCGTCGTCGAGGTCGATTATGCGCCGGGCGCCGCTTCGCAGCCGCACCGGCATGCCAGGTCCGCCTTTATCTTCGCCTATGTCGTCTCGGGCGAGATCGAGTCCAAGGTGAACGATGGCGAGACCCGCATCTACAAAGCGGGCGAGAGTTGGTCGGAGCTGCCCAACGCAACCCATTCGGTCAGCCGCAACGCCAGCAAGACCAGGCCAGCGAAGCTGCTTGCGGTCTTCGTCGTCGATTCCGACGACAAGGCCCTCACTACTCCCCTCAATTGAACGGATCGGAACGATGGCCAAGAGGCTCGACTACAACCAGATCGCCCCGAGCGGCGCCAAGGCGCTCGGCACCGTCTACGGCTATGTTCTCCAGAGCGGCTTGCCTGCCGAACTGGTCGAGCTCGCCTATCTGCGGGTCTCCCAGATCAACAACTGCGCCTATTGCCTTGACATGCACACGCGTGACCTCGTCAAGAAGGGCGTGAAGATCGAGAAGATCGCGCTGGTGCAAGCCTGGCAGGAAGGCGGCAGCCTGTTCAGCGAGAGAGAGCGCGCCGCGCTTCGCTGGGCCGAGAGCGTGACCAATGTTGCACAGACCGGGGTTCCGGACGCCGCCTATGAAGCCGTGCGTGCCGTCTTCGATGAAAAGCAGCTCGTCGACCTGACGATCGCGATCAGCCTGATGAACAGCTACAACCGAATGGCCATCAGCTTTCGGAACACGCCCCAGGCCGTTCTCGAGAATTGATGGAGCAGAATAATGAATGGTAACGTGATTTCCAGGATCAAGATCCCGGACAGCAAATTGGCGCGCGAGGCGACCGAGTTCGTTCGCGACAGCAAATCGAGTTCCTTTTCAATCACTCTGTTCGCTTGCGCCTTCTGGTGATCGTAACCTGACAGATGGCGGCCCTAAGGAGAGGCGGCTCAACTCGCAAGCCGGCAGCCCCATTGTCGTCGGTCAGGAGTGTGCACGGCGATTCCGAAACCGGCCGTTCCGTATGCGGCCTGAGAAGCGGTACACTCACGTTTCAGCTTGGACTTTGCAGCTATTCCCGCTTGCATCGCGACCGAACTCGCGACCGAAGGCTTACGGCTCAATGACTGCGTTTCAGCGCATGGGCGATCCGGCAGAGCTCGGGGCGGCGGCACCCTTCCTCGCCTCATCGGACAGCAGCTTCATGACAGCGAGGTAGCGGTCGACGGCGGCCTAGCCCAACTCTGACAGCCGTCTTCCAAGTTCATTGAGCAGGCCTTCTCAGGTGCAAACTGGTCAAGGGTTTCAATCATTTGATCGCTGCCATCCTTGACCAGGATCCGGCCGTAAAGGGCGGCAGGAGAGTCATATTCCTGGCGAGCGATGATGAAGACGCCGCGGCGCAGATTGGTACGCTCGCGGAAAATCTCGGCTTTGCGCCGATAAAGCTAGGCGGGCTTTCCGAAGGCGACTGCTCGTGCAGGCGCGCAGGAACAACTGGGGCCGGCTGGTCTTCAAGGACCTGGTCAAATTTGACTGATGAACATGACGTCCCCACCGGCAGGGACACGATGCACGCATCGGATCGAGCACTATCCGATGCGTGCGGCCGAGGTGATGCTTGGAAGCAAACGATAAAGTGCTCCGGCTCTCGTCAGCAGTATGATGAATACTTAGTTTTGACGGTCGAGCGCAGCAGAAGCCGATCCGGTCGACGGGTTCGCCAGGATGGCGCCCGTAATGATGCGAAAGAGATGATCGGCCCGCGGCGCGAATGAGGGTTGGTCGACCGCCCAGCCGAGCGCCGTCATCAGGGCGAACAGGTCATCCCCATTCATGTCGAGCCGCGCCGCGCCTTCGGCCTGTGCGCGGAGCAGCAGTCGCGCGCTCGCCGAGTGCACCGCTGCGCATGAAGCGTAAAGAGCGGAGTTCGGATTCGTGTGGGCGGCGGCCATCATGGCGACGACGCCCCTATAGCTTTGGGCGAACGCCAACCACTCCTGGAACCAGGAGATGAGCGCTTCGTCAGGCGAATCCGAGGTTTCGAGTTCATCTGCCCTCTGAGTCAGTGCGTCCAGATTCGTACACAGCAGCGCCTCGAACAGGGCTTCTCGCGTCGGGAAATGACGAAGCAGCGTGGCTAACCCGACCTCGGCCCGACGGGCGATATCGCGCATGGACGCATTGATACCGTGCTCGGCGACGACATCACGCGCGACCGCGAGGATATGGCTGTAATTTTTTTTTGCGTCGGCTCGCATGAGATGCCTTGATAAGCGGATCAGTGATCCGTATATGTGGATCGATGATCCGGTTACTAAGCGGATCGGTGAACCACTAAATAGAGTGCGTCTGCACAAATGGCAACAAAGGCGCCGCCCGCCCCGCAAGGAAAATGAACATGAGCACTATCAGCATCATCGGGTCAGGCGGTATGACCGCAGCGATCGGCGACCTTGCCGCCAAGGCCGGACACACCGTCGAGGTGATGAGCCGCGACGGTGCCAAGTCGCGGGCGCTGGCCGAGCAGGTCGGAGCCGGCCCGACGACCGGAACGTTTGGCGCCGCTCCGGTCGGGGACATTGTCATCCTGGCGGTTCCCTATTCGGCCGTTCTCGACGTGGTGAAGCAGTACGGCGAAAAGCTGGCAGGCAAGCTCATTGTCGACATCACCAACCCCATCAAATCCGACTTCACGGGTTTCTTGACTCCTGAAGACAGTTTCGGCGCGCAGGAGATCGCCAAGGTTGCTCCTGCCAATGCCACTATCGTCAAGGCGTTCAACACCCAGAACGCCCGGGTCTTGGCTGCCGGTCCAATCGGGGGCCATCCATTGGACGTGTTCATCGCCGGGGACGACTCTCAAGCGAAGGCGCGCGTCTCGGCGTTCATCGACAGCCTCGGACTACGTCCGATGGATACCGGGCGGCTGATTATGGCCCGAACGCTGGAGCACGCCTGCATGCTGTGGCTGGGCCTCATGACCCACTCCGTCAAACACACCAACTTCTCAATCCGCGTCAGCCTCCTCGGCTGAGCCCGCGGCACCACGTCTCGCATCACATTACCCAAGGAGCAGCAGCATGCGCGTTTTCGTTACTGGCGGGACCGGCCATATCGGTTCGTATGTCATCCCCGAGCTCATCGCGGCCGGACATGAGGTCATTGGCCTGGCCCGGTCGGACACGTCCGCG
The DNA here is from genome assembly GCF_006442495.1 of Mesorhizobium sp. B2-1-3. Lineage (NCBI taxonomy): Bacteria > Pseudomonadati > Pseudomonadota > Alphaproteobacteria > Hyphomicrobiales > Phyllobacteriaceae > Mesorhizobium > Mesorhizobium sp. B2-1-3. The sequence continues at coordinate 116,224 of NZ_VFWL01000012.1, forward strand.
ACTGCGGTATCGGCACTCGGCGCCAAGGTACGTCGCGGGGATATCACCGACCTCGATCGGCTCAAGGTCGCGGCGGCGGAGTCCGACGGCGTCATCCACGTCGCGCACCGGCAAGACCTGCTGCCCTCCGGCGGGATCGACGCCGTGGCAGCCGCGGAGCTCCAGATCATGCTCGCCTACGGCGAGGCGCTGGCGGGGACCGGAAAGCCGCTCGTCGTCTCAGGGAGCATCGGCTCGCCGGGGTGGGAAGGCCTGGGCCGGCCAGCCACCGAGGAAGATCCGGCTCTTCCCGGCGGCGAAGCATACAAAGGCACCCTGCGGGTTCGCAACGCCGTGGAACTCGCCGTGATCGGCTTAGCGGGACGGGGCGTGCGGTCTTCGGTCGTCCGAATTCCTCCCATCGCGCACAGCACGACCGATGCCGGCTTCCTCCAGCTGCTGATCGGTCTCGCGAAGGAGAAGGGCGTAATCGGTTACCCCGGAGACGGCGCGAACCTCTGGCCGGCTGTGCATGCCCGCGACCTGGCCTCCCTGTTCCGCCTGGCGCTGGAGAAGGGGCCGGCTGGCAAATATTGGCACGGGATTGAGGGCGAGGGCATCCGGTTCCGCGAGATCGCTGAGGCCATTGGCAGCCGTATGGGCATGCCTGCTGTGCCCATCCCTGCGGACGTACTGATGTTGCCGGGCTTCTTCGGCTTTCTCGCGAACTTGGTCACGCTGGACCTTCCGGCGTCCAACGCCATCACCCGCCAGACGCTCGGCTGGGAGCCAGCTCAGCCGGGCCTGCTCGAGGACCTCGACAACGGCCATTACTTCCCGGCGGATCGTATCGCGATCCCGTGATCCGTCCACCCAACTCACAAGGAGACAACACATGAGCACTATCAGCATCATCGGCTCAGGAGCCATGGCCGCCGCGATCGCGGGCCGTGCCGCCAAGGCCGGACATACCGTCGAGGTTGTCAGCCGCGACCCCGCCAAGGCGCGGGTGCTCGTCGACCAACTTGGAGTCGGAGCGACCACCGGGACATACGGCGCCGCCCCCGCGGGCGACATCGTCATCCTCGCCGTGCCGTACAGCGGTGCCGCGGCGGCGGTAGCCGACTTTGGGAAAGCGCTCGATGGCAAGGTGATCGTCGACATCGCCAACCCGGTTGCCCCCGACCTCTCAGGCCTCGTCACGCCCCACGGCAGTTCCGGCGCGCAGGAGACCGCAAAGGGCCTCCCCGCCGGCGCGCATGTTGTGAAGGCATTCAACACGATCTTTGGTCACGTGCTTGCGAAGGGCGGACGCCTCGACGCGTTCATCGCAGCCGACGATGCGGAGGCGAAAGCGCGCGTCTCGACGTTTCTCGAAAGTCTCGGGCTGCGTCCGCTCGACGTGGGCGGCTTGCACATGGCCCAGACGCTGGAGGCGCTCGGTTTGATGATGATTGGCCTCGCCAAAAACGGCGCCGGCACCTGGGACTTCGCCATGAACGTCGATATCGGCTGAACCACCGACATCAGCCCTCCGCTGCACTACAGCCAAGGAATCGATCATGATCACTCCCTTCCAGATTCCCTATGATGCGGACCAGGCCGCTGACCTTCGTAGCCGCCTCGCACGGACGCGTTGGGCCGACGCGGTAACTGACGACTGGACCATGGGAACCGAGCGCGGCGTCCTCAACCAGTTCATCGATTTCTGGCGTGACGGCTATGACTGGGCGCAGCGACGAGACCGGCTTAACCAGCTTCCCCATTTCCGGACGACGGTCGACGGCCATGGCATACACTTTCTGCATTTTCGCAGCGGCCAAAGGGGATCGATCCCGCTACTGCTGATGAACGGCTGGCCGTCAAGCTTCGTGGAGTTTCAGCGTATAGCACCGCTGCTTACCCAGGGAACGCCGGCATTCGATGTCGTGATCCCCACCATGCCCGGCTTCGGCTACTCGGACAGGCCAACCCGGCCCTACGAGGCGGAGCCCAGCGACCTTTATCCGAAGCTAATGACGATGCTGGGCTATAGGCGGTTCGTCGTGGCTGGGACTGACATCGGCTCCGGCCTTGCCACCCGGATGGCGCTTCGGCATCCGGCGCGTTTGCTGGCTCTCCATGTCTCGGCGGTCGCGCCGAAGCCGATTCCAGAAGATGCGTCGCCCCTGTCGAAAGCCGAGATCGACTATGACGAGCGCCTCCAACTGTGGATCCGGGAGGAAGGGGGCTATCAGGCGATCCAGAGCTCGAGGCCACAAACTCTCGCCTTTGGGCTTGCCGACAGTCCTGTTGGCCTCGCCTCGTGGATTGTCGAGAAATTCCGGGCCTGGACGGACTGCGATGGCGACGTCTTCTCTGTCTGGCCCCTCGAAGCCTTGATTGACACCCTGATGATCTACTGGATGACCAACACGATCGGGTCGTCTGTCCGCTACTATTACGATGCCGCCCGGCTGCGGCCGCCGCTGCGGGCAGATGACTTCGTGCATGTCCCCACCGCCGTCGCGATGTGGCCACATGATCTGGCGCTCGCGCCGCGCGAGCGGGCCGAGCGGCTCTACAATGTGCAGAGTTACACCGTCTTTCCGCGTGGCGGGCATTTTCCGGCCTGGGAAACGCCGGAACTCTACGCCGACGATTTGCGAAAGATCGCGCTCGCCGCGATCTGAACGAACAAGCGTGTTCCGCTTCACCCACGAGCGGGCACGGCTCGTGGAGATTGCCCGCCAGCGGCGTGCCGAGCAGGCGCGGCTGGCCAAGCTCGAAGAACAGCGGGTGGAATATCTCGATCGCAAGCTCGCGCAGCCAGAGCAGCGTGATCGACTACGGACGTTTCTGATGACGCTTCCCGCTGACTCCATCTCCGAGGAAGCGTTCGGGCGAAGAAGGAAGGTTACCGCTAGAGCCATTCACGGTCCACGATCTTCGGCATACGGGATCAGTGTTTTGGTACATCTGCCCCAGACGATTTTTCCATCCTCGAAGCGAGCTAGCAAGTCACTATCGTCGCCAATTGCCGGCTTGATGCTGCCTTGGCAGCCCGCTTCCAAGTTCGCGTTTCCGGCTCCTTTGGAGCGTTCCGTGCACGAATTGCAGGCCCCTCCGGCCGTTCGCATCGCGATGGACGTGAGGGCATTGTTTCTGATCACCAGATTGGCGCTTCGCGCATTGTCTCGGGCACGACCGGTTCGAACCCTCCGATAGATCTCCGTGCCTGACATATCGCCGCGTCCGGCTGCCATGCAGCCGTATTTTCGGCGATTGCTTGCCTGTGGTCGATCACTCGGCATGGGGTTCATCGATATCTCTATTCCCACAATGAATTTGCGAGCGAAGGAAAGAGAACGAAAATAAACGAAACAAACGGACATGGGGAGGCGCATGGACGCGCAGACTAATCCAGAAAGCAGGCAGTGGATCCAGGCGGTCCGTGCCGACAGTCTTCCTGTCGACGATGCGACGCGCATCGAGCACCAGGGGGTATGTATCGCCATCTTCAATCTTGCCGGCAAGTTCTACGCCACTTCAGGCATTTGCACGCACGCCCACGCCTTCCTTTCGGAAGGCTATATCGACGGCCAGACGGTGGAGTGTCCTTTGCATCAGGGACTGTTCCACATCCCCACCGGCACACCGCTTTCACCGCCCGTTACCGAGCGGCTGAAGACCTACGAAACCAAGGTGTCGGACGGCTACGTCCACATCCTGGTGGAAGGAGGAGTGACTTGAACTTGTCGGGATATATCCCGGGCTGAAAGCAAATATGGAGGAGACCTAAAATGCTGAAATTATCACGTCGCCATCTGCTGAAGACAGCCGCGGCGCTTTCCGTCCTCGCTGCTGCACCGCTGACGACAGTTCCGGCCTTCGCCGAAGACTCCGTCCACGCCGTTCTCAATGGCCTGATCAAGAAATACTCCGACGGAGCCAAGGCGGGCATATCGAATGCCGACGTCAGTGCGCTGTTCGAAAAGGACGGTTTCCGGGACTTCTCGACGTCTATCCGGTCGGGGACCCCGCCGGCGGATTCGTCTGGAAGCCGGGCATGGGCGCCAGCTTCGTCGGCCCTTACAGCAAGCTGCAGATCAAGGCGCCTTTCACGGATTATCTGCCGTTGCCTGAAGGTCCGGTGCTCGACGCCAGCAAGAAATATCGCATCGGCCTCGTCTTCCATGGCTTCAACCATCCCTGGCTGATCAGCCTCGCCGACACCGCCGCCTGGGAAGCCAAGCGCCATCCGAATATCGAACTGGAGGTCATCGACGCCGAGTTCGACGACAACAAGATGGGCCAGGTGATCGATACGTGATCGCCAAGCAATATGATGGCATCGTGCTGTGGCCGAACCGTGAAGCGCCGATGGGCCCGCCCGTGGACCGTGCCATAGCCGCCTTGGCGCCGGTATTGTTTCCAGGACCGAGTACCTTCCGGACGATCGTTTGACGGCGCTTTCGATCTCGGATCACAAGCCGTTCACGCAATCCTTCGCGGCGTGTCTGAAGGTTCGCCAAACGCTACGTCCGATAGAGGCTTTCATGCAGCTGGTCAGGGATCATTAGAGTGACCGCGGTACTTCCGCCCTTTTAGGGCGTTGCCCAGCAACCAAGTGCCTTTTTGCGCCGCCGCATGGCATTGCTGCCGGCGCAATCGGTTAGTCCGCAGCCCAAAGCTCTACGACCAATTGCGGCCGCCGCATGGCGCAGGCTTGACCGCTCCCCGCTCTTCGAACGGCGCCTATACGCCGTTAGGCCCACCCCAGCCTTCGCGACCTTGTGGTCTTCAAATATTCGGTCGCGCGCTGCTCGAAGAAGTTAGCGCGCGACCAGGTCTCGGCGTTGATCACGCGGTTGTAGATTGACTACTGCTCCTTCTTGAACAAATCTTGGAAGATGAGGTGGCCCCAGGTGCGGCCGCGTGCGTGCACAAGCGCGCCACCCTCGTCGAGCTTTCCCAGCTTGACGGGTGCGAACCCGAGTTGTTTGGCCAAGGCCGCCACGGCGGCGGTCGCGTCCTCGTCGTCACCAGACAGAAAGACGACCCGGTGGCCGCCCTCGACGATCGGATCGGCAGCCAGGGTGGCCGCAGCCAGGTGATTGAACCCTTTGACGAGCTTGGCGCCGGTGAACGCCTTCGCGACGAAGGCGGAGGACGGCAGACCGTCCAGCTCTTCGGGGAGAACTCCAAAAGTGTTCATCGCGTCGATGACCGTCTTGCCTTCCCAGTTCGGCAGGGCTTTCGCGACCTCGCGATGCTCCCAGAACGGGACCGCCAAGATGATTGTGTCGGCCTCGAGCGCATCCCGCAGCGACTTGGCAATGACCGTGGGTCCAATCGCCCGAGCCTGCGGCGCCAATGCCTCGGGCGGCCGGCGGCTCGCGACGGCCACCTTGATTTTCTTACGGGCGAAGGCCTGGGCGAGGGCCTGGCCTATCTTGCCGAATCCTACAATTGCATAGCTCATAATACTTCTCCGATCCGTGTTGATGTCGATTCCCGGCCCTCAACGGCGCTGGTTAATTGAATGGAGTGCCGGCCGGGCGTGGCGCCTCAGAGTTGCGCAAGGCCGCCGTCGACGGCGACCTCGCTGGCGGTCATGAAGCTGCTGTCCGACGACGCGAGAAAGGCGGCGACGGCCCCGATCTCCGCCGGATCAGCCATTCGCTGGAGCGGTGTCATCGCGGCGAAGACCTTCTGGCCCTCCTCGCCCAGCGCTTCTTTCGCGAGTTCGGTCGCGGTCGCCCCGGGCGACAGCACGTTGACCCGGATGCCGGTGCCCTTCAGGTCCTCCGCCCAGGTCCGCGCGAGGTTGCGCACTGCCGCCTTGCTCGCGCTGTAGGCGCTCATTGCCGGGGCGCCCGTGGTGCCGGCGCTCGATCCGGTCAGGATTATCGAACCGCCTTGGCCCATCAGCGGCAGCGCCTTCTGGACAGTGAAGATCGTACCCTTCACATTGGTGTCGAAGGTTTCGTCGATGTGCTCGGCGGTGATCTCGCCGAGCGCAAGCTGGCTTCCCGCCCCGGCATTGGCGAAGACAATGTCGAGGGTTCCGCGCTCGGCCTTCACCGTCGCGTAGAGTCGGTCGAGGTCGGCCTCATCCGAGACCGAGCCCGTCACCGCGCGGGCATTTGGCCCGAGCTCGGCCAGAGCCGCGTCGAGCGTTTCCTGCCGGCGGCCGAAGATGAAGACGAAGGCGCCCTCCTCGATGAAGCGCTTTGCCGCGGCGCGGCCGATGCCGGTAGCGCCGCCGGTGATGACTGCAACCTTCCCGTTTAGCTTTCCCATGACTTTTCCTTCCAGGCTCTGCCTTTGATCGTTCGGGAAGAACCCCGAGAGCCTGGAAATAAGTCTGCAGGGGTCAGGCTTTGAGTGCGGAAGTGCGCACATCGGTGGTGCAAAATCGATCCGGTCGGACGACTGCCGCCAGCCGCGACGAATTGGTGTCCGTCGTTCGGAATTGGGCCGCGCTCGTCGACATAAGCTATGATAACTGCCCACACTGCTGTACGACTGCGTTGGATACGGGCTTTGGAAAGCGCACCGCGCGGTGCGGGATCGCGCCATGATCGACTGGGATGATGTTCGCTATTTTCTGGCCGTGGCGCGCGGAGGCTCGGTGCGGGCCGCCGGCGAGCGCCTCGGTGTGAACCACTCGACCGTGCTGCGACGCGTTGGACAGCTCGAGGAACGCCTTGGGGCGCAGATGTTCGAAAAGCTGCCTTCGGGCTACCGCCTGACGGCTGCGGGCGAGGAGGTGCTCGAGCTCGCGAACCAGATGGAAGCGTCGTCGCACCAGTTGGAGACACGCGTCTTCGGGCGCGACCAGAGCGTGCGCGGGCTTCTGCGGGTGACATTGGCTCCGACCCTTGCGACACACCTGCTCATGCCTGATTTCGCCGAGTTCGCGCGTCTGCATCCGGACATCGAGATGGACGTCTTGTCGTCCGGGGAGCTGGCAAATCTGACCAACCGAGAGGCCGACGTGGCGATCCGCGTCGTCTATGACCGCAAAACCCTGCCGCTCAATCTTCACGGCCTGAAGGGGCCAGAGTTGTTCGGCGGCGTCTATATGTCCCGCGATCGACTCGCCGCCTGGCATGCGGGCGCGCCCGATCCCGTCCGGTGGATCGTCATAAGCATTCATGGAATTCCGGACTGGGCTCGCGAGGGCGAGGTTCGCACCACGGAGGTTCCATTCAGGACCACGGACGCCGAGGCACAGATCGTTGCGGTACGGCAAGGGCTCGGGATCACGACACTGCCGTGCTTCGTCGGAGATGCCGACCCCCTGCTGGTGAGGGTGCCGGGTACCGACCTGCACATGTACGGAACGCTCTGGCTTCTCACGCAGGGGGAGACACGCAAGACGAAGCGCGTGCGGCTCTTCACGGAATTCGTATCCCGCAGGCTCGCCGCGTACGCTCCGCTTCTCGCGGGACTGTCCATATCGCGCGACCGACGCCTGGCGGGTTGACGGCCTGCCTTGCCGACGGCTTTCCGGGGGGCTTGCCGGCTGCTTATGATTGCCGCTTTCCGGCTATCATTGGCGCCGCCTCAGGTGGAAAATGCTTCGATGGAAACTGTCCGATTTCCCAAGCTCACGACACCAAGGCTCGTGCTTCGGGCGCCGAGAAAACGGGATATCCCGGCATGGTTTGCGCGCGCGACGGATGTCGAATCCGCCTCTCTTGCCGGCGATCCTGTTCCCGACGACATAAGCGCGGGCGAGCGATGGTTCGCCCGTTCGCGTCAGCGTTTCGCTGACGGTACGGCGATCCAGTGGTCCATAGATCAAGTAGGAGTTTCGGAAGCGATCGGGACAATAACCCTGTCCTTCGGCGCAACCGACGCCAAGGCAGCCGCATTGGGATTTGTGCTCGCGCGTGCGCATTGGGGGCACGGACTGGGCAGCGAGGCGGCGCGCGAAGTTCTCCGCTACGCTTTCGAAACTCTGGCGCTTGAACGGGTGACGGGCGAAGCGGCGGCGCGCAATTTTGCCTCGGTGCGGATATTTGCGAAGCTTGGATTCAAACATGTCGAGAGCTTCATCGATGAGTCCGACGGCGAGCGTTGCGAGCGCTTTACGCTCGACCGAGACATCGGGCCGTCACTGTTGGCAAGCAACGCGATGCGGACTGCTAGGGCTCTGAGCCATGCCCAATAGCGTTGCTCCGGCGAGTCGATACTGAATCTGCGCTTGCGCGCCATTCTCTCGACAAGACCAACGGCTGGACGCGATCGAGCGCAGGCAGGTTCAATTGGTGCTGGTTGTGGCAGTGAACCCGCACTGCTTCTGTTCCATATCGATCTGCTTCGTGATGCGGACGGCGTTCTGTGCGTAGGCTTCCGTCACGGAGCCACTATTCACGGTCTTGTCCTTCAGCGGACTCACGCCTGCGCAGAGGTGGAAAACATGCGGCTCGGTGGACTTCGCGGCTCCGTTTTCGGGCGCGATCCAGTAGACGACGTCCTGACCTGCGGGGTGGCTCGCGTCTCGCGTCGCCGCCGCCACCGCGGCGGTGTCCGTCGCGATCGCCTGCGCCTGAGCGGCGACGTCGGGCGAACAGGCAGTGGTGGGCTGCCCCGACTTGATCTGGGCTGCGCATGCGTTCATATCCTGGGTGTATTGTTCGACCGACGGGGGTTTGAAGCTGATCCCCATGATCGTCGCGAGCACGGCCAGCGCAGCGCCGACGCCGCCGGCAACCTTCTTGGTCCGCGGGTCCATGTTTTTGTCGGTGAGGATGAGGAAAACCAGCGGGAGAAAGGCAATCAGCGTGATGATTGCGCCGAGCTGGTTTTGGAAGAAGAACCTGGCCGTGTCGGATGCACGGGCCGGATCATGCCTGTTCGCCGCCTTCCACAGCAAGTTGCCGGCGATTGCGAAAATCGCGATGCCGACCAGAAGGCCGATGATCAGCGGCAGGTGTGCCTGATCGAATTTGTTCTGGCGAAGCAGCATAATCCCGTAGATTTCGCCGCCAATGGCGACGATCCACGAGAGTGCGGCGAAAAGACGAAGACGCGTGGCGGAGGACTTCTGGCCCTGCGTCGCTTGCCAATCCTTGGTAACGTCTGACTTGTTGTCGGTCATTGACCAGATCCCCTGATATCGACACTTAGGCGGGCGGCGTTAGCAGCGTCATTGAACGAGCATTACTTGCCTTAGCGATGCGGGCAAAAATGTGAGCGCCACGGCAGGCTTAATCCTCATACATATTGCGCATGAGTGAAACCGTCCATACTCATTGAGGCAGACGCCTATGCAGCGATGGCTCCGTTAATCTCTGGCCCGAACTGACGACACCAGCCGAAAATCGAAATTGCCATTGCCATCTCCGTGGTTCCTTCCTCGGCGGCTCTCGCACACCCTGCGGCGCCCGAACATTCGCTTCTCGCACTGTGGGGTTATGATAGCCTGGGCGACCGAAAGATCGAATACGACGCGAATTCCACAATGACGATGACCACGACACCAACTGCGGTATTGCGTGGCATGGAGCTCAGCATCCCTCGCGAGAATGCACCCGGTAGACTATGTCCGAGCGATCACCAGGGAGGCGTGGCGTCGATGCTCGCCGCGCTCGCCCGATGAACCGTTGGCAACTTGCTCATGGACGGTATCTCGATCTTGGTGCGAGATCGTTACTGATGGGGATCTTGAACGTTACGCCGGACAGTTTTTCCGACGGTGGAGAATTCGATCGGCCGGAGCGGGCACTCGAACAGGCACGGCGTATGATCGGCGAGGGCGCGGCGATCATTGATGTCGGGGGCGAGTCCACCAGGCCCGGCGCCGGCAGCGTTTCGGCGCTTGAGGAACAATCGCGTATCCTCCCGATCATCGAGGCGCTGTCGTCGGACGGCGACTGCATCGTTTCGGTTGACACCTATCGGGCCGAGACGGCGCGTCTCGCGGTCGCGGCGGGTGCACATATCGTCAACGACGTACACGGCCTGCAGCGCGAACCCGACATTGCGCACGTCGCGGCGGAAGCTGGCGCTGGCCTGGTCATCATGCACACCGGGCGCGACCGGGAAAAATTGGCCGATGTAATCGCCGACCAGTTCCTGTTCCTGAACAGATCGCTGGAGATCGCGCGCAACGCCGGCATCCCGGACGACCGCATCGTGCTGGACCCAGGCTTCGCTTTCGCCAAGAGCGGAGAGGAGAACCTTGAACTCATGGCTCGCTTCGGCGAACTGCGCGCTCTTGGTTTTCCATGGCTCGTCGGCACCTCGCGCAAGAGGCTTGCCCATCACCTGGTCGGCGAAAGCGACGAAGGGCGGGACGTTGGCACAGCTGCAACCAGCGTCATCCTGCGGTTGAAGGGTGCTTCGATTTTTCGTGTGCACAATGTCGGGATCAATCGCGATGCCCTGGCTTTCGCCGACGCAGTGCGCGAGCGCGAGAATACGGCGGAATGAAAGAACCTGTCAGGCGGGCTCGGTCACGACGCCGATACGCCGGTAGGTGAATGGTTCGTCCTCCGAAGGAACTGTCGCGGTACGCTTGGCTTCGTCGATCAGCATCGCCATGCGCGCGTGGATCGGCGACTTCGCGCAAGCCGGATCCGTTGCGGCGGCATCGCCGGCGATCGCCATCGCCTGGCAGCGGCAACCGCCCCAGTCGATCTCGCGTCGTTCACAGCCGCGACAGGGTTCCTGCATCCAGTCCGTGCCGCGGAAGGCATTGAACGCCGGCGAATCGGCCCAGATCGAGGAGAGGGTGTGTGGTTTGAAACGCTCGAAGCTGAGCGACGGGATCGTCTGCGCGGCATGGCACGGCAGCACGGTGCCGTCAGGCGCCACCATGAACGCGTCACGCGCCCAGCCACCCATGCACGGTTTGGGGTAGATGGCGAAATAGTCTGGTGTCACGAAATCGATGTTGATAATGCCGGCCAGCCGCTCGCGTGCTTCCGCGACGATTTCCGCCTGCCGGTCGACTGCTGCACGCTCGGGCATCAGCTGATCGCGATTGATCAAAGCCCAGCCAGCGTACTGGACGTTGGCGATCTCGAGCCTCTCCGCGTCCAGCGAAAGGGCAAGATCGATGAACTCCGGTACCTCCTCGATGTTATGGCGATGGATCGGCGCGTTGATGGTGAGAGGCAAGCCGGCAGCTCGCGCGCGGCGTGCCGTCTCCAGCTTCTTGTCGTGGCTGCCTTTGTGGTTGCCGATGCGTTCGGTGGTCTCAGGCCGTGCGCCCTGAAAGCTCAATTGCAGATGGTCGAGCCCGGCTTCGGCAAATGCTTCGATGCGGCCTTCGGCGATGCCGACGCCCGCGGTAATCAGATTTGTATAGACGCCGCGCGCTGAAAGTCCGGCGATCAATTGCTCGAGGTCGCGGCGCAGCGTCGGCTCACCGCCTGACAGATGCACCTGCAGAACACCGAGATCGGCGGCCTCCGAGAACAGGCTGAGCCAGGTCTGTGTGTCGAGTTCGCGATTGGCCTTCTGCAATTCGAGCGGGTTGGAGCAATAAGGACATTGCAGCGGGCAGCGATGTGTCAGTTCCGCCAGCATGCCGATAGGAGGGAGGAGGGGCGTGTTCATAGCTTCACCAGCAGCTTGTCCGACCACTCTTGCAGGAAGGCGATGACGTCGGCCGCCACGGCCTCCTCCTCGGCCTCATAATCCGTGGCAAGGCCGGCGATGATTTCGCCGACCGTGGACCGTCCGTCGCAGCGCCGCAATATGTCGAGGCTGATATCGTTCGGCCAGAATATTCTCTCCGGTGAAAGCACGGCGAACGCCTGCCGCACGGAATCGTACTGTATGCGCACGTGCTTCGGCAGGAAGGGTATCGATCGCAGCGACACCAAGGCTCTTTCGCGCAGCATCATGGGGCTGCCTCGGGGCGGAAGGCGCCGGGCGGTATGTTTTCCGGCTCGCCATAGGCGTGTTGAAGCGCATCAAGCATGGCCCAGAGTATATCGCATTTGAACACCAGCGCATCTATTGCCTGCTGCTGGCGTTCCGCCGTATCGGCATGGCTGAGCACGTAGGTGAGGGCGAAGTCGGCGTCGCGCGAGGCTTGTTCGGGCCGTTGCTTGAAATAGGCCAGCGTATCCTCGGTGATATAATCGTATTTGGCCAGCATCGCCGGTACGCGCTCGCCGATGATGAGCGGTGAGAACATCTCGGTCAGCGACGACGCGACCGCCTCCAACAGCGTCCGGTTGGTGCAAAAGGAGAGATAGGCCCCCACGGCGAACCGTGTCGCCGGCAGTGCCAGCCTTTCGCTCTTCACGGCCTCGGCGTCCAGACCGAGCGAGGTTGCCAGATGCAGCCAGCGCGCGATACCGCCGCTCCAGCCGTCCTCGCCATCATGGTCTTCGATACGTTTGCGCCAGGCGGCGCGAAACGCCGGATCCTCGGCATGTGCGAGGATCATGGCATCCTTGCGCGGGATGACAGCCTGGTAGCAATAACGGTTCAGCGCCCAGGCCTTCATCTCGGCCTTCGACAGCGCGCCGCTGGTCATCCTGTGATGGAAGGGATGATGATTGTGGTAGCGCTCGGCGCCGACCTGCCTCAGCACGGCTTCGAGATCGCTCGTGGACAGGCCGCCTTTGGCCGCATCGCGGAAATCGTTCAAAATTCCATCTCCATGCCGTCGCCTGCGACTTCCCAGCCTGCCGCCTTGACCGCCGCGTGTTCGGCCGAATTCTCGTCAAGGATCGGATTGGTGTTGTTGATATGGACGAAGACGCGGCGGCCCAGCCTCACATCGGCCAGGCTGGCGATCGAACCCGCGTCTCCCGAAATCGCCAGATGCCCCATGCGCGCGCCGGTTTTCTGACCGACGCCGGCGACGATCATCTCGTCGTCGGTGTAGACAGTGCCGTCGAACAGAAGACAGGCTGCATCGCAAAGGCGCGCGCGCAGCGTCGCATCGATGCGCGCGCAGCCTGGGATGTAGAAGACAGAATCGCGGCTGCCGTTACCCGCAATTCGGACTCCAATCGTGTCACCGGCGTCGGAGCTGAAATTGGCATCCGGATGGTCTTTGTCCTCCAGATAGAGTGCTATCTTTCCAGGCACCGGAAAGCTCTCGATCATCACGCCGGTCTCGCGGCCTTCGGCATCGCAGATGACCAATTCTTTCGCTGTCGGCAGGATGCGCCGCGGCACGACCGCCGGATCGAGAACGTTGAAAATCGAATTCGCCTCCAGCGTCGCCAGAACCTGCGCCGTTGCATAGATGGCGAAAGGCTGCCGCTCGCGCAGGCTGAGCAGTCCGGCGATATGATCGACATCGGCATTGGTCAGCACCACCGCGCGGATAGGGGTCGAGCGCAGCGGCGCGTCGCCCGCAGGTTGCAACTCTGGCGTTGCCGCGATCTGCTGGCGAATGTCGGGTGAGGCATTGAAAAGGACCCAGCCGACCCCATCCGCCGAGGCGATGACACTTGATTGGGTTCGTGAATGCACGCCAGCCATCCCGGAGCGGGCCGCACGACTGAGACGATAATTGCAATTCCATTGCGGAAAGCCGCCGCCTGCCGCCGATCCGATGATCCTCAAACGCATGAAAATGCCCGCCCCGCGGCTTCTCTGACCAGCAGGCAATTTGCAGCCCTGAAAAGTGCCGCGCGCGCCCTACACGCGTCAAAACCTTTCGCCAAAACCCTTGCGGGGATGCGTGCCCCTGTTGCCAGGGACACGCACCTCTGCGGCCTACCTCTTGGGAGTAATTTCGGCAGGCAGATACCGAGAAATTTCCATGCCCGCAGCAACCTGGCACATGGTCGGTTTTTTCCAGTTCTTCTTCATGACATTTCTCCTCTTATACCAGTCCGTAGGGACCGATCCCTGTTGTTAGCCAACCATTGCAGGGCACCAAAGCAATGGCTCGTCCATCACGTCTCAAAATGGACAAATGAAAAAGTAGGTTTTGAAAAATCGAAAAGCAAAACTACCTGGAATAATTGCATAACCTTTCTTCAATTGTTCGTTTCATATGGTTTTTTCACCTCCAGCGGAAGATTTGCACCTTCCCACCCATCAGCGCCGAGTGGATACCAGATTACCGAACTGTAGCCCCACTCGATCGCCCGTTTAGCGGCATTCCAGGACATCCAGCAATTCGTCATGCAATAGAACAGAATCGCTCGCGATTTGTCCGTGCCGGCCTTGGCTTCGAGGCCTTGGCGAAAATAGCTGGTGGTCTCTTGCGAAATAGCGCCGTATCCCACGTTGGCCAGCCATGTACTGCCTGGAATGTCCTTTCTAACCTTGTCTCTCCATATCGTTCCTGCCGGCAAATTGGTCGGCTTGGGCGTGTTCGGCATCACGTCGAAGAAGACAGCTTTCTTCGCTCGCCACAGCGCTTCAGCTTCCGCCGTCGTCACCACCCTGGCGCCTTGCAGCGTCGGCGGCACCGGCGCCCGATAGTCGTCCATCCGATACCCGTTGGGTTCGACGATCTCGCCAGCCCGCGTCGGTTCGGCCAGACCCATAAGGCTCGCAGCGACCAGCAAAAAAACAGTCTCCCTTCCCTTCATTGGGTGATCGGTTTGTCGTGTTCGTCGATCAGCGGCACGTTGTAACTCAGCAGGAGCCTGTTGATCTCCGCCTGGTTTTCCCTGATCACCCGGTTGAGCGTCCGCTTCCATTCCTGGTCGGACGGACGTACGCCCATGGTGATGCGGTAGGACATGCGCGAGCCGGTTTTTTCCTTTACCAGCGGAACAATCGCCACATCGGCTCCAAGTTGCTTGGCATAGTAGCCTGCCATCGGTCCCCACAGGACCGCCGCGTCGATCTTGTGGGCCAGCATGTCCTTGATCATGACCTCCCCCATGGAGGGGGTGACACGCGTATCCACCGCAAGCGGATAGATCTTGGCGGTCCGCAGAAGCTTGTTGGCGGCCATGTTGGCGGTTGGCGGCGTGCGCTCGACAACCCCGATCGTCTTGCCCGTGAGTTTGGGATCCTCGATCGTTTCGACGCCCTCCATATCGTTGCCTTTCGGGTAGACCAGCACATAGGTGGAGCGATAATAGGCGTTGGTGTTCTGCACCAGTTCATCGCCTTGGGCATAGCCCATGATGATGTCGCATCGGTTGGCCCCCAGCGTGTTGCGAACGAAGCCGGTGACAAGTGGAAACCAGGTATAGGCGACGGACTTCCGTCCGGTTTTCGCGGCTACCAGTTCGGCAAGTTTGTTTTCGAAGCCTTCGCCGCTCTTGTCGGTGAAGGGCATATTCGAAGGATCGGCGCAGACGCGCAGAATGTCGGGATCGACCAGTTCTCCCGCCGCGCCGAGGCCGGCGCCTTGCGCCTGCGCGTTCGATGGCAACAAGGCCAGCGCGCCTAGAATCGGCAGAACGACGCGCAGCTTCAATGCACCGCAGCCGTTCATGTCATCCGCCCATGCAGGATGCTTCGGCATCCTTCGCCGCCTGCGGCTTGTCTTCGTGCTTGGGCGGCCTGCCGCGTGGCGCCGCACCATCGGCGCGCGCGCGCAGGTAGACATAGAGATCGTCCAGGTAGCAATAGACGTTCTTGTTGTCGCCAAAGGCAGGCATGACGTTTTCCTTGCCGCCGCCGACATTCTTGCGGCCCTCGGCGACGATCGAGAGGAACGTGGCGTAGTCCATGGTTTTCAAGCTGTTGACCAGGGCCGGCGCGTAGCTCGAACCTGTCGCATCCTGTCCGTGACAGACATGGCAATCGGAGTGATACCGGCGGTAGCCGCTGAACGTGTACCAGTCGACGGTTCCGTTCTCGATCTTGTAGGTCGGATTTCCATCCGCATCCAAATACTTGCCGCCTTCTTGCTTCACCGCCTTGGCTTTTTCCATGCTGTCCTCGGCCCACGCCACGCCTGAGCTTGCCAGAGGCAGCAGAGCCAGGACGAAAGCCGAAATTACAATGCGAACGGACATTCAAACGCTTCCTTCATTTGCCGTGGACACGGTTTTGCTGCCGTGGCCGGCATTGATCGGTGTGTCGGGGGTGCAACCGCATCGAGAGCCCGGCCATGGTTTCGGATGATCCGGGCTCTCGTTTTTCAAACCTCCGGTCCAACAAGACCTGAGGCGTGCTTAAGGTTCCCCGCCCGTCAGTCCGGGAGACCGAAGACGGTGAGCTGACCGCCCAGCGTCGTATAGTCGGCAAGTGCCGCGTAGCCGCCGACGGCACCCAGACCAGCGGTACCAACGACCGCGGACTGATCGCCTTGCGCACGGCCCTGATCGACGGCGCCATGCCAGGCAGCAGCGTTGTCAGGCGAAAGCAGACCGCCTGCCAGACCGATACCTGCCCACCCACCGACGCCGGACAGAACGGCGATGTACTGCTTGCCGTCATGCTCGTACGTGGTGATGTTGCCGATGATGCCGGACGGGGTCTTGAACTTGTAAAGTTCCTTGCCGTCCTTATCGACCGCCTTGATGTAGCCTTCGAGCGTGCCGTAGAAGACGACGTCGCCATCTGTCGCCAACGCGCCCGACCACACGGAGAACTTCTCAGGCTTCGACCAGACGATCTCGCCCTTGGCCGCATCCCAGGCAATGAAGTTGCCCATGCTGCCGTCGCCGCCAGGTGCCGGGTACATCGACACTGTGGCGCCAACATAAGGCTGACCGGCGGTGTAGCTTACCTTGTACGGCTCATAGTCCATGCAGACATGGTTGGTCGGAACATAGAACAGGCCGGTTTTCGGCGAATAGGCAGCTGGCTGTTGATCCTTCGTTCCAAGCGCCGCCGGGCAAATACCCGTCGAGTTGGTGTCTTCGCCGTTCTGCTGGGTCGAATATTTCGCCACGACCTGCGGGCGACCATACTGTTCGCTCTTTGGGTCCATGACGACTTCCGTCGCCCAGTTCACCGCTGGATCGTATTTCTTGGCGACGAGAAGCTCGCCGGTGGCGCGATCCATGGTGTAGGCGAAACCATTACGATCGAAATGCACCAGCACGTCGTGTTTGGCGCCATTGACCTCCATGCCGTCGACGAGGATCATCTCGTTGATGCCGTCATAGTCCCATTCGTCATGCGGGGTCATCTGGTAGAGCCATTTGGCAACACCGGTATCGGCATCGCGGGCCATGATCGTCATTGACCAGCGGTTGTCGCCAGGCCGTTGGACCGGGTTCCATGTCGAGGGATTGCCGGTGCCGTAGTAGACCAGGTTCAGCTTGGGATCATAGGAATACCATCCCCATGTCGTGCCGCCGCCTGTCTTCCATTGCTCGCCTTCCCAGGTGTTGGTGCCGGAATCCTTGCCTACCGGCTTGCCCAGCTGGGTGGTTTTCTCGGGATCGATCAGGGTGTCGGCGTCGGGACCTTCCGAATAGGCTTTCCAGGCAAGTTTGCCGTCTTTCAGATTGTAGGCGGCCAGCCAGCCGCGAACGCCGAATTCGGCGCCGGACACGCCGATGAGTACCTTATCCTTGACCACGACGGGGGCAGCCGTGCCGGATTCGCCTTTGCCGCCGTCGGTCATGTCGCCATTCTTGACCGACCAGACGACCTTGCCGGTCTTTGCATCGAGGGCGACGACCGTGGTGTCGGCCTGATTGAGAATGATCTTGCCGTCACCATAGGCAACACCGCGATTGACCGTATCGCAACACATGATCGGAATGACATTCGGATCCTGCTTGGGCTCGTATTTCCAGAGGATCTTCCCGTCATTCTTGAGGTCGAGCGCAAAGACATTGTTTGGGAAGGGCGTATGGACATACATCACATCGCCGATGATCAGCGGTCCACCCTCATGCCCGCGCAGCACGCCGGTGGAAAAGGTCCATTTGACCTGCAGGTTCTTCACATTATCCGCAGTAATCTGGTTGAGTTTGGAATAGCGGGTGTTGGCGTAGTCACCCGTCTGCATCGCCCAGTTCTTCGCATCCGAAGCGAGCTTTGCAAGATCCTCGTTGGCCGACGCCGTATAGGCCGCGCCGAGCGACAGAAACGCCGCAGTGGTTAGAATATACGTAGCTTTCGTAAGTACACGCATCCGAATTCCTCCCGGGGTTCACAGTGATGAATCGACTGTCAGGCCCACAAGGGCTCGCCCAAGCGATTCACGGGGGGGAAATATTTCCGGCAGCGTGTCACGACCTAAGCCAGATGTGCAGAGGGCACCGTTACTGCCCACCTCACTTTGGCCTACGAAAGACTGTCGCCGCTCCCTAATGACGGTGACGCCCTTGAAGCCGGAAACAGGGAAAGGCTATGTCATCCCAAAAGGCTAGGCAAGCAAAAAAGGCCTAGTGCATTGTTGCACCGCAATATTCTAAATGATGCACTGCAATATACAGAAATGAACAGAACTACAAGATTAATATGAAGTGTTTTACGCTCCCGCGGTGACCGAGAACCGTACTAAAATAGTCTTACTGTCGGTCTTTTGATTTTAATATACACCGAGGTTATTTGCTAATATTTATCGCTGCCCATCTTGGATGGCATGTAAAAAGTCTCGTCGTTCTCCGATATTGAGCGAGATACGAAGCGGTCGCGGGAGCCTGGGCGCGGAGCCGGTGATCAAGTCGTCATCCATAGCTATCGCTCGTGGACAGCCCTTTCCTCCTTTGGTCGTATACGGAACCCATGGGTGCTTGACTGGCTTTACGGCGCGTTGCCAACTGGCACGCCGATCTCGTCCGGGCGCATCGAACCCGGACCAACCGGAGGTTTCTCATGATCAGATATGTTGGATTTTCGACCTTGCCGCTGCTCTTCATGGCGACACTGGCCATCGCAAACCCGGCGGGTGCTGCGGGAGACTATCCCACAGTAACGGTTGTCGACTACGTGCTCGGCTGCATGCGAACGAACGGCCAGACGCGTCAGGCGCTGGAAAGCTGTTCCTGCTCGATCGACGTCATCGCCTCGATCCTGCCCTACGACCACTATGAGACGGCCGAGACCTTCAAGAGCATGTCTTTGACAACGGGGGAAAACGCGGGGCTGTTTCGGGAAAGCGCACCGGCGAAGGCAGCCCGTACAGAGCTGAAGCGTGCGCAGTCGGAAGCCGACGTGCGTTGCTTCTAAAGATCAAGCGTGCCCATCGCCGTGGCAGCGCGGCATAGCGTATTTCGAGACTTCAGAGCCCCGTTTTCTCCAGCGGCCACTGATTGCGGAATACCTTGCCGTCCGTGTCGATCGCTTCGACCTGGATTTCACCATTGCCGTGCGCCGTGAAATCGAATCGGAAATTAGGGTCTTCCGAAATCGATATTCCACCTTCCATCGAGAGGATCGGCCGGCCGGCTTGCGAGATCGACAGCTTCTGAACAAAATGCGCGGGAATGAAATACTGGGTCAACGGATCCCGCTGCAGGCCCGAATTGTTCGGGTGGCGGATCATCAACTGCAACTCCTCTGCCTTGCTCATCGTCTCTTGGGGTGGGAACTGGCGCAACTTCATCTGCCCCATCGTCGCCATGGCCTCGTCCTGGTTCTTGACCGCAGGGGCGGAGCAGCCGCCTGACGCCTTGACGAAGGTCTGAGCCATGTGGAGTTGGCCGCCTTGAGTCTCCGCTATGGCACGCAAATAGGAATAATCGTTGACGCGCACGCGTGTCGACAGATGTGTCACCCCGGCGTCCTTGCCGATCTGGAACGTTGCCGCCACCGGCGCAGGATTGGCGTCGATGATCAAGGTCACGGATTTGATGCCGTCCGGCGCCTTGGCTGGGTCAACATAGATGTCGACAGGCACGATGGCGGCATCTTGCGCCCGCTTTGGCGCTTCGATCCTGACCACGCCGGTATCGACCAGAATAGCTCGGTCGCCGAACACGTCGCCTTTCAAGTCTTCCCAGATCTTCTCCGAAGAAGCCGTTGTTTGCTGTGCGTTGGCGGCTGAGGAGACGCCGAACAGCGTACCGATGGTCAAGATGATTGCGGCCAAGAATGGTGCAAGCGACAAGGCGAACTGCCTGCTCGCGTAAGCGTGATTTTGCATTTCGATGCCTCCACCAATGCAACAGAGGTGGTGCCCAGGCTGGCGTTTAGAATATGCCTTTGACGACGCGTTGGCAAATCGCCCCACTTCATGATCTCTGGCGCATGTCGGTGTGGTCTATTCCCATTCGAGTTCAGCAAAAGCAGCCGTTGCGTTGCGCTCATTGTAGTCGTCGAACAGGTGCCATTTGCCCCGTTCGCTTCCGGCGGCGGTTTTGACGGCCTCTCGGAGCGGCGTCCCGTCGGCGATCGCCTTGCGGATATCGCGCGCCAGAATCTCGAAATAGCGCCGTTCTCCTGCCAGCGCCTGCGGCCAGTCGGCCGGTACCGGACCATGACCCGGAACGACGCGCGCGGCGCTGATCGCGGCGAGCGCCTCCATCTGGCGGAGCCAGCCAAGCAGCGATCCGTCGAGCGTCGGCAAGGACCCCATGAACACGAGATCGCCGGCAAAGAGAGTGCGGGTCTCGGGGTCGAAGACGGTCAGGTCGTTGTCGGTGTGCGCAGCCTTCCATGCCCGCAGTTCGAGCATGCGCCCGCCGAGATCGAGTTCCAGGCGATCGTCGACCAGCATCGCCGGCGAAACGATCTCGACTCCGTTCATAAGCGCTTCGCCGACCTGTTCGCGATAATTGTGCAGATAGAACGCGCCACGCGCCTCGAGGGCACGCGGCAGATTGCGATGGCCAACAATGGTCGCGCCGATCTCCCGGAATGCCGCATTGCCGAAAATGTGATCGGGATGCATGTGGGTGTTGATCAGGAAGCGAACCGGTTTTGCGGTTATCTTTCCGATCGCGGCGAGCAAGGCGTGCGCCTCGGTCAGGCTGCCGCCACTGTCGATGACGGCAACCGCGTCGGTGCCGACGACGACGCCCAGATTGCAGATGGCACCGTCGTTTGTTGCGGTCATCAATTCATCCACGCCCTGGAAGGCGAAGACGCCGTCGGCGATTTGGCCAACCGAGAACCGCAGGCTGCCAGCCGCGGCCAAGGCGGCTCGTCCGAGGCAGCATGGCAGCAAGGCAGCGCTGACGGCGGTGCAGGCAAAGCCACTCATAACCCTGCGTCGTAGCCGATCAATCGACATGGGGTCCTCCGATATGCATTTCACCATCAGGGCGTTCAGGTGACGCCCGGGAACCTTTGCCGGAACGACCGCAGAAGGTCACTCATCACCTGTGAATTGCGATGTTGCCGAGGCAACCGCACGTCGAACACGCCGAGCACATGTGCTGGTCGCGGCGCGAGCACGATGATGCGATCCGACAGCATCAGCGCCTCGCGTAGATCGTGCGTTATCATCAAGGCGGTCGTGGGTCGTGCCGACCATACCGACAGAAGCAGGTGACGAAGCCGCTCGGCGGTCTGGTGGTCGAGCGAGACAAAGGGTTCGTCCAGGACAAGCATCGCCGGCTCGGTAGCGAAGGCCCTGGCAAGTGCTGCCCTGCGCGCAAGGCCGAGCGACAGTTCCGCAGGATAGAGAGAACGCATGCCGGCGAGGCCGAGAGTTTCAAAGAGCCCGTCAAGATTCTTCGTTCTCAAGCTTTTCGGCAAGGCCAGCCTGACATTCTGCTCCACCGTTCGCCACGGCAGCAAGATCGGCTCCTGGAACACGGCCGCAATGCGGTTGGAGCCTCCTTGCGGCAACTGGAAGGATCCGGAAAAATCCTTGTCCAACCCAAGCAGGATACGCAGCGTCGTGGTTTTGCCGCAGCCCGACGGTCCCAGCAAGCAGGCGAATTCGCCTTGCCGGACCTCGAAGGAAAGGTCCTGAAGCGCCGTGATCGAGACGCCTTGCGCGGACCTGAAAGTCTTTTCAGCGATATCGACCCTAAGCGGGACGACGGCGCCAACGGGTTGCATGTCGTTCAACGGGTTGCACCAGAAGAAGTTCGATGACGAGCATCACCGCCACGAAAGCCAGTGTGTAGGCAAGAATGGCGGCGACGTCGAAGAGCTGGAAATAGAGATGGATCTGGAAGCCGACGCCGTTCGACCGGCCGAGCAGTTCGACGACCAGGACGATCTTCCAGATGAGGGCGATGCCGGATCGTGACGCGGCGGCAAGATAGGGTTGCAATTGCGGCAGCAGGATGTGGCGGATGCGATCGAGAGGACCGAAGCGATAGACAGTGGCCATTTCGGCGTAGCTCGGATCAAGCGCCCTGGCGCCCTCACGCATCGTCACCACGACATTCGGGATTTTGTTCACCGCCACCGCGCCGATCGCCGCCGCCTCGTTGAGGCCGAACCAGATGTAGCCGAGGACGATGACCACCAGCGCCGGGATGTTGAGGAACAGAATTACCCATGGGTTGAAAAAGCGGTCGGCGCGACGATAGCTGCCGAGCAAAACGCCGATGACCGATCCTATGATCATCGCGACGATATATGCCGCGGCGACCCGGCCGAGGGTCGCGCCGAGATGATAGAAGAGGTCGCCGCTCGCAGCCTCCCTGAGGAGCACCTGCCAGACCTGTCCCGGCCCCGGGAGGGCACGGCTCCGCCAGACACTCGCCGCAAGGCTCCACAGCAGGCAAAGCCCGAGCAAGGAAACCGCCACGGTCAGCGCGGGCATCAGCGTTGTCGCCAAGCTGGATCGCCCGGACATGCTCGTCGGGGCACCTCGCGTGCCGTTGCTGGTTTCCGGTGCGGTCATTCCGTGCGGTCCTGCCAGAATGTGCCGGGCGCCATCTCGGGCGCGCTGCCGACCAGCTTCGCGCCACCGATCGCCGCCAGCACGTGATAGAGCTTGCCGGCGTCGGCCGCTTCCTCGGCGACCGCCCGCCTGGGGATGCCTTGGCGGTAGCGGTCGCGCAGTTTTTCCAGTTCTTTGCCTTCCGCGCGAATGATCGGCGCCAGGCGCAGCCACTCCTCGTCGGATCTGGCCAGCAGGTCCTTGGCTTGCGCGGAGGCCCTGACGAAGCCCCTGGCGGCCTCCGGGTTCTCGTTCGCCCATTGGTCGTGGAAGACGTAACCGAGTGCCGACACAGGTCCCAAGGCGCCGAGCGCACGCGCCGCATCGTTCACGCCCATCAATCGACGAAAGCCGTTGGCCTCGAGACGGGCGCAAAAATGCCAGAAATTCAGCACCGCATCGAGTTCGCCCTGCATGGCCTTTTCCGAAATCAGCGGTGGCGCGCCAAAGATGATGTCGCTGGTTGCCAACAGGTCGACCCCGTAGTCGCGTCTGGTCAGAGCCTGTATCAGGAGCCAGCTCTTGTCGAGCGGGCCGCCGGCGACGGCGATCTTCCTGTGCTTGAGGTCGGCGACCGTCCGGATCGGCGACCCCTCCTTCACCATGATCGCCCCCACAGCGGTCGAATAGGGGGCTAATGTGAGGTCGCCGCCTTCCGACCGTTGGCGCGAGACCCACAACCAGTCGGAGACGATCATGTCGATCGCACCGGCCAGCAAGGCGACGTTGGTCGCGTCCTCCCCGGCGAAATCGATGATCTCCAGATCGATCCCGTTCGCCACATCGAATTTGTGTTGCCTCAACGTGTCGAGTTCCCAACTCACGGTTCCAAACTTCAGGACACCGACGCGAATCCTGGCTGCTGCAAAGACAGGCCTTGCGGCAAGAGCAGCGACTGTGCCGAGAACCGCCAGACGCAGCGTGTTGCGCCGTGAAATCATCATGACACCTCCTCCCTGGGCTCCAGGACGTCAATCAGATCGCTCGTTCCTTGCTCGGAAAGGCGCATTTCCAGCGCATGACCTTGAGGGCCGGGTGTTCCTGAGACCATTTCGCGATCTCGCTGGGTGCAAGGAACATGCATTGGAGCAGAGAGCCGCGGCTCTCGAAATAGAGGTGTTCGTCTCGGCAATTGCCCGGATTGGTGCTGAGGCACACCGTTAATATGAGATCGACCATATCCATTTAGCACCTCTTGCGCTCCGGGACGCCTGTCTCGACTGGTCCGGCCCAATGAGGAGCCTGGACAAAATCGCCAGTTGCCGGATTCCCGAGGTGCCAGTGGAGAAACCGGATGTCTTGAAGCTACGCATTCGCCCGATAGCCGTCAACAAAGACGAATACCGGTACCCTGGGTACCCAAGCCTCTATACCTTTATACGATTGACTTTCACCCCACGCCAACTAGCTTTTCGATTCGCGCGGCGCCGCTTCACAAAGGGAAAGCGGATACTCCACTCCACCGCGTAAGGTGCATGTCAATGGATGAAAGATCGGCATGCGCAAAATCGTCCAGGGCACCCAGACGATCCATGAGGAAATGCCATGCGCGCAATCGCATTTTTCGCAGTCGTGTTTGCTGTGTCCTTCATCACAAGCCAATCCCAGGCACAGGATGCCGCGGCGGGTGAGAAGGTCTTCGCCAAATGCAAGGTCTGCCATGTCGCCGACCAGGACAAGAACAAGGTCGGCCCGTCGTTGAACGGCGTCATCGGCCGGACGGCTGGCACACACCCGGGGTTCAGTTACTCCCAAGCGATGGTCGCGGCAGGCAAGTCCGGCGTCAAATGGGACGAACCCACGCTGACGACTTACCTTCGCGATCCCAAGGCCATGGTCAAAGGAACGAAGATGGCGTTCGTCGGCCTCAAGCAGGACCAAGACATCGCCAACGTCATCGCCTATTTGAAGCAATTCTCGAAATAGCGGCGCCGCCGGCCGTTCGAACTTGCGTCCGGCCGGCGTTCGCCCCGATCAAGCACCGGCTTGCAGCCCCTGCATCGCCGCAGGCAGGTCGAAAAGGCTGTCGCAAACCTGGTCGGCGCCAAGCTCTTCAACCGGAAAATGGGTGTATCCGCCGCGCAGCAGAATGACGGGCATGCCGGCGGCGCGCGCGGCGCCTGCATCGGCACCACTGTCTCCGACCAGCAGCGCGTCACAGGGGTCGACTCCAAGCTGGGCGAGCGCCAGCAGCAGAGCATCGGGCGCGGGTTTCAGGCATGTCACCGCGTCTCCGCCAATGATCGCACGGAAATATTCCGTCAGTCCGAAATGCAGCAGGATCTCGCGAGTCGCCAACTGCGGTTTGTTGGTCGCGACGCCCATGGCCATTCCCTTCGCGTAGAAGTGTGTGAGAACCTCCCTGACGCCAGGCATCAGTCTTGTCAGGCCGGTCAGATGTCGGCTGTAGATCGGCGCCATGACGCGGTTGGCCTCATCGAGCGCGTTGCCGACGAGCGGCGCTCCCGACGCCGCGAAGGCCCGCTCGATCAATTTCCTGACGCCGCCACCGATCATGGCCTTGACCTGGTCCAGGCGCAACGGCGGCAGATCGCGGCTGGCCAGCAACTCGTTGACGGCGGCCGCTATATCAGGCGCCGAATCGACCAGTGTGCCGTCGAGGTCGAACAGGATCGCCTTCGGCGGTCGAAGCGACCTACCTGCGCCGACATTCATGCAGCATCCTTCCACTTGATCGAGCAGCCGATCGAGGCGATCTGGTCGAACGGACCATCGCCGGTTCGAGCAACCTGCTTCATCGCCTCGAACAGATCGCGTCGCAGCCCGAGCGGTCCGGATTCGCGTCGCGACGCGTCCAGCCGGCCGCGATATTGCAGTCTCAGTTCGCTGTTGAACCCGAAGAAATCGGGAGTGCACACCGCTGAGTAGTCGCGCGCTACAGTCTGGGCCTCGTCGTGCAGGTAAGGGAAGCTGAAGCCGTTCGTCACGGCGAAGCGCTTCATGTGGTCGAAGGAATCGTCCGGGTAGGTGTCGGCATCGTTGGAGTTGATGGCGACGAAGCCGATACCTTCGGCCTTGAGGTCATTGGCGTCGCGCACGATGCGAGAGATCACGGCCTTCACATAAGGGCAGTGATTGCAGATGAAGGCCACGACCAGGCCATTCGGGCCGGCGTGACCGAAGATGGAATGCGACGTGCCGTCGACGCCGGGCAAAACGGCATCGATGGCGGGCCAGCCGAAATCGCATACAGGTGGGACCGCAGCCATGTTCGTCTCCCCGACAACGGTTTACGCGGCTTTCCGGATCGCGCCATCGGCCGCCTGTCTGATGGCGCCGATATTGGCACGATAGGCTGCCTCGGTGCCTCCCTTGAATACAGCCGAACCGGCGACCAGTACGTTGGCGCCAGCCGCGGTGACCAGCGGGGCGGTCTCGGCCGTGACTCCGCCGTCGATCTCGATGTCAATCGGGCGATGGCCAACCAAAGCCTTGATCCGTCTGACTTTCTCGACGACCGCTGAAATGAAAGCCTGGCCGCCGAAGCCTGGATTGACCGTCATCAGCAGCACCAGATCGAGCCGGTCGAGCACATACTCGATGACACTCTCCGGCGTCGACGGATTGAGCGACACCCCGGCCTTCTTGCCAAGATTCCTGATCGCCTGCAATGAGCGGTCGAGATGCGGTCCAGTCTCGGCATGCACCGTGATGATGTCGCAACCGGCATCGGCGAAGGCGGCCAGATAGGGGTCGGCCGGCGCGATCATCAGATGGCAGTCGAAGATCTTGTCCGTTCGACCACGGATCGCCTTGATGACCGGCGGACCGAAGGTGATGTTGGGCACGAAATGCCCGTCCATCACGTCGAGATGGATCCAGTCGGCGCCCGCCTGAACGACAGCTTCGACCTCGTCGCCGAGCCGCGAGAAATCCGCGGAAAGCACGGAGGGCGCGATGATTGTCCTGGTGACCATGGTCGTCGTCTCCAATTTCTGTCTTCCGTGTCGGGTCGCCGCCCGCCAGCCGGCTTCGCCCTCAGCGCGTCTTCGTCTCCGGTTCGCCTTCGAGCTTCCCTTCCGCGAATACGCGGCTGCCGCGGATATCGGATTCCTCGATGGTAATAAGGTCTGCCTTGGTCAGGGCACGGCTTCGCGATGCGAAAAGCCGATTGGCCTGGCGAAGCCGCGCCCGGTCCAGCCCATTGCGCACCGAGCGCGCGTTGGAGAAATGCGGCAGCCTCATTCGGATCGGAAGATACTCTTCGAGGGCCTGGGCGGCCGCCTCGCTGAGGCGATAATTCTGCTCCGCCAGCATGATCTCGGCGATCGATTTCAGCTCGCTGACGCCGTAGTCGGGAAAATCGAGGTGGTGGGCGATGCGCGAACGCATGCCGGGATTGCTGTCGAAGAAACGATCCATCTTGTTCTTGTAGCCGGCAAGGATCACGACCAGGTCGTCACGATTATTTTCCATGCATTGCAGCAGGATCTCGATCGATTCCTGGCCGTAGTCGCGTTCGTTCTCGGGCTTGTAGAGGTAATAGGCCTCGTCGATGAAAAGCACGCCGCCCATGGCACGCTTGATCACGTCGCGCGTCTTGGGTGCGGTGTGGCCCACATACTGGCCGACGAGATCGTCGCGCGTCACCGCGACCAGGTGGCCTTCGCGGACATAGCCGAGTCGATGCAGGATTTCGGCCATCCTCAGCGCCACGGTGGTCTTGCCCGTGCCCGGATTTCCCGTAAAGTTCATATGCAGCGTCGGTGCGCCCGAGGTCAGCCCGAACTTGCGGCGAAGCCGGTCGACCAGGAGAAGAGCCGCGATCTCGCGGATGCGGTTCTTGATTGGCTTCAGGCCAATGAGTTCGCGATCGAGCTTGTCCATCACCTCGTCGATGTTGGACGCTTCGAACTCGGCCTGCAGATCAACCGATTCGTCCTGAGCGCCAGCGCCCTTTGCTATCGTGTCCAGCATGGCTCAGCTAGCTCCGCTCGCCCTCGGGCCTGTCGGTCGCATAAGGCACGATCGAATAACCCTGGCTGCGGCCGTCACGCTCCTGGCGCAGCAGCCGGAACCCGGGTTCGCTGGGTGGCCGGTTGACGATGAACGACATGCGCGGCGCTTCCCATCCCTTGGTCGAATCGAAGGCGGTTACCCGGACATACATGTTCGGACAGGCTTTCCGGCAAGCGTTGACTTCGAGCAGGATGCCCGCCGGGTCTCTCAAATCGAACATCGGGTTGCCGTACATTTCCCAATAGGTGTTTCGCGGATGCGGATCGTCCGTGTACTCGACGCTGACGGCCCAGTGGTTCTTCAGCGCATATTTGATCTGCGCCGAAATCTGCTCATCGGTCAGGTCGGGCAGGAACGAGAACTGTCCCTGCGTGACCTTGTTTCCCGGATTGGTCATCATGGCGACGGTTCCTTTCTTCTAGAAGCTGGGCGTTGCGGTTGGCACGAAATCGGCCGTGTCGGTCGATTCATAGTTGAAGGTGACATCCTTCCAGGTCTCCAGGGCAGCCTTCAGCGGCGTGCACCATTTGGCCGCCTGTTCGAGGATTTTGGTCCCTTCGCGCAAATAATCGCGTCCCTCGTTGCGGGCCAGGATCATCGCTTCCAATGCAACGCGATTGGCCGTCGCGCCCGCCTGGATGCCGTCGGGATGGCCGATCGTGCCGCCACCGAACTGCAGGATGACGTCCTCGCCGAGATAATGGATCAACTGGTGCATCTGGCCGGCATGGATACCGCCCGAGGCGACGGGCATCACCTTGTTGAGCGAGGCCCAGTCCTGATCGAAGAACAGCCCGGTCTCGAGATTCTGCGGCGTGCGCTCCTCGCGCAGCGTGTCATAAAACCCCTTGATCATGAGCGGGTCGCCTTCCAGCTTGCCGACCACAGTGCCGGCGTGGATATGGTCGACGCCGGCCATGCGCATCCATTTGCAGATGACGCGAAAATTCATGCCGTGGTTCTTCTGGCGCGAATAGGTCGAATTGCCGGCGCGGTGCAGGTGCAGGATCATGTCGTTGCGGCGTGCCCACTTGGCCATCGACTGGATCGCCGTGTAGCCGATGACGAGATCGATCATGATGATGCAGGAGCCAAGCTGTTTGGCGAATTCGGCGCGCTCGTACATCTCCTCCATCGTGCCGGCGGTGACGTTGAGATAGTGGCCCTTGACCTCGCCAGTGGCAGCTGAAGCCTTGTTCACCGCCTCCATGCAGTAGAGGAAGCGGTCGCGCCAGTGCATGAAGGGCTGCGAGTTGATGTTTTCGTCGTCCTTGACGAAGTCGAGGCCGCCCTTCAGCGCCTCGTAAACGACGCGGCCATAGTTGCGGCCTGACAGGCCGAGCTTCGGCTTCGTCGTCGCGCCGAGCAGCGGACGGCCAAACTTGTCGAGCCGCTCACGCTCCACCACGATGCCGGTTGCGGGTCCCTGGAAGGTTTTGAGATACGCGACCGGGATACGCATGTCTTCCAGTCGCAGCGCCTTGACCGCCTTGAAGCCGAACACGTTGCCGATGATCGATGCGGTCAGGTTGGCGATCGAGCCCGGCTCGAACAGGTCGAGGTCGTAGGCGATGTAGGCGAAGTACTGTTGCTCGGTCTTGGTGCCGGGACCGGTGTTTGGAACCGGCTCGGATCTGAACGCCTTGGCGCGGTAGAGCTCGCAGGCTGTCAGCCTGTCGGTCCACACCACGGTCCAAGTCGCGGTTGAGGATTCACCGGCGATGGCGGCCGCTGCCTCCTCGTGGTCGACGCCGGGTTGCGGCGTGATCCGGAACATCGCGATCAGATCGGTCTCCTTGGGCCTGTAGTCCGGCTCCCAGTAGCCCATCTTCTTGTAAGGGATGACCCCTGACTTGTAGCGTTCCTTGCCTTCCTTGAGCGTACCCGCTGGCAGCATATCGATCTTGTTCATGACAGGTCTCCTGTTTGTTGCTCAGGCGGCTTTCGCGGTTGCGATATGGGGCGCGAGTTTTCCCGCGGCATAGCGTTTGGCCATCTCGTCCATGGCGATGACCTTGATCTTCGAGGCGTTGGACGCCGTGCCGAAACGCTCGAAGCGGTCTCGGCAAAGATCGTGCAAGGCGTCCATGGCGGGCTTCAGGAATTTTCGGGGATCGAACTCGCGCGGATTCTCCGTCGCGACGCGGCGGAACTGCCCGGCCATGGCCATGCGGCAATCGGTGTCGATGTTGACCTTGCGCACGCCGTAGCGGATGCCGCGCTCGATTTCCTCCACCGGGACGCCAAAGGTCTGGGGCATCTCGCCGCCATATTTGTTGATGATGTCCTGCAGTTCCTGTGGCACGGAGGAAGAGCCATGCATGACCAGATGCGTGTTGGGTAGCTTCTCGTGGATCGCCTCGATCACCTGCATGGCCAGTATGTCGCCGTCCGGCTTGCGGGTAAATTTGTAAGCGCCGTGCGAGGTGCCGCAGGCGATCGCCAGCGCGTCCACCTGGGTTGCGGCCACGAAGTCGACCGCCTGATCGGGATCGGTCAAGAGTTGGTCGTGGGAGAGCGCGCCCTCGGCGCCGTGGCCATCCTCGGCCTCGCCCTGGCCGGTTTCCAGCGATCCGAGCACGCCCAGTTCGCCTTCGACGGAAGCCCCGACCCAATGCGCCATGCGTGTGACTCGTTCGGTTACGGCGACGTTGTAGGCATAGCTTGCCGGCGTCTTGGCATCTGCCATCAGGGATCCGTCCATCATCACCGAGGTGAAGCCGTGGCGGATCGCGGAAAGGCAGGTGGCCTCGTCGTTGCCGTGGTCCTGATGGATGCACAGCGGAATGGTCGGATGCATTTCAGTCAATGCCTCCATCATTTTGGCCAGCATGACGTCGTTGGCGTAGGACCGGGCCCCACGTGAGGCCTGGATGATGACAGGCGCGTCGCAGGCTTTGGCCGCTTCCATGATTGCGAGGCCCTGTTCCATGTTGTTGATGTTGAATGCAGGGACGCCGTAGCCGTGCTCGGCGGCATGGTCGAGAAGCTGGCGAAGGGTGATGCGGGCCATTGTGGGTCCTCCTAGATGATGAGCTTCAGCGCCGCCGCAGCAACCGCTTCGGACGTTATGTTGAAATGCCGGTACAGATCGGGGGCAGGGGCGCTGGCGCCGAAACCGGCCATGCCGACGACAGCGCCCGTCTCGCCGACCCAGCGGTCCCAGCCCAGCCGGGCCGCCGCTTCGACCGCGACGCGCGGCGCGGAGCCGAGAACGGCCTTGCGGGTGGCGCTTTCCTGCTCCTCGAAAAGCTCCCAGCATGGCATCGAGACGACCGCGGCGGCGACGCCATGCTCGGTCTCCAGCCTTTCGGCGGCGGCAACCGCGATCTCGACCTCCGAGCCGGTTGCGATCAGGGTGACGGCACGGTGCCTGGCTGGCTCGCGCAGGATGTATGCGCCCTGGCTGGAGCGGTTCGCGTCGCTGTGCGCCTCACGCAGCATCGGCAGGTTCTGGCGCGACAGCACCAGCACGCTCGGCCGATCCCTGCTCTTCAGCGCAAGTTCCCAGCATTCCGCCGTTTCGATGATATCCGCTGGGCGAAAGACATTGAGGTTCGGCGTGGCACGCAGCATCGCCAGGTGCTCGACCGGCTGATGCGTCGGGCCATCCTCGCCGAGGCCGATGGAATCATGCGTCATCACGTAGATGACGCGCTGGCCCATGAGCGAGGAGAGCCGTATCGCACCACGCGCATAGTCCGCGAAGCAGAGGAACGTACCGCCATAGGGCACGAAGCCTCCATGCAATGCGATGCCGTTCATGGCGGCGGCCATGCCGTGTTCACGAATGCCGTAGTGAATGTAGCGGCCGGCATAGTCGCTCGGCGCAATGCGGTTCATGCCCTTGGTGATCGTCAGATTCGAGTGCGTCAGATCGGCCGAGCCGCCGACGGTCAATTCCGTGGCGCCGTTGATGACCTCCAGCGCCATTTCGGAAGCTTTTCGCGTTGCCACCTTGGTTGCCTTCTCGACATGCTCTCGGCGAAAGGCATCGAGCGCTTCGAAGACCGCGTCGGGCAGTCTGGCGGCGACCGCGTTCTCGAGGGCCTCTCGCTGCGGCGAGGCGGCAAGCCGCTGCTCCCACGCGCCCCGCATCGCTTCGCCGCGGCCGGCAATTTCGCGCCAGGCGAAAAGCACGTCGTCCGGCACCTCGAACGGCGCGAAGGTCCAGCCGATGTTCTCGCGGGTCGCGGCGATCTCTGCTTCGCCCAGCGGCGCGCCATGCGTCTTCTCCGAACCGCCGAGATTGGGGGCGCCCTTGCCGATTACAGTGCGGCAGGCAATCAGCGACGGTCGATCCGACTGCCGCGCCGCCTCGATAGCCGCGGCGACAGCTTCCATGTCGTGGCCGGAGACCGTTTGGACATCCCAGCCGGCGGCTTTGAAGCGCGCCGGCTGGTCCATCGACGTGGACAGGGAGGTTGGCCCGTCAATGGAGATCGCATTGTCGTCCCAGAACACGATCAGGCGGGAAAGCTTCAGGTGGCCGGCGAGGTCGATCGCCTCGTGGCTGATGCCTTCCTGCAGGCAGCCGTCGCCTGCAATCACATAGGTATGATGGTTGACCAGATCGGCACCGTAGCGGGCAGCAAGCATGCGCTCCGCCAGCGCCATTCCGACCGCCGTGGAAATGCCTTGTCCGAGCGGGCCGGTGGTGGTCTCGACACCAAGCGCGTGGCCATATTCGGGATGTCCGGCCGTGCGGCTGCCCAGTTGCCGAAACCGCTGCAACTCCTCGATCTGCATGTCTTCATAGCCGAGCAGATAGTGCAGCGCGTATTGCAGCATCGAGCCATGGCCGGCTGAAAGCACGAAACGGTCACGGTCGGGCCAGCCCGGCCTGGAAGGATCGATATTGATGAAGCGGTTGAACAGCACCGTTGCGACATCGGCCATGCCCATCGGCATGCCGGGGTGTCCCGAATTCGCTTTTTGGACGCTGTCCATCGCCAGCACGCGAATGGCGTTCGCCATGTCGAGCTCCGAGACGACGGCGGTGGCGGCAGGCTTTAGTGCTGTTTGGCTGGTCATGGCGTCCTCCTCACGACACACGGCTCTTGCGTTCGATCAATTGCAGGATGAGCGGCGTCAGGATCAGCTGCATGGCAAGGTCGAGCTTGTTGCCTGGCACCACGATGGAATTTGGCCGCGACATGAACGAGTCGTGGATCATCGACAGCAGATAGGGAAAATCGATGCCGCGTGGATTGGCGAAGCGGATAACCAGCATCGATTCGTCAGGCGTCGGAATCCAGCGCGCGATGAAGGGGTTGGACGTATCGACAATCGGCACGCGCTGGAAATTGATGGCGGTCTGCGAGAATTGCGGGACAATGTAGCGGACATAGTCGGGCATCCGGCGCAGGATCACGTCCATCACCGCCTCGGTGGAATAGCCGCGTGTCGAACGATCGCGATGGATCTTCTGGATCCATTCGAGATTGATGACCGGCACGACGCCGATCTTGAGATCCGCATGCTTCGCCAAATTGATCGTGTCGGTGACGACACAGCCGTGCAGCCCCTCGTAGAAGAGCAGGTCGCTGGGACCGAACTCTCGCCATTCGGTAAAGCTTCCCGGTGGCGTGCCGTACTGCTTTTCCTCTTCCTCGTCATGGATGTAGGTGCGGGTTCTTCCGGATCCCCGGCGGCCGTATTCCGCGAACACCTCTTCGAGAATCCCGAGTTCGTTGGCCGCGGCATGGAAGTGGGTGAAGTTCGGATTGCCGGCCTTCTCCTCTTCGGCCACCTTTGCCTTCATCGCGGCGCGGTCGTAGCGGTGGAATGCGTCGCCTTCGATGAACGCGGCCTCGATATTCTCGCGCCGGAAGATCAGCTCGAAGATACGCTTGACCGAAGTGGTGCCGGCGCCCGACGAGCCGGTGATGGTGATGATGGGGTGCTTGGCCGACATGGTGCTGCTCAGGCTCTGAAGAGGCCACGGCGGCTGAACAGCGGCGCTCGTTCGCCGATGTTGCTCGGCTCGGTGTGGTAGCGGGTGACGCGCGCGACCTCCCGCGCCGACCCGAAGACCATCGGCACGCGCTGGTGCAGGCTGTCGGGTTCGATGTCCAGGATGCGGTTGATCGTATCGGTGGCCGCACCGGCAGCCTGTTCTATGAGATAGGCAATCGGGTTGGCCTCGTAGACCAGGCGCAGCCGTCCCTGACCGTAGCCCTTGCGCCGGTCGCCGGGGTAGAGAAACACGCCGCCGCGCATCAATATGCGGTAGCAGTCGGCGACCAGGGAGGCGATCCAGCGCATGTTGAAATCCTTCTCTCGCGGTCCTTCGGTGCCCTCCAGGCAGTCGTCGACATAGAGCCGCACGGCCTCGTCCCAGTGCCGGTAGTTGGCGGCGTTGATGGCGAACTCCTGGGTGCGTTGCGGAATGATCCGGCTCTCGTAGGCCTGGACGAAGGTGCCGAGCCTGGCCGACAGGACGAAGATATGCGTACCGCTGCCGAGCGACAGGACGAGCGCCAACTGCGGCCCATAGATGAAGAAACCGGCGCCTAGCTGATTCACGCCCGCCTGCAAAAAAGAGGCGGCCGGATCGGCATCCGGCGCGCCAGTTGCGGGCAGGAGCGAGAAGATCGTTCCGATCGACACGTTGGTGTCGATGTTGGAAGAGCCGTCGAGCGGGTCGATGGCAATGGCGAGTGGTGCTTGCCCGTCGAGCAGGACCGGTTGCTCCAGCTCCTCGGAAGCGTAGAGCGCGACCGGAGCGTGGCGCATGGCGTCGAGGAAGATGTCGTCGGAGAAGACGTCGAGATCCTTCTGGACATCGCCGTCGGCGTTGGCGCCACGGGTCCCGGCAAAGGCGGCGCCGAGCACACCTTGATTGATGGTATTGCGGATCTTGCTGGCGGCCTGTGTCAGCTGACGGACAGTCGTCACGACCGCGGAGCGGAGTTCGTCCGGCTGGCCGAGATAGGAGTTCAGAAAAGCGTCGAGCGTTGCCGCTGGCATCGTAACCTCCCGATCAGCCGCGTCTCCTCGGATCGGCTGGATCGGGGGAATGAAACCAAACGACACTTGATAAGTAAAATTCAATAACTTTACGTTGGTATTAAAAATAATTTAGTATGAGACATGAGAAACCTCACGCTCAAGCATTTCAAGACCATCCAGGCCATCATCAAGCACGGAAAAATTGTGAGTGCGGCCAAGGCATTAGGTCTGTCTCCTTCAGCACTGACAATTCAGTTGCGGCAAATGGAGGAAGAGTTCCAACTGGCTCTGTTCGACCGGACGTCTGACGGCATGCGTCCCACTGCCGCAGGTTTGGCCGTCGTTGAGGCGGCGCAGGCTATCGAGGAGCATCTCGGTCTGCTCGAAGACAAGATCGATGCCATCAAGGGCGTTCGTACCGGTAGCTTGAGGCTCGGCGTCGTTTCCACCGCCAAGTATTTCGCGCCGCGGTTGATGGCTGCGTTCATGAAGGAACATCCCGACATCGACATGCGGCTTGCCATCGGCAATCGTGCCCAGACAATCGACAACCTCAAGAATCACGACATCGACATCGCGCTGATGGGGCGCCCGGCGAAAGAGGTCCCGGTGCGTGCTTCGGTCTTCGGCGACCACCCGCTGGTCATCATCGCACCGCCCGAACACCCGCTGGCGGCGGCACGCGATATCTCCAAGGAGCGCATTGCCGAGGAGCATTTCCTTATTCGCGAGCCCGGCTCCGGAACCCGCATCTCGCTGGAAATATTCCTGAGCGACGTGCCTGGCCGCATCGATGAACTCGGCGTAGAGATGGGCTCGAACGAAACGATCAAGCAGGCGGTGATGGCTGGTCTGGGCATCGCCTTCATTTCTGCCCACACGATCGCCGCGGAAACCGAAGCTGGCCGGCTCGTCATCCTCGACGTTGTCGGCATGCCGATCCGCCGACAATGGTTCTCGGTGATACGAACCGATCACGCAATCTCGCCGGCCATGGCTACGTTCAACGATTTCCTGATGCGCAAAGGCGCGATGTATCTGCCCCTGTTCGGTAAGCTTTATCCCGATTCCTGAGCGGGATGGGCCGACGGATGGCGTTCGGAATCGACCGGAGCGAGACGCCGGACGTGTCCCTTGCCAAGAGACGTGAAATCCGTCGCAAGGTCGACTGAAGGTCTATTTCTTCTGACCGAGCGTTTCCGAGACGGTCCTGGACAATTGATAGAGCCGCTGCTCGATTATCGTCGGCACGTCGCAGACATAGGTCAGCGACTGGACACGTTCGTTGAAAATGCGCGTCGCGAAATTCAACTGGTCGGTACGCCGTTCGACTTCGTCCGGATCGGCGTTGGCTTTGGCACGCAGGGCGTCGACGTCGGATGCTTCCTTGCGCAATTCAGCCGCCATTTCGAGTTGCTTGTGGGCATAGCGGGAAATGCCGGAAATCACGTGCGAACGCTCGGCGTCCATGTGATCGAACATTCCCTGCACCAGCATCGCCATCTTTGGTGCGACCTGCTCCGCCGGCAGGGAAGCCACGAAGTCCTTGATCTCCTTCTGGGCTTCGGCAATCGGCGTCCGTCGGGCCGCCACCGCCTCGACCAGCGCGGAGACGCCCGAATCCTTCGACCAATCCTTCGCCGCCGGGGGAAGCTCCGGCCCATTCCAGATCTGGCCGAGCGAGAGCTGCGGCACCTTGCGCTGCATGCAGGGCCAGTCGGGATCGGTGTTTGCCGCCCTGGCGTCCATCGGGACAAGCATGGCGACCAGAACCAGGGTGTGCACAAGTCTCATTCGCGCCATCAGCCGTTTCCTCCCGTGTCCTGTTTGCGGGTCATCAGGCCGCGCGAAGGATCGTACGCAATGATGGCGCCGCCCAGAAACAACAGCGTGCAACCGGCGACGACGCCCAGCGACAACCAGTCGATCTGCCCATAGAAGGCGAAGCGGATCAGTTCGACGGCATAGGTGAACGGATTGGCGAGGCAGATCTTGTAGAGCAGGGGGCTTGCCTCCTGGATACGCCACAAAGGATACAGCGCCGGAGACGCGAAATAGCCTGGAAAGATGACGAAGTTCATGATGCCGGCGAAGTTTTCGAGTTGCTTGATCATGGACGACAAAAGCATGCCGAGCGCGCAAAGCATCATGCCCGACAGAAACAGTGCCGGCAGCACGTAGAGATAGCCGAGCGGCGGCGCCCTGACGCCCCACAACCAGGCGACGATCAGAAATGCGTAGACTTGCACGATCGATACGGCCACGCCGGCCAACATCTTCGACACCAGCAGGAACCAGCGCGGAAATGGGCTGACCAGCAGGATGCGCATGTTGCCCATCTCGCGGTCGTAGACCATCGACAGTGAAGACTGCATGCCGGAAAACAGCAGGATCATGCCGCACAGACCCGGAGTGATGTAGACCTCGTAGAGCACATAGGTCTTGTAAGGAGGGATGATCGACACGCCGAGCACCTGGCGGAAGCCGGCGGCGAAGATGAACAGCCAGACGAGCGGCCGCACCAGTGAGGAAATGAACCGTTCGCGTTGGTGCAGGAAGCGCAGGCACTCGCGCAGGACGATGCCTTTCAGGCAAATGAGATAGTGGCGGAGGCCGAATGGTTCAGACCCTACCGGTTTGATGCCGACAACTTTTCCGGGCATCGCAGGAGCGCTCATGACGATGTCTCCGCCATGCCTGCCGCGTCGATGCGGCTGAGCTTCGAAAAGGCATCGCGAATGGAATTTCCTCCATTTGCCTGGACGACATCCGACACCTTGCCCCTGGCGACCAGGTCACCCCGCCGCAGCACGACGACATGATCGGTATCGTCGACTTCATCGATCAGATGCGTGGCCCAGAGCACGCCGATACCATCGGTTTCGACGAGCTTGCGGATGGTGGCGAGGATGCCAGCACGCGACTCGATGTCAAGGCCGACGGTCGCTTCGTCAAGCAGGAGCAGGGAAGGTCGGTGAAGCAGCGCCCGGGCGATCTCGATGCGCCGCATCTGACCGCCGGAGAGGCTGCGTGCCTTGTCATGCTGGCGGCCCTGCATGTCGACTGTGTCAAGCAGCGCGGCGATGCGCTGCCGGGCTTCGCGTCCGCCAATGCCATGCAGCGAGGCATGGTAGGAAAGATTCTGATAGACGCTGAGATCGAGGTCGAGCGTGCGCGCCTGGAACACGATGCCGACCCGTCTGAGCGCTTCGCCCGAAGCGCTGCGGATGTCATGGCCGAAGATGCGGATCGACCCGTGACGCGTGTCATAGAGGTGGCTGATCAGGGAGAACAGTGTTGTCTTGCCGGCCCCGTTGAGGCCGAGCAGGACGGTGAACGTCGCCGGCAAGATCGAGAACGAGACCTCTTTGAGTGCCCGCTTCGGTCCATAGGAGTGGCTGACGGCACTGACGTCGAGTGCCGCCGCCTCGTCTCCCGGTCCGCTTGTTCTCACATGCTGCATGCCCGGATCGCTCCTTCAGGACGCGTTGGCAGGACGCACTGCTATCTAGCGCGCCTGATTTCCTTTGGTCTCACTTGATCGTGATCTTGCCCTTCAGGCCCTTGTCGGCGAGGTCGGGAACCGACCAGGTATACTCGCCGGGGCGAACTGTGTGGAATTGCACCTGGATCGTTCCCGCGTCGTCGAATTCCAGCCAGGCCGGTCCGCCGTCCATATGCACCTCCAGATCGTCGATGACGATCTGGTCCATCCACACATTGCGGAACAGGTCGGTCACGAACTTGTATTCGAAACCGCCCTTGGAGGTGATCTTCCAGCGATAGCCTTGGCCGGCGATCAGCTCGAAATCCTTCTGATTGACGGCATAGGTGGAATCGGCCGAGCCGATAATCAATTCCGGCAGGTTCTTGCTGGCACGCGATGGTTTTGGCGTTGCGTCATCCGCGCTTGCGGCGATCGGAGCAAGCACAAATCCGGCGAGCGCGGCGAAGATAAACCTATGGCGAAATTTCATGTCGCGATCCTCCCCATGATCAATGTCTGCTATTTGGGCGAAATGGCCACACCCCAAGGCTGCTGGCCTACGGTGAGCGATTGGACCGGCTCGTCGGTCGCCGTATCGATGAACGTGATGTCGTTGGAGTTGCCATTCGTGGTGATCAGCGTTTTCTGGTCGGGTGTGAAGGCCAGGTGCCAGACGCGTTGCCCGACGAGGATGTATTTCTCGACCTCGTAGGTGTCGGTATTGACCACGGCGACATGGTTCGCCGGGCCGAGCGCGACATAGGCTTTCTTGCCGTCGGCGCTGATGGCGATGCCTACCGGCTGGATGGTCTCAGCCCGCAATCCCTGGATCGCGAACTGGATCTTCTTCACCACTTCGCGTTTGGCGTTATCGATGACGCTGACGGTGCCGCCCACTTCGGCGCTGACCCAGACCTGCGAGCCGTCCGGCTTGAATTCGGCAAAGCGCGGGCGCGTGTCGACCAGCACATTGTCGGTTACATCGTGGGTGCCAGTGTCGATGAAATGCGCCATGCTGGTGGTTTCCGAGGTGTTGACCATGGTCTTGCCATCAGGGCTGATACCCATGCCTTCCGGTTCCACGCCGACTGGAATCTCGGCCATGACCTGCTTGCTCTCGACGTCGATGGCGGTGACGAGGTTGTCATCCTCATTGGCGACATAGAGCGTCTTGCCGTCAGGCGAGAGCACGAACAATTCGGGATCGGGGCCAGATGGCAGGGTGCCGACGATCTGCAGCGTCGCGGTGTCGATGATTTCGACCGTGTCGTCGTCACTGGCGCAAAGATAAACGAGTTTGCCGTCATGCGAGATGGTGATGCCGCGTGGCCTCTGGCCGACCTCGACGGTCTTCACCACTTGCATGGTGGCCGTGTCGACGACCGTCATCGTGTTGTCCTTCTCGTTGGAAACGTAGGCCGTATAGGCCGATGCCGGGCTGGCCGTGAGGCCGGCCGCGAGAATGGCCAATGCACAAGCTCGTGTCTGCACGCAAATTCCTCCCCTTTGGCCCTACTTGAGAACGCATTTCGTTTCCGGCTGATCGATACCAAGCGTATCGAGTTCGGAGAATTGGTGGAGATAGCCCTCCTGCGGCGATGTCGACACGACCGACTTGGTGTCGCCAAGCAGGATCGGCTGGCGAAGCTGGAGGTTCCATTTGCGGAAGGTGAGCTTCTGTCCCTTGAAGGCGGCAACCGAGAAATCGCCCGACCGGATGTAGTCACTGATCTTTTTGGCATCGTCGCCTTTGGTGCGCGTGGTGGCTTCGCCGACGGCACGCACTGCTGTCCACGCCGACATGTCCTTGGAAAGCATCCGCCGGGCCGTCGTCTTCAGGAAGCGGCTCTGCATCTGGATGCCGCCCCATTGCTCGCTGGCGGGATGCCACGACGATGCAACAAGCCCGGCCGTGCCGGCGACCAGCCGCGGCGTCCAGGTGCGGTAGGGCACGTAGGTGCCAAACACCTGGCTTTCGTCGGCGACAAGCACAATGTCGTGCTCCGGCAGATTCTGCGTGAATACGGAAATCTGCTGCTGTATCTGCGTGGCGCCGGTGTCGGTACGCCTGGCCGTGCCGGTGTCCTTGAATTCCTTCTCGGCGACGATCTGGCCGCCGAAACGGGTTGCCGCGCGGCGCAACGCGTCGGCGTAGAGATGGTCCTGCTCATGCGAGCCGTAGAGCAGCACCCAATTCGGCCACTTCTTCACCATGAGATACTGCGCCAGCGCATCGGCAAGCATGCTGCGCGTCGGCGCGATATGAAAAACATTGATGCGGCAGTCCTCCTCGCGCAGGCTATCGTCGGTGGCACCGATGTTGAAGATCAGCACGCCCTTGTCGCGGGCTATATCGGCGATCGACAGCAATTGTTTGGCCGAGAGGTCTGCGACGACATAGTGGTCACCTTTGGCGATCAGGTCCTCGAATGCCTGAACCGCGTCGGCTTCGGGTTTGATCTCGGTCACGTCGAGGCTGAATTTCTGGTCGGTGAATTTTCCGGTGGTGTTGTTATCGCCGATTGCCACAGTGGCGCCGGCGACACCTTCGTCACGCGGCGGCAGGTCGAGCATGGAAAGCGTCAATTGCGGCGCGTAGGCCCGCAAATACCCTATCTTGATTTCAGTGACCTTTTTTTCCGGCTTCGCCGCCGCTTCCTGGGCTATCGCGCCCGGAGCGTTGACGGTCAGGGAAAAAAAGCACAAAAAGGCGGCGAGAGTGCCCGGCACCGCGCTCGTCATCGATAGTAATTACCCATTCTTGCGCTGAGGTCCGACGGGTGTCGGAGCAGCGCTAAGTCCAGGTGCCCATGGTCAACTTAGCCGACCCGCAAAATTTATCAAACCCTATCGGACGACTTTTCGCGTCTGCCCTGGCTCGCTGTCTTTTTGACAAACATGCCATGGCGGCTGAAAAGATTGCCATCTTCGATTTCGAGGTCGTTCGCAGCTATGTCATCCGCGACGTGCGTGAGAATCGAGCGGACGAAATCTTGTCCTCCAAACTGGAGAAACTGTTCAAATGACCAGAATGCTGGCCAGCGTCACCGGCATCGAAGAGGCGGAGATCGTTCTTTCGGGCGGCGCCGACATCGTCGATCTGAAGGATCCGAAGGCGGGAGCGTTGGGCGCGGTACCCACGGAAACCATCCGCCGAACGATTTCGTTCATCGCTGGTCGGGCTCCGGTCAGCGCGGTCTGCGGCGACCTGCCGATGGAACCCGAAACGATCCGCGCCAAGGCTGAAGAGATCGCGGCGACCGGCGTCGATTATGTCAAGATCGGGTTTTTCCCATCGGCTCACATCCCTGCCTGCGCGGAGGCGCTCGAACCGCTCGCCGCGCGAACGAAGTTGATCGCTGTGCTCTTTGCCGATATGGCGCCGGACTTCGAGCTCCTGCCGGTATTCGGCAGGCACCGCTTCCACGGCGTGATGGTTGATACCGCGCAGAAGGGAAAGGGCCGGCTGCTCGACCATTTGCCACCGGAGCGGATTCCGGGATTCGTCGATCGAGCCAAGTCGCTCGGTCTGATAGTTGGCCTGAGCGGATCGCTCGAAGCCCCGGATATTCCACGTCTATTGCCTTTCGCTCCCGATTTCCTCGGCTTTCGCGGCGCGCTGTGTGGCCATGCCGGCCGCTCGGGTTCAATCAGCGCCGAGGCGGTCTCGCAGATTCGCGAATTGGTCCCGGCAGAGCCTGGGACGGGCGGTAAATCGAGCATCGACTATCGCCTGTTGGCAGCGAGAGGCTATTCGCCGGGCACCGATCCGACACTGGGCACGGACAGGATTTTCGTGCGGGATTTTGTTCTGCCGGTCCAGATCGGTGCCTACAGCTTCGAGCATGGTCATACTCAAAAGGTGCGCTTTGATGTGATCGCCGACGTGCTGCAAGTCACCGACCATCCCGAGGACATGCGCCATGTGTTCTCCTATGACATCATCATGGACGGCATT
Source organism: Mesorhizobium sp. B2-1-3 (assembly GCF_006442495.1). Lineage (NCBI taxonomy): Bacteria > Pseudomonadati > Pseudomonadota > Alphaproteobacteria > Hyphomicrobiales > Phyllobacteriaceae > Mesorhizobium > Mesorhizobium sp. B2-1-3. The sequence continues at coordinate 158,215 of NZ_VFWL01000012.1, forward strand.
CGCACCATCGTCGCGCGGGGGCACATTCAGCTCAGCGAGGCTTTGGCCGAGCAAGTGGCGGCGCACGTTCTGGAGAACCAGCGCGTCGTGCGCGTCACGGTAAGGGTGGAAAAACTCGAGCTCGGGCCTGGCGGTGTCGGCGTCGAGATCGAACGCAAGCGCCAATCGGCAGGACGCGGTGTCGCCTCCGGCTCTGCCGGCCGAAAAGACCGAGGTAGTGTTTCCCGGCCGCGCCAGCAAGGCTCCGACGTCCTCGGGCGGGCCGTCGTCAAGCTTGGCGGCAGCACTGCCCATGCGGCGGAAATGACGAGCTGGATCGCGGCGCTGGCGGGTTCCAGGCTGCCGATCGTCATCGTGCCGGGCGGCGGCCTGTTTGCCGACCAGGTGCGCGAGACGCAGACCCGCATGGATTTTTCCGACACCGCCGCACATGCCATGGCGATCCTCGCCATGGAGCAGTTCGGCCAAGTCATCCTCGATCGGGACGAAAGACTGACGCCGGCACGATCGCTGGAGGAGATTGTGCGAGCATTGGACGAAGGCAAGGTTCCGGTGTGGCTGCCGTCGTCACTTGCGTTGCCGGCACCGGACGTTCCGGCCTCTTGGGACATTACCTCCGATTCCCTGGCTGCCTGGCTTGCCGGGAAGCTTGGCGCGAACGCGCTGTTGCTTATCAAGCAGACCGATGCATTCTTCGACAACGATACCGCTGACAGCCTGAAGGCCAGGGGCATTGTCGACCCAGGCTTTGCCGCCATGCTGCCCGACGGCATCGATTTCCGTCTCGCCGGTCCGAAGGATGCCGCCGAGGCGGGCGCGCTACTCGCATCGGGCAAGCTGCCCGGCATCGGGATCGTGGCTTCGACCCGCTCGGCAAAGAAGGCAGGATAGCCGATGGTGAAGCTGCACGTGCCGCGCTGGGCGTGGGTTTTGACGGGGTCCGGGCATTTTTTCACGGAGAGCTTCGCACTTGTTCGCCAACTCGAACATTGCGATGTCTTCGTGTCGAAAGCCGCCAAAGAAGTGCTGCGCATGTACAAGCTCAAACTCGATTTTCCGGAGACGACGCGCGTGCTGCACGACAAGACGGCGAGCGCCATTCCCGTCGGCGAATTTTACCACGGCGTCTACCACACGGTCGTGGTGGCGCCTGCCTCGTCCAACACGGTTGCCAAATGCGTCTGGGGTATATCCGATACGCTTGCCACCAACGTCTTTGCGCAAGCCGGAAAGTGCCGCGTGCCGATCATCGTCTTTGCCTGCGACACCGCACCTGAACTCGAAACCATGGCACCGCATGGCCTGGTCAAAGTCTATCCGCGCAGGATTGACCTGGAAAACACCGAGCGGCTGAAGGGGTTCGAACGAACCCAGGTCGTCGAGTCGCTCGCCGACCTCAACGCGGCGGTTCAGCAACGCCGGGCCGAGCTGTCCGGCCATGGCTGAGCGGCTGGTCTTTCTCACGGGACATCTGGCCAAGGCACGGCTGGAAAAGCTGCTATCCGGTCTGGGTGAGACGGAGTTTTCGTGGGAGGTGGTCGACATAGGTGTCAAGGTCGCCGCACTGATGACCGAAGACATCATAAAGCGGCGTCTCATCGCGCCCAACGCCGTTGACCGTTTTATCCTGCCAGGGCGCTATCGCGGTGATATCGAGCAATTGTCGAACCATTTCGGCGTGCCCTTTGCGCGCGGTCCTGACGAGATCGCGGACCTGCCGGCCTTTCTCGGCCGTGTCGGCGAGCCGCCGGATCTTACGCGACACGATATGCGCATCTTCGCCGAGATCGTCGATGCGCCAATGCTGTCGATCGAAGCGCTCATGCTGCGGGCGGGGACGCTAACTGCCGCCGGCGCCGATGTCATCGATCTTGGCTGCCTGCCTGAAACGCCATTTCCGTTGCTGTCGGAGGCTGTGCGCGAGCTCAAGGCACAAGGATTTCAGGTCAGCGTCGATTCGGCCAGCGCGGACGAACTGTCGATCGGTGCGCGCGCCGGTGCGGACTATCTTCTCAGCCTCGACGAGAACACGCTGCCGTTAGTCTTCGGCCATGGGGCTACGGCAGTGTTGATCCCGTCCGCCCCCGGCGATCTGGATTCGCTTGGCCGCGCCATCGATGCGGCGCAAAGGGCTGGCATTTCCTTTATCGCCGATCCCGTGTTGGATCCGATCCACTTCGGCTTTGCCCAATCGCTCGGCCGCTTCGTCGAGGCGCGCCGCCGCTGGCCGGAGATCGAATTGCTGATGGGCACCGGCAATCTCACCGAGCTTACCGATGCCGACAGTTCCGGCGTTACGGCCGTTCTAACGGGCCTCTGCTCGGAGCTCGGGGTTCGAAACGTGCTAGCCGTGCATGTCAGCCCGCACACGGTGCGGACGATCGAGGAGCACGACATTGCCCGCCGCGTGATGTTTGCCGCCCGCAATGACGGTGCACTGCCGCGAAGCTATCACCCAGGCTTGCTGCAGATCCACGATCGCAAGCCTTTCACGGCCTCGACCGATGATATCGCTGCATTGGCGGCCGAGGTGCGCGACGCCAACTACCGTATCGCGGCAGCGGAGGACGGCATCCATATTTTCAATGGCAAAGGGCACGCGGTTGCCACGGGTGCGTTCGAATTCTTCGCCGCACTTGGCGTGGAGACCGACGGTGCGCATGCTTTCTATCTGGGCGCGGAACTGACGAAGGCCGAGATCGCGTGGCGCCTCGGCAAGCGCTATGTTCAGGACGAGCCGCTCGCATGGGGCGTTGCCGCACCGGCTCCCGAAACCGACCGTACCCGTCTTGCCGAACCGGGCGAAACGCTTCGCGCGAAGAAGGAGGGCTAGGTGCCTTACATTCGCGAGACAATCATCACCACTGTCGACAAGACAGGAAAGGTCCATATCGCGCCGATCGGCATAATCTCCGAAAAAGACGGCTGGGTCATCGCACCGTTTCGTCCCTCGGTTACGCTCGACAATCTGGCGGCGGTGCCGTTCGCCATCGCCAACTACACCGACGACGTGCGCGTCTTCGCTGGATGCCTGACCGGGCGCAAGGACTGGCCGACCGTTCCCCTTGAAGATTTTCTGGTTCCCCGGTTGGCGACTGCGCTGGCGCATTCGGTTCTCGAAGTCGAGAGCGTTGACGATGATGGCGTGCGCCCTCGCCATTTCTGCCGCGTGCTTCGAGAGGAAATGCATGCGCCCTTCACCGGCCTTAACCGTGCCAAGGCGGCTGTTCTGGAACTGGCCATCCTGGTCAGCCGGCTTGGCATGCTACCCCGCGACAAGATCGAGGCCGAGATCGCGTATCTTTCGATCTCTATCGAAAAGACAGCCGGCGCCGACGAACGGGAAGCCTGGGGTTGGCTGATGCAGCGTGTCAGCGATCACCTAGCCGCCAAAGGGTCCAGCAGCGGGGACGCGTGAGCGTGACGGCGCGAGCGCCGCTACGCTGCTTGTGATCGATATCCAGCCAGCAGCGCCACCGCCGATGCTGGTGCGGCGCGGCTGGCCTCGCCGCGAACAGCTTCATGAGCGGGGACGATGTCGGCGAAATCGACAAAGCGACGTTCCATGCGCTCGGCCAGCCGCCTGATCTGCCAGCGGCCCGTTCCGGCGCCGACGATCGGAACATCTTGAGCAAGACCCCAGGCAATCAGGGATGCTGCGTCGTGGATTTTCCGCAATTGCTGCTCGCTGAACCAGCGTGCGACTTCACCCCATTCCGGCGGCGAAAGTTCAGCGGCGTCGCGCCCGACCATGCGCGCCAGTCGCGCGATTGAGCCGTGGACCGTCTTTTCCTTGCCGTCGGCGGAAGGGTGCATGTCGTCCTCCTCATCGAGCACGCCCAGGATCCGGTGCGCGTCGGCGATCGAGGCGAAATACTCGTTCATCAATGGCGTCAGTCTTCGATGGACAGGAGCAGACGAGGCTACGCCGAACAGAAATGTCCTGGTAAATCCCGTATAGACCAGTTCGCCAGTCAGAAGCCGTCCTGCATCGGTGTACCCCTCATTGACGACGGCGCCATTCTTGATTGCGATAATGTCGGTGGTGGTGGAGCCCATGTCGACGAACAGGGCATCGCCGGCCAATTTTGCCACCAAAGAGGCTGTCGCGTGCCAGTTGGCGGAGGCGACATCGGTGCTCAGCCGCGCTGCCTGCTCGACCTCGACAAAGCCGGATGATCCGGCATAGATCAGCTTTTCGCCTGTGGGAAAACGGTTGGAAATCTGATCCAGCAGCGTCGTCACGCCGATATCGCGGGACGCAAAGATGTCCGACAGTTCGCCCGTCATGGTGAACGCGTTGAGATCGGCTTCCGCATAGATCGGAGCTGTTTCGTCGAGGGCCGAGGTCAGGCTGTGCAACCCTTGCCAGAGCGGCGTGGCGATCGTTACCGCGCCGACGATGCGGCCGCCTTGCGCGCGCGTCACCTTCAGATGCGCGCCGCCAATGTCGAAGCCCGCAATGATGCTCTTTCTTTTTTCCACACTTCAAGCTTTCATGACAGCAGTTGGTCGGCGAGAAAAACGTTGCGCATCATTCCGGTTCTCGACTTGAAAGGCGGCGAGGTCGTTCGCGCCCAGCAAGGAAAACGCGATCGCTACCGGCCGATCGTTACCCCGCTCAGCCGAAGTTCCGATGTCCTCGCCGTCGCCGAAGGGTTGCGCACGCTTTATCCCTTTTCGACCTTCTACATCGCCGATCTGGACGCCATCGGAGGCGGTACTCCAAACAGCGACGCACTTGCCCGGCTGAGGGCGATGACGCAGCCGCCTGAGCTCTGGGTCGATGCCGGCGTAGCAGACAGGAAAACGCTTCTGGCGGCGCTCGCTGAACATTCGGTTTACCCGGTGTTGGGCTCCGAATCGCAGCAGGACGATGTGCTGCTCCGGCATTTTCGCGATCATCCCGATCTCATCCTGTCCCTTGACTTCTTTGGCGATGATTTTTGCGGACCGCGTTCTCTTCTCGCTGAGCCCGAGCTTTGGCCGCAAAAGGTGATCGTCATGACGCTGGCCAAAGTCGGTGCGGCCGCCGGCCCGGACTTCAGGCGGCTGGAGGAGGTCAAGGCCAAGGCGGGAAGTCGCGCGGTCATCGCGGCCGGCGGCGTCCGCGATGACAGCGATATCCACGCATTGTCAGCGATGGGCATCGCCGCAGCGCTGGTCGCAACCTCACTGCACAACGCCACGCTCACACCTAGTCACCTGGCGTCGCTCGGCGCCTGATCACAGTTGCTCCTTACCCCCGAAAGGCGGGCGCCCTTCGGGAGTGTCGCTTCAAAAGCCCAGAACCCTTTTCAGCCGGCGCAACAGACCATCCGTTTCGGAAGATGGCTTTTCCTGTGCGGGGCTGTCTCTTGTCTAGGCCGCGAACGGATGCTTGACGTTGTCGCGCTGAGCGGTGGCTTCGGCGGCGGTCGGGGTTCCTGCGATAGCGCGCTGGATAGCCTCCTTTGTCGCCTCATAGTTGTATTTCTGGATCTTGGCGTCGTCGGCCGCGTCCCAATGGATGAATACGCCAACGCAAATGAACACGTCGTCCGCTTCGTTTGCCGGAATTGTCCCGTCCGCGACGCTGTCCTGCACTGCCTTTGCAACGGCGTGCTGCGCTGGGCCGAACATCTGTACAGCCTGCTTGGCGCCCTTGATCGTGACCTTGTTGAACATCACCGTATTGGGCTTGCATTGAAGATTGGGCGCGATCACCGCCAAAAGCGAGGTAAAACCGTCCTTGTTGTTGGTAAGCGCGTTGCAAAATGCCGTTTCGACTGCGCTCCCTCGCGGCCCGATGAGCAGGTCGACATGCGCGACTTCGTTGCCGTCCCCGACCAGCGATTCACCGACCATTACCTTCGAGATTTTTGCCATGCCAATTTCCTCCAAGACACAATTATGATGTCCACGGACGCTGCAACCGAGCAGGCGCTCGATGGACAGCTATCCTTGTTGGCAGCGCCCGGATTGCCCGGACCGGTTGGCTAGATAGCCGCGGAAGCACAGCTCCCACTTTTGGAAGTCAAGCACCAACGCCGCGATTATGCAAGCGAGTGCCTAGAGTGTGGACTAAAAGAGTAGCCACGGTCAGATCGGCCGAGGTGCCGGGGTTTACTTTGTCCGCCTTCAGCCGGCGGTCGAACTCCATGAGCAGGCGAATGCGTGACGGCTCGTCGCCGTTGGCATGGAGCGTCGCCTGAACGGAAAGAGCGTCCTGTCGCGCCTGATTTGCGACTTCAATTCCGTGATTGCGCACCACGTGACTGTCGGGGAAGCCTGCGAGAAACGCCATATAGGCGAACACGGTCGGCCACATGCCGCTTTCTCCGCGAGCTAGCGCCCCTACCAGCGCGGCCAGCCCTACCCCGAACACGTCGCCGAAACAGGTGTCATACTGGCGGGCGATCATATCGCGGTCGGCAGCCTCCCGCATTGCTTCCAAGAGATGAACCTTCGGCTCCTGCCGCACATCATTCGCGGCATCTCCCAGGCCGCCTGGCGCTGCCATGGCGATCGCCTCGAACACTGCCCTGGTATCGTCCATGCTCAACGCGCGCAGCAGCGAGTCGAGATTGTCCTGCAAGCTGCCACTCCTCATTTCGGCGGCGCCTATCAGAGGCCCCGCCAGGAGGATGATACCGAGATTGGTATTGGTTGCTACCGCCACACGTGTCGCACGCACCGCCTCCAGCATGCGTCGCCCGGCCGAGAAGCGAGGATCGGTCAGCGGCTCGGACGAAACCTCGGCACTTATCATGAACTGAGCGGCGGACATGCCGTGTCCGTCGGCGAACAGGTGGACATTGCCCGGCTTCAGAGCTTCGATCTCCATCCGGCAGGCATCCTTGTAGCTAGCCCGGAGGCGTTCACGCGATAACGTCATCCTGCCGCCGCTCCGTTACGAATTCGCCGGCGCGGTGAAACGGAAGGGCCGCGGCACGGCGGTCGCTTCGGTGCGGTCGGCCAGGAATTTCAGCAGGGCATCGGCGATCGCTTCGGCGATGTTCACAGCGACCACCGATTGCAGTCCTGACCAGGCGGGCATGCTGTTCACCTCGAGTACGAACAAGCTGCCATCGTCGGCTCGCACGATGTCCACGCCGGCGAAATCCGCGTCGACGGCAGCCGACGCGGCGACAGCCAGCGATGCCAGCTCAGCCTTGCCAGGTCCCGAAACCGGCTCCGGCACGCCACCCCGGTTGACGTTCGTGATCCAGTCGTCGCTGCTGCGGCTCATCATCGCCACGGTTTCGCCGGCGCAGACAAAAACGCGGAAATCCCGGAAAGGCGGGCCGGCGCGCGACACATAATGCTGGAGATAGTAGACGCTGTTCACCTCGTCTGCGGCGGGAAGGTCGGAGAGCGTACGGATCAGCCTTATCCCGCGGCCTTGCGCCCCGAACAATGGTTTCAGCACCAGCGGTCCCTTCGGAAGCTCTTGCGCCGCGATCTCCTTGGCGGCGGCAAGTCCTTCGACGGCGAATGTCGGTGGCGTTGCCAGACCGGCATTTTTCAAGAGGAAAGTCGTCATCGACTTGTCGACGCAGCGTTCGACCGCCTGCGCCGAATTCCACACGGGAACCGACAGCCGGCTCAGCGCGTGCAGTACCCCGAGGCGCCGGGTGATCGCTTCGAACGATCCGGCGGCGATCGAACGGACGAGCACGGCATCGGGCAGCGCACCGCCGAAACCGGGGATCGAAAGTCCGCCCGGGCTGCCGGTGTCGAACGCGATCGCCGCCAGCGGCACGGTTGCAACAATAGCGCCCCGTCGACCAAGCCTTGCCGCGAGGCCACTTGAGCCGGTGTCCGAATTGTCGCTGACGATCAGGATGCGAGGGATCATGTGGTGCCTCGGATATGGCGGATGACGGACGGGTCTCTTTGCGCCGCCATGCTAACCGAGGCTCCGTTCGAGCATCTTTGGATCACGCCGGCCAGCGCGAAACGTATCGCCGGTTTCGATCGCCGTCACGATCACTTCGGCCGGGCTGAACAACAGTGGATCGATGGCATAGAAATCCCCCTTGAACCGCTTGAAGATCTCGGCAAAGGGTTGGCCGTAGTCCCGTGAGGCGCGGCTCGGAAGTTTCTCCGCGAGGTTGCTGGCCTCTTTTGCCGACCCTTTTACGAAGAGCTGGACGCTGCCGCCATAGATGATGGCATCGTTCGTTCTGCCCATGGCGGTCAGGAAATCCGGGTGGGGGGCGGGGATTGGCGCCGCTCCGATGCCGTCGACGACGTTCTCCAGCGGAAATTTGAGATCGTTGGCCTTGTGCAGGGCAACCTCGAGCGCGCGCGCAACGATCTGCAGGCTGCCGGCAAGGCTTTGCGTCGGCGCGTAGAGGAAGGTGAGCTTGTCGGTTGCCAGTCCGGTTGCCTTGCTCACTTTCTCGACGATTGCTGGGGGAGGCGGTTTGGCAGTCTCCAGGATAAGCACGGCGGACGATGCGGTGTCTCGATAGGAAAGCGCGTCGAACAGGGGTTCGACGCGGGCGAGTGCCCGCGCCGGTCCCGATCCCATGGCGAAATAGTCCTGGGCAGACAGGTTCCAGCCCGCATATTGACTGCCTAGGCAGGCTAGTACCGGCTGCGACGAGCGCACCTCGACGGTGAACGGCCATTTCCGCTCCGTGCGGTCCATAAACACCGAAACGCTGCCGAGACCGCCCATCGCCGCCTCCGCCATGCGCAGCCCGGCCTCGACGCTGCCGGGCGCCTTGGCGCCGACATCGATAAGGAGCTCGCCCAAGGTTCCCTTGGAAGCGGCGATCCGCAGCCGTTCGGCGTCGCTGATCATGCCGTCAGCGATGCGCTGTGCATTGTCGTTCAGGAATGCCGAACCGTCTTTCATGTCCGGTCTCCTTCCCATTGGCGTTGCAACCGGCGGGCTTGCCCCTTGATGAGCCGCCTGGTCAAATCGGCGTTCGGACCGCGCGCGAAGACGGTGCAGACGGGGTCGCCGGCAATCAGAGGGGTGCCGGGCGACTGATGGTCAGCGGTCCATTCGGGCCACGCAATCGACGGAAACCGCGCGATTGGCGTCGCGGCGTAGGTCACCATTGAAGCCATCGAATCGACGAAGCATGGCAAACGGTAAGTTCCGCCGGTTGCAGCTCGCAGATGTGCTTCGATCAGCGGCGCGTCGGCCTCGTCAAAAATGTCCAGCGTGGCGCCTGGCCGCGGATTGATCTCGATGAGCTTGTAGCCATCCGATCCGCGAATGAGATCGGCGCTGCACAATCCAACCAGGCCGGCACGGCGCGTCAGGGCTGAAAGCCAGCCGCCGATGACCGCCGCCTGCTTGCGGTCGAAGCGTCTCAGCCGCACGGCCCCGCCATAGCGGTAGGGCGCCGTGGAGACGGGGGAAGTCCATTGTTGGCTGAAGCCGACGATGCGCGCGGCCTGGCCGTCGCCGACGAACAGGGCCGAGATGCTGCGTCCGGCGACGAAACGCTGGAAATAGCGGCCGGTGGTCTGGCTTTCTCCGGCCGCCTGTCTGATATGCCCACCCCCGGCGCCGCCCAAGGTCTTGGCCACCCAGCTGTCTGGCTCAGGCGGTCGATCCCACCGGAATTCCGGATGTGGGATGCCGAGTTCGGCACAATCCGCGGCCAGCAATTGCGGGTCCTTGATCCTGCTGATCGCCGCGCCGCGATTGCCGGCAAGCGGAAAATGGCGAGCGACGGCGTCGACAGTCTCCGTCATCCGCTCAAAACCCGAGCCCAGGACGACGGCGACCGGCTGGTCTTCGCCGACCAGGTCCCGAAGCGTCTCGATGATGCGCTCGCCGTCGATGCCGTCCTGTAGGTTGCCCGGCAGCTTGGTCGTTCGTTCTGCCAGCGCAACCGTATCGGTATCGCAGAAGAAATCAGCGACCAACGGACGGTAGCCCGCACGCCGCGCAGCCATGGCCAATGCCCGGCCTGAAATCGCCGCGATCAGCAGAGATCTGGCGCTATTTGGCAATCTCGCGTGCAAGGGAAAACGCTTCCTGGAAATCGAGCGCGATCGTTTTTTCGGATTCGATCATTCTTTTGAAAAGGCCAGACTCGACCTTATATTTGACGTTGCCGATGGCAAGCGGGCCAATCCCGACGACCTTTGCCGCTTCTAGCGGGTCGCCATTGGCATTGACGGCCAATCCTTCGATGCCTGCGGGCGGGACCGCGTTGACGTCGGCGGCGATAAGCAAGCCGCTTCCTCTCAACTGGGCCTTTGAAACCACCTGGACGCCGGCTTTCGCACAAGCCAGTATGACCTCACTTGCTTCGACCAGATCGGCTTTCCGGGCATTGGTCGATCCGTCAGCCGCATCGACACCGATCTTGAATCGGCTTTTGATCTCGGCAGCGATCTGCTTCACCCTTTCGATGCCGTCATGGCCGACAAGCGTGACGCGGGCGCCCTCCCTTGCCGCGATGACGGCGGTGCAGAAGCCAACCACGCCGGTGGCGCCGAAAACAGCCACCCTCGTGTCCTTCAGCCCGCGCTCGAATTTCTTCTCCAACGCCTTCTCGACCTTGGCCACCATCGCCGCGGCCGTGGTGAACGAGCCGGCCGGGTCGGCAAATACCGAAACCTGGAAAGGCGGCACCATCGCCTTCTTCGCGGCATCGAACATGTCGAGCGCCAACGAAGCATCCTTCCCGGCGATAAAGATGCCGGTATCGACACCCGCATCCGGCGGGCGCGAAAAGATCGCGTCCTGAACCAGGCCTGTCACCTCACCAAGATCGACATCGACATAGGGGACCACGCTGTCGAAGCCAGCGTCGAGCGCCATGTTCACGTCGAACGGGCTCATGTGCTTCAACGGCGTCAGCATATGCAGGATATGTTTGCGGGCCATTTCTCGCCTTTCTGCTTGGAATCTGAAGCGTCAGCTGCCGACGAGACCGAGTCCGGTCGAACTGATCTTCGCGCCGGAGTTCCTGCCTTTGACGATCTTGATCTGAAGGCCGTCTTCAACGGTTATCTTCTGAACCGCGCCGACGAATTTGAGCGCGGCGTCATGCGACGGCGCGAAGGCAAACCCTGTGGGTCCCCAGGAACTCTGGCCGATCCCGACGGCGCCCGCTTTATTGAGACGGTGAGCGACCATCTCGACCCGCTTTGAGGTGAACACACCGCCCTGCGCCGGAGCGAAATGGCTGCCGATCAGCATCTGTATCGCGGTGACGGCAGCGCCGAATGCCGCAAGATCGCGCTCGACCAAGGCCGGCATGATACCCATCAGTACCCTCCGGCAGATCTCGCCGCTGCCCGCCGTCGGGAAGGGTGGCAGTGAACGGAACGCCGCGACCTCGGCCTCGCCATGCAGTCCATGCCCGGCATGGTCGAGGATGAGGATGACGCGCCATTCTTCGGGAAACGGCAGCCGCGCCACGACCGGAGGCGGTCCGGCACGCTCGTCCTTGCCCGCGTCGACAATCACGCCGCCGTCTTCGAAACTTGCGATGCCGATTCCAGATCGGCCGCCTCGTTCGAGCAGGGTCGCGTCGCCGGCGACATCGAGAGGCAGGTTGTGGAGCGTTCGCAATGCAGAGGCGACGGCAAGGGCGATCTGCGTGCCGGACCCAAGGCCGGCGTGACTCGGGATCGACTGTTCGATCACCAAATGGTGCTGGCCGCGAATGCCGAGATGCCTGCAGAGCGTCGACAAGTGCTCACCGGCGCGAACGCTCTCGGAACCTTCGACTATGGTCTCGCCGGACCGCGACAGGGTGACAACGGTTTCGGGTTCACTCAACGGAAGCCCAACGCTGCCAAAGCGACGTCCGGCATCGCCATTGAGATCGAGGAAGCCAAGGTGAAGGCGAGCGGGCACTCGTACGGTAACAAAATTCGACATCTGCCCCCCGATGGGTGCATCATGGATGCATCATGGAAGTTTAGGTGCCCGCCACGATGATAACTGTTTTCGTCGAGGGAGCAAGCCAAAGAGAGTGCATTCAATGTTTCTGCTTTGGCCTGTCGTGTTGACGGACCGAGCAATTCGGGGAGGTCGAGATGAGCGAAACGGTCAAGGAGAAGGTCTATTCGGACGCCGAGATTGCCGACCGGCTTGAGAAGGAGCTGCCGAAATGGCGCTACGAAAACGGCTGGATCCGGCGCAAATACAAGACCCACAGTTGGAAGTCGACGCTGATGGTCGTCAACACGGTTGGCCATCTCGCCGAGGCGGCGTGGCACCATCCCGATATCACCGCTTCCTATGCCTGGGTCGAGGTACGCCTGATGAACCACGCGGCGAAGGGTATCACCGACAAGGACTTCGAGTTGGCGAGAAAGATCGAGGACGTTGTCCAGTGGCAGCCGGCCAAGGAAGGCGGAGCGCTGGAGGGAACTCCGGCGACTGATCAACGCTTCGCTTACATCAAATATGATTAAGCGCGGTCGGAGTTTGTTGATAGCGTATGAAAACATTCGTTAATCTGCTGGCAAGCGGGGTTCACGGCCAATCCAGTTTCGTCTAGGATCGGGCCGGCACCAGAAAGTAGTGTAGCGAATGGCGGTTGCTTGGATAGGCAACCGGGAAGCGCTGGTCGAGCGCGCGGCTGCGCATGCCGCGTCGCTGTTATCGTCAAGCCGGTGCCCGGTTTTCAGCTTTGATACGGACATACACGGCACGAGGGCGGCGATCGCGCTGGCCGAGCGGCTTGGCGCGGCATACGATCACACCGACGGCGCGGCACTTGCCCGAGAGACCATGCTTTTTACCGACAGGGGCGCGATGACCGTCGCCCCTGGGGAGACGCGCCGGCGTGCCGATATCGTGGTGATCGTGGGCGAACTCGCACAAACCCATCATGACCTTGTTGCCGAACTCGCTGGCACGGTTCCCGATCTCTCGACCAGGCCCGATCTCTCGACCGGGAATGAGCGCGAGTTCTTCCTGGTGGGATCGAACGGAGTGTCCGTGCCGCCGTTGAAAAACGGGCGCAAGGCAACGCTCCTTTCCTGTGGCCAGGCTAGCCTCGGCGCCACGCTGGCGGCGCTGAGGGCGCAGTACAAGGGGCGGCAAACATCGCGACCGGTGTCGAACTTCAACGATTTCGCCAAGGCTCTGGCGGCTGCGCATTTTCCCGTGTTCCTGTTTTCAGGCCATGCGACCGATGGGTTGGCGTTGGAGATGCTGCAGGGGCTGATCGCCGATCTCAATCGCAAATCACGTGCATCTGGCCTTCATCTGCCCGCGAGCGAAAACGGGTGGGGAAGCGTGCTCGCCTCGACCTGGATGACAGGTTTTCCATTGCGCACGGGCTTTGCGCGGGGCTTCCCGGAATTCGATCCCTGGCGTTACGATGTGGCGCGCATGATCGCCGCCGGCGAAGCCGACCTGCACCTGCGGATCTCCGCCACGGTTGCCCAACTCCCGAGAAAAAGAGGACGCATGGCACTGATTGCGCTGGCTAAAACGGAAGAGCCGGTCACAGGCGCCGCGGTCACCATCGCCATTGGCGAAGCTGGGGTCGATCACGATGCGGTTGTCTATTCCAGCCGTACCGGCTCGCTGAAGTCGACTGATACCCGCGCTGCTTCGAAATTGCCCTCCGCCGCGACGATCATTCGCCTGGTCGCCAGTCGGGTTTTCGCCGAGGCATTGCCATGCTGACGAAAATTGCCAACGGCGACATCGTCGACCCCGTCAACAGCCGTCTCGGCAAGGGCGACCTGTGGATCAAGGACGGCAAGATCGTCGCGGCGCCGGCTGAGGGGGTGGCCGACCGGACCATCGAAGCCGCCGGCTGCATCGTGATGGCGGGCGCCATCGACATCCACTCCCACATTGGCGGCGGTAACGTGAATACCGCGCGGCTTCTCTTGCCCGAACAGCATGCCGCCCATCAGGCCCGACCGGCGACCACGCCGCTCTCCAATGCCGGCTGGTCGACCTTCCAGACCGGCTGTCTCTACGCCAAGATGGGCTTCACGACGGTCGTCGAACCGGCGATGTCGCCGGGATCTGCACTCCACACCCATCTCGAGCTGGCCGACATCCCGATCATCGACAAGGCGACGCTCGCCATTCTCGGCAACGACGACTTCCTGCTGTCAATGATCCGTGACGCCGCCACACCTCAAATGATCGAGGACTATGTCGCCTGGACGGTCGCCTCGACGCGAGCGCTCGGGGTCAAGGTGATCAACGCCGGTGCAGCGGCCGCCTTCAAGGAAAACGCACGCACGTTCGCGCTGGACGATGTGGTGCCTTCCTACGGCGTCAGCTCGCGCAACATCGTCAAGACGCTGCAGGCCGCCGTCGACAATCTTGGCCTGCCGCATCCTTTGCATGTCCATTGCAACAATCTGGGCATCCCCGGATCTGCGGACACGGCGGCCGCGACGATTGCGGCGGCGGATGGGCTGCCGATGCACCTCGCCCACCTCCAGTTCTATGGCTATGGCACGGAAGGAAAGCGCAGATTTTCCTCCGCCGCCGCGCGGCTTGCCGAGCTTATCAACACGACTCCGGAAGTCACCATCGATATCGGTCAGGTGATGTTCGGCCAGACGGTCACGGTCTCCTCCGACGTCATGCGGCAGTTCTCGGCGCGGGGCAGTGCGCATCCGAAAAAGTCCGTCATTCATGACGGGGATGGCAATGGCGGCGGCATCGTGCCCTACAGCTATGGCAAGGACTTCTATGGCACGATGCAGTGGGCGATCGGGCTCGAGCTTTTTCTCCTCATCGACGATCCCTGGCGTGTGTTCTTCACCACCGATCACCCCAACGGTGCACCCTTTACCGCTTATCCGGCTCTGTTCGAGCTGCTGATGAGGCGGGAAGCACGCACCGAAATGGCCGCTGGACTTTCACGATCCGCGTTAGCGCTCTCTACCCTGTCCGCAATCGACCGCGAATACACGTTCGAGGAAATCGCCATCATGACGCGTGCAGCGCCGGCCAGGCTGCTCGGGTTGACGGATCGAGGCCATCTCGGCGTCGGCGCGATCGCCGACATCGCTGTCTATCGCAGGAACGAAAGTATCGCGAAAATGCTCGGACAGGCGGCTTATGTTTTCAAGGATGGCGATCTCGTCGTGCAGGACGGGGAGATCATCCATTACCGCTGGGGCAAGGCCCTCAGGCTTAATCCACCTGTGGACAAGGCGATGGTGCGGCGTCTGGAGGACTATCACCAGCAGCGCTACGGCCTGTCCTTGGATTGGTTCAATTTCCCGGATTCCGCTATTGCGCGTGAACAGCCATTCGGCGAGGTGCCATGCCGAACGTGAGCGTAAATGGCGTAACGATCGACGATACTTTTGCCGAAGCCTTTGGGATGCGGGCAACCGCCATCATCATCACCGCGCCGAACCGGAAATGGGCACGGCAGGCGGCGATCACGATGACCGGCTTCGCCACCTCGGTAATCGGTTGCGGCTGCGAAGCGGCAATCGATGCCGACCTGCCGCCGTCAGCCACCCCGGATGGCCGGCCCGGCTGCCGCGTGATGATCTTCGCGATGGGAACCGATGAATTGCAGAAGCAACTGCTCAATCGCGTCGGGCAGTGTGTTTTGACTTCGCCGGGCTCCGCCTGCTTTGCCGGGCTGGAGGGCAGCGCTAAGCTCAAGCTCGGTTCGGCACTGCGTTATTTCGGCGACGGCTGGCAAATCTCCAAGAAGATCGGCGACAGGCATTTCTGGCGCATTCCCGTCATGGATGGTGAATTCCTCTGCGAGGCAACAACCGGACTGACGAAGGAAGCCGTCGGCGGCGGCAATTTCTTTGTCATGGCCGAAAGCAGCGCCAACGCATTGGTCGCGGCCGAGGCCGCGGTCGCCGCGATCGGAATGGTGCCCGGTGCCATCGTGCCGTTCCCGGGCGGCATCGCCCGTTCGGGTTCCAAGATAGGTGGCAAATACAAGGGCATGATCGCCTCGGCCAACGAAGCCTACGCGCCGACACTGCGCGGTGTGGTTGCGAGTGAGCTAGGCCCCGACATCAACGCCGTCCTGGAAATCGTCATTGATGGTGAGACCAATGATGCCGTTGCCGCGGCGATGAAGGCCGGCATCAACGCCGTCATCCAGATCGGACCGAAGAAAGGCGCGGTTCGCATCGGCGCCGGCAATTACGGCGGCAAGCTCGGTAAGTTCATCTATTCGCTGAAGGATATGTTGCCATGAAGGCGCTGACCTTCACTCTTGTTGCCGAACCGCCTGAGCGCCTCGACCTGTCGCCGCTGACGCCGGAGCGGCTTGCTGGGAGCGAAAGACGGGATATCGAAAAAATCCGGATCGGCATGTCGAAGCACGGATCGAAGGTGGGCGACATTTTTCGCCTCGCCGGCAGCGATCCGCTAAGCATCGTGTTCGAAGGTGGAAGCACGCGCCTCGACCGGGTGGCGCAAGGCATGGGAGGTGGATCGGTTCGCGTGATCGGCAATACTGGCGCGCAGGCCGGGCGCGCCATGCGCGGCGGCAAGCTGACGATCGAAGGCAATGCGGGGCCGCACGCCGGCTCTGGCATGCGCGGCGGCAGGCTGGAGATAACAGGTAATGCCGGCGATCACCTTGGTGCGCCGCTCGTCGGCGAACTGGCCGGCATGAATGGCGGCGTGCTGATCGTCAGGGGCAGGGCGGGCGCCTTCGCCGCGGACCGGATGCGGCGCGGTCTGATCTCGGTGCTGAAAGGCTCGGGCGACTATGCCGGCAGCCGCATGATCGCAGGCACGCTGGTGGTAGCCGGTGGCATCGGTGAAATGCCCGGCTACCTGATGCGTCGCGGTTCGATCCTTCTTGATCGCGCGCCAGGACATCTGTCGCCGAGCTTCGTCGAGTGTGGCGCGCCCGAGAGCGTTTTTGCCACCATCATCGATCGTCATCTGATCGCAGAAGGCATTTTGAAACGGCCGCTGCTGGGGAGCGCACCACATAAATATGGCGGCGACAACGCGGTGCTTGGAATGGGCGAGGTTCTCTTTCCGCGCCGATGAGGTTTCCGGCAACGAGATCGATCAAATGCTTGTGCCTGTCGAGCGGCCCTGCTCGCTGAGCTTTAGGAATGTGTCCAAACGTCGATTTGCCGCCAGGTATTGGCTTCGGTCACGTTACACCGGGCTATTGGAGACCTGCAGGGCGCGTTTCGGCAGGTGCGCGGGCGGATAATTGCGCTTCCGCTGAGCGAAACATGTCCTCGAATGCAAGCTCGGTTTCAAACACGGTGCTTCCAAGGCTGATCGCCAGAACGTCCTCGGTCCCCTTGGGCGCGAAATAGACCCGCGCGACGCTTGCCCGAATGCGCTCGCCAATTTCCGCGGCCTCCGCTTCGGTCGTACCTGAAAGAAAGACCCCGAACATCGATGTTCCTATGCGACCTACCATATCCTCCTTGCGGACCGCAGACTGAATGGCCGAGGCGACGAGCCGCAAGGCCTCATCGCCCCAATCTGGACCGTAGCGAAGATTTATGGAGCGAAGGTGTTCGGCATGAATCACTAGGAAGGCGCCGGCGCGCGGCCCTGGCGCTGACGGCCTGGCCGCGCGCCGCTCGACCATCGAGGTGAAAACCGGGCCGTTCAGGCAGCCTGTCACCCTGTCATAGGTCTCGGCCCTGTTGAGCTCCCGCCGGTAGCCGCGGATCTGGGCCTGCTTCAAGCCGATCAATACGAAAAGCGGCAGACCGATGATCAGAGGCAGCAGCACCGCAGTGACCATGCTGCGCCCGAACGGCGTCAAGACATCGCTGAACAACAGCAGGTAATTGAGGCCCACGGAGAGGGCAAGGCTGCCAACGGTCCCCAGGAAGGCGAGCCACGCGACACCCTTCCATACCGGCTCGGTGGCGGTCGTTTCGGCTTGTGCCATTACCAATCTCCTGTCAGATCGGCGAGCATAGCGCCGGCATGCGCAATTTCAGTTGCGGCAAACCATACAATTTGATCGATGTGCGAATCGTGAATCGATTTCGCCTATCGCGGCGGGCCGAAAACTCCCACCTCCGCGTCCTCGGCGACTGCTTGCGCCTTGCCATAGATGCCGGTGGGCAGCGCGATCGCCCAGCCGTTGGACACAAGCCAGGCGCCGACATCCTGCTTGCCAAGGCTACACGGCGCGGCAATGGCAAAACGTTCGATCTCCGGCGGCATGAAGCACTTCAGCGCGCGCCCACGCAGCCAGGAGTTGAAGGCGGCGCGTGCGCGCTGGCCGCAGGACCAAGCGACATCGTGAAACGAGCAGGTGGCTTCCGGTTCTATGCTGGCCACACCACTGACGGCCACTTTGCGTCCCATGGATTCGAAAGTCGCCGATGACGTTGCCATTGGCCGGAAGAGCAGGGTTTCGCGCCAGTCATCTGGCATGGGCGTTTTAGGGGGCACGGCGAGGCCGAGGTCGCCGAGCGGCGGCCGGGCTTCGATCCGCTCGATCTCGGGCAGGTCAATCGACGGCAGCGCGACAATGCCCTCGGCAACCCTGCGCGCTTCTCGCCATCTTCCGTCGAGAACAGTCGTCTGCGACCGGGCTGGTTGCCCGGCATTCTCGACACGAGTCCCAAGGGCAGGCCTGTCGGTCGCAAGCAAGGCTCCGGCATGCATGATCAGGGCAATCCCGAACAGCAGCTCGAGGCCTCCGACCGTAATGACCAGCCGGGCCAGCACAGCGTTCGTTACCGGACGGTCAGAACCCCGAGGTCGATTTGGCAACCAGTTTGAGCGCACCCTTTTCTATCCGATAGAATGGCATCGATCTTTGGCTGGATCCATCGGCGCGAAAGCGGAACAGGCCGGTCGATCCGCGAAATCCACTCGGATTTTCGAGCACCTGTTTGCTGAAACCGTCAGGTCCGACCGCGCTGGCAATTCCTGCAGTCAGCGCAACCATATCATAAGCGTAGGCTACGTTGACGTCGGCGGGATAATTGTATGTCGTCCTGAAGCGATCGGCGATCGGCCCGGTTTCGCCCGGATCGAGCGTTGCGATATAGGCTCCCTCGAACGATGGTTCCATGGGATGCTCCAGCCAACGGCTGGTTCCGACGACGGAGGTCGCCTTGCCCGCAATGCCCTTTGATTTGAGGGCGGCAAGGATAGGCGAGGGGCTGGCATCGCCGCTGGCAATGATGACAGCGTCGGGAGTGTCCACGAGCGAGGCCATTTCGTCGACCGCCTTGGCGGCGCCGTCGCCGGCCGAATATGGAACGGTGACGGCGAGCGTCGCGCCATAGATGCTGAGACTGTTGGCGACCCGCTTCTCGACCGTGCTGGCGTTCGAGCCACCCGCGACAAACAGTACGAATTTCTTTCCGCCTTTCGCGGCGATGCCCGCGGCGCCCGCCGCCGCACTGTCCGCTTCGCTGAGGCGCACGGCATAAACACCGGCGCCGCCCGCGAAATTGTCGGCAAGCGCCAGCACGGGCGGCCGCTTCGATCCCGACAATGTGGCGATATGCTGGGCTGCCGGCAGTTCGGTCGGCCCGATGACGACTTTCGTGCCGGTCGTCAGGGCTTGCAGCGCCAATTTGCCGGCCTGTGCGTTGTCGCCCCTGGTGTCCTCCACGGTCAGCGTAAGCAATCCATTGCCGATATCGGTCATCGCGAGCTTGGCGCCATCGAGCATCTTGCGGCCATTTTGCCCCGCCGATCCCGGGGCGGATAATGGCAGCAGCATGGTAATTTTCGTCGAACCGGTACCCAGCGACTGGGTTGCCTCGACCGGGCCGGCGGCCGCGGCGCCGTCCTGCCCGGCAGGCGCGGCAATCGCCGCCGGATCGAGCGCTTCGGTAACGCCCCCTTTCGACTGGCAGCCCGACAATACCGCGGCGAGCGCGAAGGCGGTTGCCCAAATCTTCAGCCCACGGACCCGTCGGCCAGCTTCCATGATTGTCCCACCCTGTTCACCGCCGGTTTATTATTCCCGGTCTGGTCTCCGACGCATGTTACGGCGAACTGGTCGTGCCGTCCTGTTTTTCTTCAGCCGCCGAAGAGCCGAGCCCTCAGCGCCCCGATCCGTCGCGCTTGCCCTGAGAAGGTATCGCGGTCCGACGAAAACGCGGAAACGCCGAACGTCGCCAACGGCACGGTCGGCTGATAGCTCACGAACGCCTTGAATGTCTGTCGCATACCACACTGCGGTTGCGTCACAATGGATCGGCTGCGCCGAGCCGGACGACGGAGGTTGTGCCATGGGAGGCTGCTCCAGCCGGTCGGCGCAAGCCAGCGTGACGACTTGGCCAATGCCGGCCACGGCGATCGCCTTCAGGAGTTGATCCGTCCGCTGCCATGGTGGCCAACAGGCGCAGGTTGCCTATCCGGTCAGTGCATGTACTCGACCATGCGATCGTGGAAACACTCGCATTTGTTGAGCGTGTCCTCGTCCTTGTAGTTCGTCTTCAGATAGCCGTAAGCCATGCCGCAGGCGACCTTGGCTTCCGAGGCCCAGACGAAAACCGGCCGGGACGAATTGATCCACTCCGAGCTGTTTGCGACGGCGACCGACTCGTCCATCAGCTTCACCACCTGATCCCTGAGATCGACGATGTTGTCGTTCAGCACCAGGTTGGAGGTGCCGACGACACCGCAATAATCGCCCGTGGGTCCTTCGATGATGTCGGCGGCATTGAGGCCCGTCGACAAGATCGACAGCAGACCGGCCCCGAAAGCCACCCGCAAGATTCTGTTCATGTTGCTCACCCCGTTCCTTTCGCCCCTTAGGCCACGTCCTGCTTGGTACCATGGCTGTCGTCATAGAGTATTTTGACTGCTTCGGCCGCACTGTGGAACGTATAGTTCTCCAGCACCGCCACCGTGTGATAGTTGTCGCCGCCGCCATTGGTGTCGACCTTGACCTCGGCGTTCGCCGCATTGGCGGAGGACTGCGCGATCTCCACGAAGCCGCCGGCTTCGAGATCGGTGACGCCGGCCAGGCCCTTCAGCAATGCCGTAAGATCGATCTGGTCGCCCTTGGCCCCGTCATGGAAGTCGGCGATCAGGTCGGTCACCTCGAGAGAGCCGATGGCGAAGGTCTTCGTGCCGTCGGAGGCGACGGTTGGCTGTGCGGGGGCACCGAGCGAGGTGTCGAGTTCGACCTCGACATAGTTGCCGGTGGTGCCGTCGGCCATCTGGAACGTGCCGTTGCCTGTCACGGTCTGCCCGTCGATTTCGCCCACGGCGGGGCTGGCCGCCGTGCTGATCGAGACGATACCGTTATCCGCGAGGTGCGACAATTCCCCGGCATCGCTGGCGCCGTTGGTATTGGCGTCCTTCCAGATCAGCAGGCTGTCGAAGGCGGCGTCATTGTGATCGATGACGCCGTCATGATTGCCGTCGAGCGAGGCGAGTGCCGCCGCCCCGCTGGCGAACTTGCCGCCGCCGAAGCTCGGCGTGAACAGCTCGGTGCCGTCGTCGATCTTGCCGTCATGGTTGAGATCCACCGCCAGCATGCCGTCATTCGAGGTGTTCCAGGCGATTTGGTCCTTGGCGCCGTCGCCATCGATGTCGAACTGGACACCCTGGCTGAGGTCGGAGAAGGCGAAGCCGTTGTGGTTGAGGTCGAGGATGATCGGGTCCACGGCACCTGCCACCACATTGTTTTCCGTAATCGTGAAGTTCTGGCCACCGAAAGACAACCGAACCGTGTCGACACCGGCGGTGTTGGCATCAGTCAGAGTATATACCGTTGTTCCGTTAAAGTTGCCGCCGTTTCCTTGATTGCCGTTTGTGTCTACCTGGATCAGGAGGTTGCTGCCATTGGCAACCACGTGAACATAATTGATAGCAGTACCCTTGTTGATTGTACCGACAATGCTTTGGAGATCGATCTTGTCCCCCTGGCCGAAATTATAGTCGGTAATCGTGTCGGCATTGCCGGGAATAGAACTATCTTCGGTCCATCTGAACCGGTCAGCGTCGGCTCCGCCGCTCAGCGTGTCGGCACCGGCGCCGCCTGTGATCGTATCAGCGCCCGCACCTCCGAGAATGGTGTCGGAGCCAGATCCTCCGATGAGCGTATCGTTGAAGCCGCTACCGGTGAGCGTGAATGCCTCGCTCTGACTTGTAAGAGCGATGATAACAGCGGCTGTTGCGCCGGCCGCCGAGATCGCCTCAACGCCCGCGATGCTGGTGTCAGTCCCGCCCAGTGTGTTCAGCTCGGATGATGTGGATATTAGATTGATCGTATCTGCCGTTCCGCCGCCAAGATTGATAGTGCCCGAGCCTGTCAGGATCGCATTCAACTGGGTGCCGGTGAGCGTAATTGAATCGTCAACGCCGGTGCCGGTAAGATTGCCGGTCTCCGTGTTGGCGACAGTCGTCGTACTGGCCGCCGAAATGTTCATCACGCCGTTGACCTGTACATTCAGGACATCGCCGTTACCGCTACCCAGATCGATCGAAGTGAGGCCGGCCCACTGCCCGGCGGCCATTGTGACGGTCTGGTTGCCGCTGCCAGCGGTAAGGTTCTCGACATTGGCGATCGTGCCGATCGCAAAATCATAGCTGGCACCACTGGTTGTCGTAATGGCTATCGTATCGTTGCCACTGTCGCCGTCGATCGACTCACCTGCTGCGAAGTCGCCGCTCGCGATGTTGAATTTGTCGTTGTCCGCGCCACCGCTCAGGATGTCCGCGCCAGCACCACCGGTGACGGTATCAGCTCCGGCACCCCCGAAGATATAGTCCCCGCCGCCGCCGCCGGTCAGCGTATCGGCTCCGCCGAAGCCATACATGGCGTTGGATGAACCGCTGAGCGGTGGGGCGATTGTCTCGTCGGCGCTGGTGCCGAGATACAGGCCGATGACCGAAGTGGCGTCATCGCCATCACTGATCTGCAGCGTGCCCGTAAGCGGAGCCGCCTGCTGACTGACATTCACGGTGTTCGCGCCGATGCCGAGCGTCGGGTTGCCGAGGGCCGTCGTGAACGGTGACGCCATCGAGAACGCGGTGTCTTCCTGGTCGGCAACGGTGAAGCTTATGCCTGTGTCCGTGGCGCTGACGGCCGAGACAATCGGCGCATGGTTGACCGGGATGTCGTGGACCGTGATCGCCAGATCAGCTGCCGCGGTATCCCCGTCATTGTCGACGACGACGTAATGGAAGGTCTCGGTCGTGTCCTGGCTAACGCCTGCCACCGGTGCGTTGTAGTCCCAATGGCCGGTCGCGAAGTCGAACTTCAATGTTGCACCGATCGGCGTGGTCACGGTCAGGACGGACGTATTCTGCGTCGGACTCGGGCCGGAGCTTGCGGCGACGTCGTTGCCGACCGGGTCATAGGTGTAGGTAATGTTCCCGACCTTGATCGACAGGATATGCCCGCCATCGGCCCCGAAGGCAACCCCATCGGTGCCTGTCGGCAGATTGTCGTTGCCGTAGATCACGTTGCCCGAAATTTCGCCGGGCAGCGTATCCTGCAGAGTTCCCGACAATACAGTCGGATCCTGCACAATCTGTGTGCTGTCCTGAGGACGCTGCGCGACTTCGTCTAGGAAGCTGGTGTCATCGATGTCGCTGAAGCCGACGGCATAGACGTGACTGATTGGCGGATAGTCCGGGTCGTTCCCGCTGTGGTTGAGGAAATTGGTCCATGCCGTCTGCTGCGCCGTGGTCAGATGGGTACCACCGGTCGGGTCGCCGTCTGTCAGGAAATAGACATTGGTCAGGTCGGCCGTGGGATGGCTGAGGTTGGCATAGCCATTGCCCGTTGAGCTGCCGACCAGATTCACGGCGCTGGCGTAGTTGGTGCCGGCCGAGGTCGAGGTAATCGCGGCAATAGCCGAAGCCGCTGCTACCGGATCGCTGTACTGCCCGACGAAGCTGGCGTTGACGCCGAAAGTATAGACGGTGACCTGCGTGAATGTGACGTCATTGCTTGCGAGGAAATCAGCCACGGCTGTCTTCATGAGCTCAAGGCGTGTGTGCCCCGTGCCTGGGACGACATCGTTCATGCTCTGCGAGAAGTCGAGCACAAGCACCGCGTTCATCGTCGGCTTGCTGCCTTCGTCTACTTGCACGGTGTCCGGCTTCGCCACCGGCATATCGTCGTCTATCTTGATGCCGACCGTGCCGTTGGCGTGGTCGCCGTTGGAGTCGGTGATGGTGTACCCAAGCGAAAGATTGATGTCGTTCTCGCCGCCGCCTTGCGGGTGATCGACCTCCTGCAGCAGCGTGAAGTTATAGGTCGCCGCTGTCTGGTTGACCTCGATCTTGAAGACGGCGTGGTTGGCTGCGGCCGTCGCGCCGGACGTGTCGGTCGTGCCGTACAAGGTGTGTGAGGCCGT
The DNA here is from genome assembly GCF_006442495.1 of Mesorhizobium sp. B2-1-3. Lineage (NCBI taxonomy): Bacteria > Pseudomonadati > Pseudomonadota > Alphaproteobacteria > Hyphomicrobiales > Phyllobacteriaceae > Mesorhizobium > Mesorhizobium sp. B2-1-3. Next base: position 182,431 of record NZ_VFWL01000012.1, read on the forward strand.
GTCGTAGTAATAGTGGAGCGCGACGCCGTCATGCTTCACTGTGAAAGCGCCGTCCATGACGGTGTCGCCATTGGTAACGTTGAAGCCGAGCGAGCCATGCCCGTCCGGCCCATAGCTGCCAAGCGACATGTTCGCAGGGTTCGAAGTCGTATCGTCGCCCGTGCTATTGGTGTTGTGGACGCCCGCGGCAAGATCGTCTTCGTCGACCACGATGCTCGACGAGGTGGCGGTCGGCTGACCGGTGCTGTCGAGCCCGACGGTCAGCGTCACGGTCGAGGTGTCGCCGTCGCCGTCCTTCAGCGTGTAGGTGAACACGTCGCTGCCGGCTAGGCCGGAGACACGGGTATAGGCGTAGCTGCCGTCCTCCTGCAGAGCCAGCGTGCCGAATTGGCCGCTGACGACGAAGCCGCCGCCAGCCACATCGGTGTCCGATCCACCAGAGCCAGTGACGCCGCTGATCTTGGCGCCGTCGGCACCCAGGGTGTCGATACCGGTGCCGTGCAGACCTTCGTTGGTGCCGGCGCCGTCTATCACATTGCCGAGGATCGAGCTGCCTATGATGCCAGTGCCGAAGGAATCGGTGTCATTGTGGGCCGTTGGGCCATCATCGCGTATCGCGATGTCGAGCGAAGAGGTGGTGCTGCTGCCGTCGGTGTCTGTAACGACAACACCGTAGTTCGCAAACACCTGATCCTGGAGGCCACGGTCACCGGGCGTCGCATCCGCCGTTGTATTCGGATGAGTGACATTGTCGAGCAAGGTGAACTTGTAGGTCACCGTGCCGCCGGTCGCGTCTCCGACAAAGCTTGTCACCTGGAGCAATCCGTAGGCCGGGCCGCCCAAGATGGTCACCGGCGCTCCGGGCGAGGCGGCCTGTAACTCCGCCAAGGTCAGCGCCGTGGTCCCGATCGTCAGCGTGACCAAGCCGTCGGGCGATGTGAAACCGAAGGCGCCGGTGTTGCTTTCCGACGGATCGACATTGGTAGCCGGATTGTTGTCGTTTTCGCCAGATCCCGCAGGTTCGCCGCTACGGATATCCAGGCCCTTTTCATCGACGAACGTATCCCCGCCCGAAGCTTGCAGCGTCAGACCGGTAAGCGTCGTCAAGTAGTTGACGTCGACAGTGGTCGAGCCCGCCGTGACCAGATGCTCGTATTCGCTGCCCCCCGACTGCACCGACGCGATCGAATTGGAAATATTCGCCTGGTTGGTGATCTGGGCGTCCGTGTAGGTGTGGGTCACGGATCCTGTCGTAGCGCCGGTGGCGACTGTCACTGTCTCGCCATTGGCCAGCGTGAAGGTCAGTGGTGCGGTCGGTGCGACCGAACCAGGAGTACCGGTCAGCGTCACCGTGTAGAGGATCGAGCCGCCATTTTCCGAGACCGGGATTGTTGAGGACGTGAGCGTCGCCGTCACCGTGTTGGTAGTGTCGGTGACCTGCGCCGTCGCCGTTGCGGCGCCGACCACGAGATGCTCGAAATTGCCACCGCTGGTGTTGATGATGGTCGCGGTCCGGCTCGACGCGTCGAGATAGACGTCCTCGTCATTGCCTGAGGCAATCGTCAGCGTGCCGGTGGTCTGGCCGTTCGCGATCGTGATGTCGCCCTGGTTGGTTGTGATCGTGGTCACGCCCTGGGAGGCGTTCGACAGTGTTGCCGTGAAGACGTAGTTGGCCACCGCTCCTTCCGACACCGTCGAGGCGCTAAGGTTGACCGTCGTGTCGTTGGTGGTGTCGTTGATCGCAAAGCCGAAGTTGGCGGTCGACGTATCGCCGTCGCCATCCTTTACGGTGAAGGTGCCGGTTGCGGTGCCTCCAGTAAGATAGACGTCGTCGCCTTGCGCGGTGAATGTGTAGCTGCCATTCGCCATGACCGCCATCGTGCCGTGCTCGAAGACGATTGGCTGCGAGTAGCCATCGGCGCCGAACACCAGGGTCTTGCCGTTGATCTGCGTCACCGTGGCACCATCGGCGCCGGCGACGAAGTCCAGCACGCCGGTGACCGTTGTGCCCTCGGCGACGTTTTGCGAGGCACTCACACTCGCCGTCGGCGTGTCGTCGTCGACATCGATCGACAGCGTGCCGGTGGCCGTGTCGTGGTCGCCGTCCGTGACGGTGTAGTTGACCCCGAACTGCAGATTGTTCTCGTCGTCGCCGGCAGGGTGCTCGATCGCATGAAGCTGCGTGACCGTGTAGGCGCCGGATGTGGTGTCGGCCAGATGCACCTTCAGCACATCGACGACGACGTTGTTCTGCATCTGGCTGATGATCAGGTCGGTTCCCGAGTTCGAGGTCACCGAGAACCCGCCCGCAACCGGCAGCGTTGCGCCGGTGAGCAGCGTCGTACCGGCGCCGTCGGCGCCGTAGGTGTGACCGAGCGTACCGGATGTGTGGGCGGTGTCGGGATCGACATCGCCGGTGCCATCGGGATTGCCGCCCAGCGCGTCGTCATCGAGCTGGACCTGTGCATTCATCGCTGCCGCCGGCACGTCGTCCGCGACATTGACCGTAAAGCTCTGGGTGACGGAGTCGCCGTCGCCGTCGACGGCCTTGATGGTGAAGCCGAGCGGCAGCGAGGCGTCGCTGCCGCCGGTGTGGTCGTGGTCAAGCGGCTGCCAGAGGGTGAAGACAAAGGTCGGCGTGCCCACGCCGTTCAGGGTCACCATGAAGACGGGATTGGATACGGTGTCGCCTTGCTTGAAGGCGACGAGTTCCTCATCGACGCCGTTGGCGGCAAGACGGACTGTGTAGTCCAGCGAAACGCCGCCCGAGGTCAGCTCTTCGGGCGCCATGAGAGTGTTGCCGGGACCGCGCGCGAATTCGAGATGGCTCGATCCCTTGTCGTCCGCATTCCAGTCGATATTGAGATTGCCTGATGTCGGCTGTACCAGGGGCAGCAGGCTCTCCGACACATTGCCCGTACCCGCAGGGCTGGTGACGACCGGAATGTCGTCGGTGACATGCACGGTGAAGGCGGACGACGTGCTGTCGCCATCCGAATCCGTCGCGGTGAAGTCGAAGGACAGGGCCTTGTCGTTGTGGTCGGCTCCAGCCGGATGGTCGATATTGTCTTGCAGGTTGAACGAATAGTTGCCGTTAGTCTGATCGTTGATCGACACGGTGAAGATGGTGCGGATGACCGAGTTGTGCGTGGCGGTCGCCGTCAGCACGGCGTCGTTGCTGGACAGAGTGTAGGTGATGGCATCGCCATTGGACGTCAGGCCAGCCTGGACGCCGGCCAACGCCGGATTGAAGGTAACCGAGCGGTCGTGAATGCCGCTGTTGGGATTGGCGTCGTCGGCTCCCCACGAGATTCCCAGCGAGCCGGTCGCGGAGGCCGCGTTGAATGCGTTTGTGGAACCCGCTGCGGTGCTTTCCGCCACGGTGGCCTCCGCCGCAGCGATCACTGGCCTGTCATTTTCGACCACAATGTTCAACGTGCCGGCCAGGTTGACGCTGTCGCCGTCGAAGTCGGTCGCCTTGAAGAGCGAGCCGATGTCGATCGCCATCGTCCCGCTGTCGCCGGAATTGAGGCTATGGTCGAGGTGATCGAGCAGCGTCAGCGTAAAGGTGCCGTTGTTGTTGTCCGCAATCGTGAATACGGTGCGACCGTCCGCCGCGACGCCATCGACGGCATCGACACCCACAACGAAATGAACCGCCGATCCCCCCGACGACACGCCCGCCTGAGTTCCATTCTTTTCGACGTTGAAGGAGAAAGTCGCGTCGTCATCAGCGCCGATCGAAAGCAGTGGGACGAAGGCCGATGCCCCAAACGTAACCGAGGTTGGCTGGCTGCCGCCTTCCGAATTTCCGCTCGACAGGCCGGTCAGCGTGTCTTCGTAGACGGTCGGAAGAGTGGCGCTGCCGTTCAGCGCTACCGGAATGTCGTCCTCGATGCCAATGGTGAAGACGCCGCCGCTGGTGGTGGTGGTCGACGTATAGAGGAAATTTTCGGCGCGGATCTTGTCGCCGCTGTCGAGATCGAAGCGGATCACCAGATGGTCGAACGTGCCCGCCGGGTCGATCGTGACGACTGAGCCGTTGGCCGGCACAGTCATCGTTCCTATCTGGAAACCGGAGCTGCCGGAAACCGGCACGCCGGCGCCATTGTAGGCTTCCCAGGAAATTGTGCCCGAACCGTTGCCGTTGATGGTGAAGCTCACCGCATCGGTGCCGGGCCGCGAGAAGATGAAGCCCTCATTGTCATGGATATGATTGTCGCCGATGCCGACGCCCTGACCCGAAACGTTGAAGGAATCGCTTCCGGCGCCATTGTTGAAATCGTGAGCCAAGGCTCCCTTGAACGTTAGTCCGTCGAACGTAACGCCGCCCACGGTATAGGTGCCGTAATGGCCGGAATGCAGACTCAGGCCTGTCGTGGCTGTGGTGGTCGTCGTCTCGCCGGTGATCGCGATCGTGTCGCCGTCGGCGTCGGTGAACTGGAGCGCATGTGTGAAGTCGAGCACCAGCTTCTGGTTGTCATCGTTGGCGGGGGAGTTCGGCAGGTGGTCGATCTGGTCCAGCAAGGTGAAGGTGTAGGTGCCGTTCGGCTGGACATCGAGGGTGAAGACTTTGCGGTCGCCCGCATCGAGGCCGGGTGTTCCGCTCTCGACATAGCCGGTCAGCACCGTGCCGTCGACGTGGTAGACGATCGCCTCGCCCTTCGATGTCGCCGCCGGCAAGCCAGCGGGGTTCTGGATCAGCGAGAAGGAACCGGGTTCGTCCGCCCCGGCGGAGACCAGCGAGCTCAGCGAACCGGTCGCGACCGTGCCGAGGCCATCTCCGTCGGGATTGCCGACGGAATGACCATTCGAGTTCGCCAGCAAAAGCGCGTCCTCGCCGACATTGCCGGAGACGGTGGCGCTGGTCTGCACCGGAATGTCGTCGAGGACCTGGATCAGGAAGGTCCCGGCGCCAAGGGGGATGGAGTCGCCGTCACCGTCGGTCGCGACGATATACGAGGAAAGATCGATCGGGCTCGTCAGCTGGTTTTCACCATTGTCTCCGGCCTGGCCGTCCAGCGCCGGATGATCGATCTGATCCTTGAGCGTGAAGACGTAGGAGCCGTTGGCCCCCACGGTCAGCTGGAAGATCTCGCGGTCGCCGGCCGAGAAGCCGGCGCCGTTTCCTGCCTCGGCATAACCATGCAAGGTGCTCCCATCGGATACGATGAGCACATGCGCGCCCTGCGACGTAAGGCCGGAATCCGCCGGCACGGCCGTCGAGGCAAGATGAAAGGCCTGGGCGCCCGGGCCGTCGGCGCCGAAGTCGACGAGCGCGGTCAGCGCGCCGGCAGCGCCCGTGACGGTCGCGGAAAGGCCGATCGCTCCCGTCTCACCCGGCCTGCCGGCATCTGGGTTGTGCCCGGCAAGCCCGTCTTCGTCGACATTCGCCGTGATCGAGGCGGTTCCGACGGCCTTCGGCCCGTCATCCTCGAAGACGATGGTCTGGGAGATGTCGGCGCTTTGTGTGACGTGGTCGCCGTCGCCATCGGTCGCCGTCACGGTGACCGAGACCGAGCCGGCGCCGAGCGCGATGCCCTCGTCGTTGCTGTGGGTGTCGGGATGCTGGAGCGAGACGTATTGCGCAACCGCGACCTGGCCGGTGGCGGCATCGACATGCAGGGCGAAGG